>JAQBQL010000263.1 GCA_028287035.1 Labilithrix sp. | reverse complement strand
GCGCTCCTCGCGCCCTGGAGCGTGTGGCTCGGCGCCTCCACGGTGCCCGAGTCGTTCACGGCGAGCGCCACGGCGGCGGCCGCGATCGCGCTCGGCGCGAATGCCACGCCGGCGCGCGCCCGGGTCGGCTTCGCGATCGCGCTGCTCGCGGCGTGCCTCTCCCGGTACGAGCCGTGGCCCGTGGCAGCGGTGCTCGCGGTGGTCGTCACGTGGCGCGCGGTCCGGCAGCGCAGCGTGGTGCTGGCGGCATGCGCGCTTCTCGCGATCGCCGGGCCTCTCGCGTGGCTGGCGTGGAACCGCCACGCCCACGGCGACGCGCTCCACTTCTTCGCGCGGGTGTCGCGGTTCAAGCGCGCGATCGGGGAAGGAAGCACCGACCCCGTCGCGTCGCTGCTCCTCTACCCGCGTCTCCTGGTCGGGATGCGCTTCGACGTCGTGCTGGGGATGGTTCTGGCGGGCTTCGCGCTGTGGGGGAGCGCCGCGCGCCGCGAGCTCGCTGCGCGCTGGGCGGTGCCGCTCGCATGCGCGGCGGGCCAGCTCGCCTTTCTCGCGTACGGCAACGTGCATGACGGGTCGCCGGCGCACCATGCGGAGCGCCCGCTGCTCGCGATCACCTTCGTCCTCGCCTTCGCGGTGGTCGACGCGCTCGGCGCAACGTTCGCCGCCGCCGACATGCGCGGCCGACGCCTGCGCGCCGCGGCGGTCGCGGTCGTGTGCGCGGCGTGGGGGGTGACCAGCACGCGCGGCTTCCGCGACGTCCCGGGCCGGGCCGAGCACGAGCTGCGCGGCCCGCAGGTCGCGCGCGGACGCGTCCTCCGCGAGGAAGGAGCTCGCGCCCTCGAGCTCACGCCGTGCGCGTACGAGCACTTCGCCCTCATCGCCGCGTACGGAGCGCCCGAGAACGTCACGACCCGGCCCAGCACGAACGCGCCCGTGACCGCGAGCTGTCCGGCGGTCGAGTCTCGCTGACGAGCGCCTTTTTGCTATGGTCGCCCCGTGACCGACCCCCAGGCAGCGGTGACCAGCGATGCGGCTGGCGCCGATTTCACCCTTCCCGACCAGACCCTCGTGCGCGCCCAGGACGTCCTCGTCCGCCTCACCAACGAGGACGAGGTCGGCATCGAGCTCTATGGCGAGCGCCACCTGGCCCCGCGCGTGGCGATGACCATCCTCGACGCCTTCTCCGTGCCGCGCACGGTGAAGGAGGTCATGGCGTCGCTCCCCGCCTCGGGCACCGAGCACTGGGTCGAGCTCGCGACGTGCATCGCCGATCTCGCCGATCGCGGCGTGCTCGTCGACCCGGCCGATCGCGGCGAAGAGGCGACGCGCGGCTGGGTGCGCCCGAACGTGCACCTCTCGATGCTCGACGACCTGACGCGGACGAGGGGCTTCCTCCACGCGCTCCGGCAGACCGTGAAGCCGGACGACGTGGTGCTCGACATCGGCACCGGCACGGGGGTCCTCGCGGCTGGCGCGGCCAAGGCCGGCGCGCGCAAGGTGTACGCCGTCGAGTCGAGCGGGATCGCGGACGTCGCGCTCCGCATGTTCGAGGCGAACGGCGTCGCGGACCGCGTCGAGCTCGTACGCCGCCGCTCGACGAGCGCCGAGCTCCCGGAGCCGGCCACGGTGCTCGTCACGGAGACCATCGGCAACGATCCGCTGGACGAGCAGCTGCTCGAGATCGTCGCCGATGCCAAGCGGCGCCTCCTCGCGCCGGGCGCGCGCATCATTCCCGCCGCCATCCAGATCTACGCGGTGGCAGTCGACATCCCGCAGGCGCTCCTCGAGCGCCACGTCTTCACCGACGGCAAGCTCGATGGGTACCGGGATGCCTACGGCCTCGACTTCTCCGTCCTCGCCTCGCACCAGCTCTCGTCGACCGAGGCCATCATGGTCGACGCGCGGGACGTTGCGACGTGGCCGCTCGGCCCGCCGACGCTCCTCGCCGAGATCGACTTCTCGGGCCCGTTCGAGACGTGGGTCGCGACGCGCGTGGTCATGACCGTGTCGCGCGAGACGAAGAACCTCGGCATCCTCCTCGCCTTCCGCGCGAAGCTCGCCGAGGACGTGATCCTGTCGACGCTCCCCGACGACTTCGACCCGGCGAACCACTGGGCGCACGCCCTCTTCCCGGCGTTCGACTGCTTCAAGCTCGCGAAGGACGCGAGCTTCGAGGTGGAATACTCGTACGACCGCGGCACCACGATGGTGCGCGTCACCCCGCTGTAGGGTCCAGCATCACCCGCACGGCGCTCGGGGTGGCGAAGGCCGGGGAGTGGGCGGCCACGGCGACCATCGCGCCCGAGGCGGTGAGCTCCTCGACGAGCGCGACCAGGAGCGCGATGCCCGCCGCGTCGAGATACGCGTCGGGCTCGTCGAGGACGACGAGCGCGGCGCCCGACAGGAGCACCCGGGCCAAGGCCACGCGCTGCCTCTGGCCCGCGGAGAGCGAGCCGACCGTCACCGAGAGCGCGTCCTCCTCGGCGTGCGCCTCGAGCGCACGCAGCACCTCGAGCCGCGCGAGCGCCGCGCGGAGCTCGTCGTCGGTGGCGGTCGGCCTCGCCATTCGCATCGCGTCGCGCACCGCGACGTGCGCCTCCCCGAGGTACGGCCGCTGCGGCAGGTACACGGCGCGGCGACGGAAGGCGACGACGTCGAGGGCGTCGAGCGGCGCGCCGCCCACGGTGATCGCGCCGCTCGCGGGCCCGCGCAGACCGAGGAGGAGGCAGAGGAGCGTGCTCTTCCCTGCCCCGTTCGCGCCGGTCACGAGGAGCACCTGTCCGGGCGACCAGCGCATGCTCACGTCCTCGAGGACGGGGGCCTGCTCGTAGCGGAAGCTCACGCGATCCATCACGATCTCGGCGGGCAGCGCCATCACCGTGCCTCCCGGTCGCGAGAGCTCCGGCCGTCTCGCCGCCTGGAGGACGCTCACGAGCGGCGCCACGACGGCGCTCGAACGGAACACCTCGTGCGCGCCGACCACCGCCCCGACGATCGGCGGCAGGCACGCCGCGAGGAGGAGCGCGTCTCCGAGCAGCGCCGTGCCGATCGCCGCGCGCGACCCGGGATCGAGCGCGATCGCCGCCGCCAGGATCGCGGCGCCCACCGCGAGCGGCGCGCGTCCTGCCATCGCCGACCGCAGCCCGGTACGGTTCGCGATCGCCGCATAGCGGGCGAGCGAATCCTCGAGGCGGCCTCTCAGCTCCGCCTCGCCCCCGCGCGCCGCGAGCTCGAGGCGCCCCTCGATGCCGACGAGCACGTGATCGTAGACCTCCTGCGCGGCAGCGAGCGTGCGCGCCTGCAAGCGCTGCGTCGCGCGGCGGAGCGCGACGACGACGAGGAGCACGCCGAGCAGCGCTGCTCCGGCGACCCCGAGCACGCGCGCGGGCAGCACGTACGCGACGTACGGCACGACCGCGACGCACACGAGGGCATCACCGAGGATCTGCGGGAGCGCCGAGGAGAGCAGGGTTCGCGCCTGCCACTCGCCCTCGAAGACGCGCCGCTGGAGGTCGGGCACCGGCGCGGCGAGCACGTCGGCCTCTACGAGCGCGATCGCGGCGGCGCGATGAAGGTCACACTCCACGCTCACGCGGAGCCGCGCGAGGACCAGCCGCTGGAGCGCCAGCGCACCCGCGACGAAGAGCGAGACGAGCGCGGCGCCCCGCAGCTCGCTGCGGCTCACGTCGCGGGCGGTCACGAGAACGCTGATGCGCACCAGGACGCCGATGGCGACCGCGGCCGCGAGGAGACGCCGCGCACCGGGAGTGAGTGACGCGAGGAGCCGCCGGACGGGCGCTGTCGCGCGGTTTCGCACGAGGTCGTTTCTATCATCGTGCGGCCCCGGAAAAGCCGGCAAAACCTGCTAAGCCACCGTCATGTACACGGTGCTCGACTACGGGCGGATGGCCGGCGACGGGGTCCGCATGGACGCGTATGCCCGCGCCATCGCGCGCGTCGTGACGCCCGGGTGCACCGTCCTCGACCTCGGCGCCGGCACCGGCATCATGTCCCTGCTGGCCGCTCGGGCCGGCGCGCGGCGCGTTCATGCGTGCGAGATCAACCCGGCGGTCCTGCTGCTTCGCGACCTGGCGCGCGAGAACGGGTGCGCCGACCGCATCGAGGTGCATCACTGCGAGCTCGCCGACCTGGCGCTGCCGGAGCGGGTCGACGTCATCGTCTCCGACCTGCGTGGCAACACCCCGCTGAACGGCGCGCATCTCGAGGCGATCGCCGAGGCGCGGCGGCGGTTCCTCGTGCCAGGCGGCACGCTCGTTCCGCTTCGCGACACGCTCTACGTGCAGCTCGTCGAGTCCGAGGCGCTCGCTCGGCGCCTCGATGCCGGCCTGCGCAGCTTCGAGATGCGCGGCCTGCGGGCGAGCGCGCTGCGGCCGTCGCTCGTCAACAGCATCTACGACGATCGCGCGGCGCCGATCGAGGCGAGCGACGTGCTCTCGACGGAGGGAGCGTGGGCCACCATCGACTACGCCGTCGATCCTCCGTCGTCGTTCGAGGGCACCGTCGACCTCGAGGTGACCCGCGCCGGTGACGCGCACGGGCTCGTCGTCTGGTTCGAGGCGCACGTGACCGACGACATCCGTTACCGGACGGCGCCCGGCTGGTCGCTCGCGTATGCGCGCGCGTTCCTGCCTCTGGCCGAGCCGCTGCGGGTCGCGTGTGACGAGCGCCTGAAGGTCACCGTCCGTGCCGATGCGCGCGGCGATCGCTGGGCGTGGGACACGGAGCTCGCGGGTGGTCGCGTCACGCAGCGGCAGTCGACGTTCCTCGGAGCTCCCACCGATCCCGCGGAGCTCCTTCGGCTGTCGAGCAGCCACCAGCCGGTGCTCGGCGCGCGAGGCTCACGCGCGCGCGCGGTGCTGGAGGCGATCGACGGAAAGCGCACGGTCGAGGAGCTCACGCGCGTGGCGGGCGGCGTCGATGGCGCCCCCGGGCACGCGAGGCTGCTCGAGGAGACCCGCGAGCTCGTGTCGCGTTACGCCCGGTGATCCTCGGCATGCGCGTGCGCGACCGGAACGCATGAGGCGGCGAGTGCCTCGGCGACGAGAACGCGCTCGCGGTCGGTCGGCGCGCGGCCACGCCGCTTCACGAGCGTCTCGGTATGTCCCGCCCGCACCGCCGCCTGCATCACGAGGCCCTTCATGGCCGCCGCCGCCCAGAGACGGGCCGCCGTGCCGAGCCCGACGCCCGACCGGTAACGCAGGAAGAGCCGCCGGTTTTGCGCGAGCGACGCAAGATACGACGCAAGGAAGCGCGGGTCCTCGTAGGACACCCGCATCACGTGGAGGGGCATCGGCACCACCGCGAAGCGTGACGTCGCGACGGTCCGGCACCAGAGGTCGCGGTCCTCGGCGCGCGTCAGGCGCTCGTCGTACGGGTTCGCCAGCAGCCAGCCGCGGCGCGCGAGCATCGTCGGGTGCGCGATGAGCCCGCGCTCGAGCACCGCAGCCAGCGTGCTGGCCAGCGGAGCAGCCTCCACGACGCCGATGATGTGGTCGCGGTCGTCCGTCAACGCGACCCAGGCGCCGACGGCGTCGATGGAAGGATCCGCAGCGAGCACCGCGAGCTCGAGCTCGAGGCGGCGCGGGTGCGCCACGTCGTCGGCGTCCATGCGCGCCACGAGGTCTCCGCGCGCCAGCTCGGTGATCTGGTTCAGCCGCGCCGGCAGGTGGCGCCGCTCGCCATCGGCGAGCACCTTCACGCGCGGGTCCGCGAAGCTTCGCGCGATCGCGAGCGAGCCATCCGTGGATCCGTCGTCCACGAGCAGGAGCTCGAGGTCGCCCATCGTCTGCGCCAAGATGGATCGGATGGCCTGCGCCAGGAACCGCTCCTCGTTGAAGAACGGGAGGCCGACCGTGACGCGCGGCGCGCTCACCTCTCGCCCGTGAACAGCCGGCGCGCACGGTCGGCGCTCGCCCGCGTCGCGTAGCGCACGGCGGACGAGGGCGAGTCACACAGCGCGGCCGCATAGACGAAGCTCGTGGCGGCGCGGAAGAGCGGCTGCTCGGGCGCGTGCACCGCCGCGCTCACGACGGGCGCGCGCACGGCCCCGAGTCGGCCGAGGAGCTCGGCACGCGCGAGGCCGAAGCGTTCGACGAGGAGCTGCCCGGCAAACGCGAGGGGTCGGGCGAACCCGAGCTGACGGGCGCGCTGCGCCGCGCGCTCGAGCGCCGCGTCGGTCATGGTGCCGACGAGAAGCACCAGATCGTAGAGCCACCCAAGCCGCACGAAGCGGTGCGCGGCGGCGTGGACGGCCAGGTACACGAGCTCGTCTTCGGCGGTCAGGACCCGGAGCGCGCTCATCGGCGGTCGCGACGCGACGACGCCGCGCGCGATGAGCGGCTCGCTGCGCAGGATACCGCCGAAGCCGCGGTACGCATGGAAGTGGAGCTCGAGCGGAAGCCCGTCCGGGCTCTCGAGGTGGATGTGATGGTGCTCGGCGCGCCACCACGCCTCGTGGGGATCGGCGGACGCCATGTAGCCAGCGGCGCGGAGCGCGGTCGTGGCCAGATCGAGCTCGCGCTCGGCGACGAGGAGATCGATGTCACTCGTCGCTCGCGCGGCGGGGCTCGCGTAGAAGCGCTCGGCGAAGAGCGGCCCCTTCAGGACCACCGCGTCGATGCGCGCCTCGAAGAGCGCGGCATCGATGCGGCGCAGCGTTCCGATGTGCGCCGCGTGATCGAGCTCGCGCGCCACCCGGCGCAGCGCGAGCTCGTCGCGGAGCGCCGGCGGCACGACCCCACGAGCCTCGAGGAGCTCGTGAGCGACGCCGGCTACCCCGTGACGCTCGGCGGTCGCGAGGAGCTCCTCGATCCGTGCAGGATCAAGGGACAGCGAGGGCGACGCGAGGAGCGCGATGAGGAGCCGCTCGCTGTGGGCCGCCACTCTCACGCTCCGGCCGCTCGCCCGACACAGCTCAGTGAACGATGCTCTTGGCGCAGCGGTCACTCGCGAAGAAGACGAACGGATCGACGCACTGGTAACCGTTCGGGTCGCAGATGCCACTCGCGCACCACGTCGAGTCGGCACAGGGGTCGCCGACCGGTCCGGCGGCCTTGCACGTCCAGGTGGTCGGGTCCGTGGGCGGCGCGTCGGGATCCGACGGGTCCGCGTAGGTGTCGCAAAACAGCTTCGGAGTACCGCTGCCGCGGTATGAACAAGACTCCTCCGCAAGTAGCGCCGCTCCATAAATGTCACCCTGCCCTGCGAAGTCCGAACAGGACTCCGCGGCCGCCTTGAGCGGGGCGCACGTGCCGGCAAGTGCTCCGGCTGCAGTCGGCTTGCAGAACAGACCGGCCGCGCACTCAACGCTCTTCGCGCAGGCGTCTCCGACCTTCACAGTCCCGGCGACAGCCGAGAAACACGTCGATCGAATGTCCTGGAAGTCCGTCGCCGACAGGGTGCACTTGAGGGTGTCGATCTTCGCTACGCACGAAGCGGCCTTCGCCGGATCAAGGGCGACGTTGCCGCTCGCGTACACGTCGTGACCGACGCTCGAGTTCTCGAAGCCAAGCGTGTTGTACAGGCTGAGGCAGCTCGCGCGGTCGAACGACCCGCCGCCGTCGAGCCCACCGGCGGGTGGCGTCGGCGTGCCGAAGCAGCAGCGCGCGAACGAATTGCACATGTGCTCGGACACGACGTCGGCGACGTTCGCAAGCGTGATCGGCACCCCCGCATCGGCATCCGTACCCGTGTCGGCGCCGTCTGCGCCGCCATCGATCGCGCCGGTGTCCTCCTTGCCGCTATCGGTTCCGGTGTCGAGGCCACCCGCGTCGGTGGGATCGATCGAGGTGTCGTCGGAGCACGCGACGAGCGAGCCCGCAGCGACGATCGAAAGGCTGACGGAAGCGAGCGCGATTAGGCGAAGTCTGGTCATGGCGAACCCCGGGGAAAGAGAGAGTGATACCCCTTCAGGCTAACGCCTCGGGGGACGAAGGGCCAACGCGGAGTTCGGTCGCAAGCTTCACGCGAGCAGGAGCAGCGATTCGGCCGCCAGGTGTGTGACAATCGCGACGATATCGTCGAAGGCCACCTCGCGTGCCACGTCGTAGCGGTCGACGAGCAGGTCGACCGTCTCTCCCACCGTCTTACCCGACTCGAGCGAGCGCCACACCGCCGCGCCCACCTCGTCGAGCCCGAAGTACTCGCCGCGCGCGAAGTCGAGCAGCACGATCTCCTCGCCGAAGGGTCGGGCGTACACGTTGGCGGGGATCCTGGCGCTGGTGCGCGGCGAAACGGCGTCGGTCACGGCGATCTCTCCATGGGTTCCTCGAGGCCACGTCCGGTGAGCGAGAGCAGCAGCGGGTGCGCCGCTCCGAGACGCTCGAGCGACCGCGGCCGCTCGAGACGATAGACCGGCACCGCATCGACGAGCCGGCCGAGCGCGTCGAGCTCCGCGCGCTGCAGCCGCGGGTCGTCGACCGCGAAGCGCACCGCCTGCGGGACGAGCGTGGCCATCGCCGCGATCCCGGGCGCGAGCCGGACCAGCTTGGCCGGCGCGTCCTCCTCGACAAAGGCGAGCTCGACGAACGCGCACAGCCGCGCTGCGCCGGCGGCCGGACGTGCCGTCGCGATCGCCGCCTTGCCGCGATCGTCGGGCGGAGCGGCTCCGCCGGCCAGCGCGGCGCGGGCCGGCGCATCGAGCCAGTGCTTCACCTCGCTCGGCACCACCACGAAGGACGCGCCGGCAGAATCGATCGCCACTGCGTCGTCGGCGAGGAGCGACGCTCCGGCCGCGCAGAGGCTCGCGGCGAGCGTGGATTTGCCCTGGCCGCTCCGACCCAACAGGACGATCGCCTCCGCGCCGAACGCGACCGCCGCACCGTGGAGCGCGAGCTTCCCCTGCAGGTGGCGAACGAGGAGCATCGCGCCGCCGCGGCGGATCTTCTCGACGTCCTCGGGGTCGGCACCCTCGGCGACGGTGGTCGTGACGACCTCCCCGCGCGCATCCGACGTCACGGTGACGAGGCCCATCCACTCGGCGATGAGCGTGTCCCCGCTGCGCCCGATCCGGAAGAGCACGTCCTCGTCCTCCTCGTAACGGGCGAGCCACTCGACGTGCGCGGCGCTCACGCGTGGCCCTCGGCGCGGCGTCTCAGGAACGACTCGATGGCGAGCGCCGGCCAGACGTCCTCCCAGCCCACGCTCGGAGCGGCGACGAAGCGCTCGAAGGCGCTGCGGAACGGCGCCGGCTCGACGAGGCCGAGGTCGGCGAGCGCGGCGAGGTCCGCGTAGCCGCGCATCCGGCGCGGACCGTCACTCGCGACGAAGCACCGCTCGAACGCCGGCTCGAAGCTCGCCTTGTCCTCGCGCGTCCGCAGCGACTCGGGCAGGAGCCCGCGACACGCCTCGCGGAAGAGGCCGCGGCGCACGCCGCCGTGGAGCAGCAGCGCCGGTGGCCACGCCGTCACGAGCCGCGCGAGGTCGGGCGCGAGGAACGGGTCGCGGCGCTCGAGCCCGCCGCCGACCTGCTCCTGGTGCCGCAACCAGGCGAGGTGGATCCGGTGCGCGCCGCGCGCGAGCGTGTCGAACCGATCGGCGGCGCCTGCACCGCGGAGCGCCCGCGCGATGCTCCGCTCGCTCTGTTCGCGGGCTGCCGCGCGCAGGACCGGTCCTGCCCAGGGTGGCGCCCACGTCGGTCCCCGCCGCGCGCGCGCGATCCGGAGCCGCCGCGGAAGCGCCGCGGCGAGCAGCGGGCGCGCCACCCAGGCGA
>JAQBQL010000244.1 GCA_028287035.1 Labilithrix sp. | reverse complement strand
TGCCCGGCTACACGCGCGCCGAGAAGAAGATGATCGCGAAGGAGTTCCTCGTCCCGAAGCAGCTCTCCTCGCACGGCCTCACGGACGAGCGCCTCCAGTTCGAGGACAGCGGCATCCAGAAGATCCTCGAGAGCTACACGCGTGAGGCCGGCGTTCGCGGGCTCGAGCGCCAGATCGGCTCCGTGTGCCGGCACGTCGCCATGCGCATCGCCGAGGGCGAGGACGTGCACCTCCAGTGCACCGCCGAGTTCGCGGAGATCGTCCTCGGACCGCCGAAGTACACGCCGGATCTCGCGGAGCGCACCAGCTCGCCGGGCGTGGCGACGGGCCTCGCGTGGACGCCGTCGGGCGGCGACATCCTGTTCATCGAAGCGACGAAGATGCCGGGCAAGGGCGAGATCCTCGTCACCGGCAACCTGAAGAGCGTCATGCAGGAGTCGGCGGCGGCCGCGATGTCGTTCGTGCGCAGCCATGCGGCGCAGCTCGGGCTCGAGCCCGAATGCCTGACGAGCATCGCCCTCCACCTCCACGTTCCGAAGGGCGGCACGCCGAAGGACGGACCGTCGGCGGGCGTGACGATGTTCACGGCGGTGGCATCGCTGCTGCTGGGCGCGGCCGTTCGCAAAGAGGTCGCGATGACCGGCGAGATCTCGTTGCGCGGCGCCGTGCTGCCGGTCGGCGGCATCAAGGAGAAGCTCCTCGCGGCGCATCGTGCGGGCATCAAGGAGATCCTGATGCCGTTCCGCAACGCCAAGGACCTCGAGGACGTCCCGAAGGACATTCTCGCGGAGCTCAAGATCAATCTGATCAAGCACATCTCCGAGGTGCTTCCGATCGTGCTCGAGCCGCTCGACCCTAATGCGCCGGACGGGCCGCCGACGTCGCAAGAGACGCCGCCGACGCTGCCGAGCGAGCCGACGCTCTAGGCCGCGGCGGCCTCGGGCTCTCTCGCCTGGTTCGCCTGCCTGCATGCCGCCGATGATGGCTCGCTGGCGTTCGATACTCTCGATACCGTACGCGCGAGCGGCGCTGTTCGTGTTCGTCGCGCTCGGCGCGATCGGCTTCCTGCCGCTCTTCGACGGCCCCGGTTACGAGCAATCGCTGGCGACGGGGCTGCTCGTTCCGAGCGCGACGGCGATCGCGATCGCGCTCGATGCGGCGCGCCACGCGGATTCGAGCGCGCGCTCGCCGCTTGCGACGGTGGCGCGCGGCGTCCTGCTCGGGCTCGCTCTCGCGGCGTTGTCGCTGTTCGTGGCGCTGCTGCATGCGCTGCGGGTGGGGATCTGCGAGCTCTGGGGAGCGCTCCTCTACTTCGCGCTCACCGCGGGCGCGGGCTGCGTGATGGGCGGCGCGTGGGGCGCGGTGGTGGGCGAGACGGTGGCGGCGCTGGTGCGTCGCGGTCGCGTGGTGAAGCCACGACGCCGTGCGGCGCTCGCGGTGGTGCTCGCGCTGGCGGGGCCGATCGTCTGCGCGGCGATCAGCGTCGGGCGCTTCGTGACGTCGCCGATGATCTTCGCGTACGACCCGTTCGTCGGTTACTTCAGCGGCACGCTCTACGACACGGTCATCGACGCCGGGACGCCGATGCTCACCTACCGACTAGGCTCGCTCGTGACCCTGGCGGCGCTCGCCCTCGGGGCTTCGGTGCTCGAGCGGAACGCCGCGCGTCCCTTCGGCCTCGTGCTCGATCTCCGCTCGCCGCGTTCACGCGCGCGCGCCGGCCTCGCGCTCGCGGCCACGCTGGTGAGCACCACGCTCGTCGTGCTCGGCGCCTCGCTCGGACACTTCAGCACCGTCGCCTCGATCACGAAGAGCCTCGGGGCCGAGAAGCACGGCCCCCGCTGCGACGTCGTGTACCCGTCGACCACGCGCGAGCAGGAAGCAAACCTGCTCCTGAAGGACTGCGAGGAGGAGCTCGCGTTCGTGGAGCGCCGCCTGGGAGCCCGTGGGCCGGCGCGCGTCCGCGCCTTCTTCTTTCGCGACGCCGAGGACAAGAAGCGGCAGATGGGCGCGGCCGGCACGTACATCGCGAAGCCGTGGCGCGAGGAGGTGTACCTGCAGCTCGGCGGCTATCCGCACCCGGTGCTCGGGCACGAGCTCGCGCACGTGGTCGCGGGAAGCTTCGGCCGTGGGCCTTTCCGCATTGCCGGGGAGCTCGGAGGCCTGATCCCGAACCCCGGGCTCATCGAAGGAATCGCGGTGGCAGCGTCACCCGACGACGAGGACCTCACCGACGCGCAGTGGGCGCGCGCGATGCTGGAGATCGGGATCTTGCCGCCGATGCAGCACGTGTTCTCGCTCGGGTTCCTCGGGGACTCGTCGGCGAAGAGCTACACGCTCGCCGGGGCATTCGTCGGCTGGGTCGGCGACACCTACGGGATGGACGTCGTGCGCAGCTGGTTCGGCGGCGGCGACCTTCCCGCGCTCACGCGAGCGGACTGGCCGTCGCTCGACCGCCAGTTCCGCGAGGTCCTCCGCAAGGCCGCGCTGCCCGCCGAGGCTTCGAGCTTCGCGAAGGCGAAGTTCGCGCGGCCGGGCATCTTCGGGCGGAAGTGCCCGCACCTCGTCGATGCGCTCCGCCACGAGGCGGACGTGTGCCGCGACTCCCAGCGGTACGACGAGGCGATCAAGCTGTATCGAAAGGCGATTGCCAAGGACGCGCACGACTTCGCCTCCCAGAAGGAGCTCGCCGGCGTGCAGCGCCGTCACGGCGACCGCGAGGTGGGACGGGCCGCGCTCGCCGCCCTCGCGAATGCCGACGACGCTTCGGTACCGCGCATCTTCCGGGACCGGGCCGAGGAGGCGCTCGGCGACGCACTGCTCGTGGACGGCGATTTCGACGGGGCCCGGGCCCGCTACGAGGCGCTCGCGAAGCGCACCGTCGACGAGGACGTCGCGCGCACCCTCGAGGTGAAGGCGCTCGGCGCCGGAGACCCCGACGCGAGACCGGCGGTGCGGGCGCTGCTGCTCGGCGACGAGACGCACGGACCGGACGTCTTCCTGGGCGGGGTCGAGCTCGGCGGGTGGGCGCCCAAGGACGGCTCGGGCCTGTCAGCTTACCTCGTCGGGAGAAACCTCGTGAACCGCGGCTTCTACGAGCGCGGAGCGGCGGCGCTCGACGACGCGCTCGGCCGCGACCTGCCGACCCCGCGCATCGCCCGCGAGACGTTGCGCCAGCGCGTGGTCGCGGCCTGCGCCACGAACGACCAGCCCGCGCTGACGCGACTGAAGGCGCGCCTCGACGGCCCCGGCGACCCGTTCGTCGGCGCCGCGGGCGGCCGCCGCGAGGCCACGGTGTCCCTCATCGCGCGTTGCTCGGCGCGGTGACCGTGCTACTTCTCGTGCCGATGCCGGGACTCGTTCTCTCGCTCGGGCGCGCACTCTTCACGGGGCTCGCCGTGTCGCTCGCGGTCGGGATGAGCGCCGGATGCGCGAGCCACGCCGAGGACCCGCAGTCGGTGCTCCGCGGCTACTCGCACGCCCTCGAGGAGGGGCGCGCCGAGGACGCCTACCGCATGCTGAGCGACGAGGCGCGTCGCGGCATCTCGCTCGAGGCCTTCCGCCGGATGGTGAAGGACAACCCCGACGAGGTGAAGGACATCGCGAAGGCCCTCGCGCGGCCGGCGTCCACGCCCGTCGTCACCGCCACCGTCACGAGCGGCACCGGGCAGGAGCTCCAGCTCGTGCTCGAGAACGGCGCCTGGAAGGTCGAGGCGACCGCCATCGACCTCTACGCGCAGGACTCTCCGCGCCACGCCATCCAGGGCTTCGTCCGGGCGGTCGAGCGGAAGCGCTACGATGTCGTCCTCAAGTTCGTGCCCGACGCGCACAAGGAGGGCCTCGATCCCGCGAAGCTGAAGACCGCGTGGGAGGGCCACGACAAGGACGAGATCGAGCAGGTCGTCTCCTCGCTGCGGCAGGCCCTCCCGAGTGCGTCCATCGAGGAGACCGGCGATCGCGCGACGATGGCGTACGGGGCAGGCACCATGCAGCTCGTGCGCGAACGCGGCCTCTGGAAGATCGAGGATTTCGACTGAATCGGCGCTCCGGCGCCCCCGCTTTGATTGCCGCGCGCCGGGTCCCCGTCTAAACAGGGCAAACCCATGCGTAAGCCCAGCTACCCGGTCCTCTGTCTCCTTGGCGCGACCCTGGCCGTGAGCTCGGTCGCATGCAGCTTCAGCGTCGGCACGAAGCGCCCCGTGGCCTCGGCGCCTCCGGCGACCGCGGTCCCCGGGACCCCCGCCCCGGCCCCGACGCCGGGCGTCCGCACCATCGGTCGCCGCACGCCGTCGACCCCGGTGACCCCGGTGACCCCCGTGATCCCGACGCCGAACGTCGGCGTCCCCACCCTCGCGGGCACGAACACGTTCGGCACGGGCACGATCGATCCGGCCGGCTGGAAGGGCAGCTTCTACAACATCAACGCGGGCACCACGCGGCTCCCCACGCTCGCCGGAGTGACGCCGAACGGCATCCTCTTCGCGCACGAGCTCAACGTCTCGAACCGCGCAATGACCGGCGGCTTCCCGGGCATCGACCCGAGCCGCAACGAGAACTTCGCCCTCCGCTGGGAGGCGCCGCTCGTCGTCTCGACGGAGTCGGACTGGACGTTCCGGCTCCTCTCGGACGACGGCTCGATCCTCACCATCGACGGCACCCCCATCATCGACAACGACGGCGCGCACAACGCGGCCGAGAAGAGCGGCCCGGTCCACCTCGTCGTGGGCACGCACGCCATCGCGGTCGACTACTTCCAGGGGACGGGCGCCGTCGCCCTCCAGCTGTTCTGCAAGAAGGGCACGGCCGCCGAGACGATCTGCCCGACGACCCTCCCCTGATCCGCCAGTCCGCGCGCGCTCAGGCGGGGCCGTGCACGACGGCCTCGACGTCGTGCCCGTCGGGGTCGAGCACGAACGCGCCGTAGTAGTGCGGGTGATAGATCTCCCGGATGCCGGGGCCGCCGAAGTCACGCGCCCCGGCGGCCATCGCGGCGGCGTGGAACGCGTCGACCTCGGCGCGTGACCGCGCTGCGAACGCGATGTGCGTCGGCGTGATGGGCTTCAGTTGCTCGGCGGTCTGGAAGGAGGTCGGCCCCTCGCCGATCCAGAAGTCGGGCTTCTGCTCGCGGCCGAAGCCCGCAGCCTTGCCGAACTCCATGAGGCAGCGGACGCCGAGCGGCGCGAGAGCCTTCTCGTAGAACGCCTTGGAACGAGCGAAGTCGGAGACGACGAGCGTGACGTGATCGATGAGCGCCATGGCGGCGATTCCACCTCACCGTCGCGACGCTTCGGGCTCGCTCACCGCCGGTCGACGTCGTCGATGGTCCGCTCGAGCAGCGCGGTGAGCGCGGCGTGCGCCGGCTCCGGTCGCTCGCGCGGGGAGCCGAGCGCCGTCAGGTCGAGGCCGTACACCTCGGCGAGCTTCGCCAGCACCGCGGGAAGGCGCTCGTCGCACGGAACGCCCTTCACGACGAGCAGCGCGTGCAGCGGCGCGCGCAGCTGCTGCACCTTGCGCGCGACCGCGCCCCCCAGCGCCTCACGAGCCCCGCAGGCGTCGGCGACCGCGCGCCGGAGGTGAATCTGGGCCTC
Source organism: Labilithrix sp. (assembly GCA_028287035.1). The sequence continues at coordinate 6,476 of JAQBQL010000244.1, read as the reverse complement.
ACGCAGCTCCTGCTCGATGCGGCGCCCGCGATGTTCGTCCTGCACCACGACGCCCTCGAACGGGTCACGCCCGGTCACGAGCACGTGGTGACGCGCGATGCTGTCGTAGAGGAGCGGGAAGGCGTCGGCGGCGCCGGCGATCTCGGATTCGACGAGGAACATCGGCTGGATACGCGCGGCGTAGCGGGCGCGCAGCAGCGCCTCGCCGATCGCGTCGAGCTGCGCGAGGCCCGCCTTCGCGAGCACGACGATGACGTCGACGTCGGTCTCCCCCGCGAGGTACTCGCCGCGCGCCACGCTGCCGTGCACGAGCACCGCGACGAGGTCCTCCCCGAGCGCGCCGCGCATGCTCTCGGTGAGCGCCTCGAGGCTCGCCTTCACCGGCGTGGGCAGCGAGATGCGCGCGCCGGTGCTCGCCCCGTTCGTCACGGCGCCACGGGCGCCCGCGGGACCGTGATCTCGGGCTCTCGCACGTACGCAGGCTCGATGAGGTCGGCATCGACGGGCGCGCGGTCCCGCGCCACCAGGTAGGCGCCGTGGGCGTGCGGGAGGGCGTGCAGGCCCTCGTCCCGCCGGGTCACCCGCCAGGACGCGGGCAACGTGAGACGAGACGATGCCTCACCGATCAGGACGACCTCGTCGCCTTCGCCGACCAGCGACGCGAGCCACGCCTCGAGCGCTTCGGGCGGCAGGCACACGGGCTCGCCCGTCCGCGCGCCAAGGGCCTGCACGTAGACCTCGCCCCGGATCGCCGCGACGGCAGGCACCAGCACGGCGCCGGGCGGAGCGTCGGTCACGCTCGCCGCGAGCGCCTCGAGAGAGGTCACCGGCACGACCTCGGCCCCCGTCGCGAGCACGATGCCCTTCACCGTCGCCACGGCGATGCGCACGCCCGTGAACGAGCCGGGCCCGATGCCGACCGCCCACCGCGTGACGTCGCGCGCGCGCCATCCAGCCTCCGCGAACACGCGGTCGATCATGGGAAGGAGCGACTCGCCATGAGCATTCGACACCCGCTGCTGCGCCTCGGCGACCCGCTCCGCTCCGTCGTAGAGCGCCACCGACCCGAGGGCGGTGGACGTGTCGACGGCGCACACCTTCATGCCCGGCGTCCGCTCAGAGCTGCGCGAAGCGTCCGCTACGGAACGCCGCCTCGAGCAGCTGGTCGACGCGCTGCACGAGCTCGGGCGCGCGAGGGTCCGGCGAGGCGCCGAGCGCCGCCTTGATCTCGTTCAGCGCCTTCAGCTGGCTGAAGAGCTGCACGTCGGAGAGGCCGCCGCCGCCGGTGAGCACCTGACGCACGCGATCGATCTCGCCGGCGAGCGCCTCGATGCCGATCCCGGCCGCGCCGACGCGCCGTGCGTTCGGGTGGTCGCGGTAGTGGGCCTCGAGCACCGGCGTCACGATCGACTCGAGGATGGCCGCCTGGTCCTCGTTGTTCCAGATGTGCTTCAGGACGAAGAAGTCGCTCGCGTCGGGCTGCGGGCGCCCGTCGAGGAACGCGCTCGCCGCGAAGAGCTTCAGGATCTTCACGACGCGCCGATCCGAGAGGCTCACGCCCTCGGCGCGGATCTGGAAGACGAGGCCCTTGTACTGGCTGAAGAACTCCTCGCTGAAGCGCATGCGCTGGGCGAACGCGCGGTGGAGCTCCTGGATATCGCGCGCCGAGGCGAGCGGCTGGATGGGCGCGTCGGTCAGCGAGTGAATCTCGTGCTGGACGCCCTTCGTGAGCAGCTCCTGGAAGTGGTAGGCGTCGAGATTGTCGGACCGGATCCGGAGGAGGAAGCGGTCGAAGATGGCGGTGAGCGTCTCGTCCGTCGGGACCTCGTTCGACGCCCCGAAGCACGACAGAAGCGGGCACTTGATGACGACGCCGCCCGACGCATAGCGACGCTCGTTGAGGAGCGTGAGGAGCGAGTTCAGGATTGCGGAGTTCGACTTGAAGATCTCGTCGAGGAAGACGATCTCGGCGGCCGGGAGCATCCCCTCGATGCGGCGCTGGTAGCGCCCCTCGCGGAAGGCGGCGATGTCGACCGGGCCGAACAGCTCGTTCGGCTCGGTGAAGCGCGTCAGCAGGTACTCGAAGTAGTTCGCGTGCAGGAGGCGCGCGAAGGTGCGGATGAGCGCGCTCTTCGCGGTGCCCGGCGGGCCGACGAGGACCGCGTGCTCCCCGGCGACGACCGCGATGAGCAGGAGGCGGATGACCTCGTCCTTGCCCAGGAACCGGGACTCGAGCGCACGCGCCATCTGCGCGAGCCGCATCGGCAAGGCGGCAGGAGGCGGCGGCGGGTTCTGCGTTTGAACCATGCGGCCCCGAGACTACCGGCTTTTCATGCGGGCTGGGCGGGATCTTCGGCGTCGTCGAGCGACGCGAGCGCCTGGCTCTCCTTCGCGCGGTCGAGCGCGAGCTTGAAGAGCACCGGACCGACCATCTCGTTCAGCGCGACGCACGCGACGGCGAGGTCGCGCAACCCCGGGCCGAACGTCGGGAACTTGCTGCCGACGATGCCGGCGATGCCGAGCGCGACGCCCGCCTGCGAGACGAGCGCCGACCACCCCCACTTCCGCACGACCGGGTCGTCCTTGGCGAGCTTCGAGGACAGCTTCGCGACCCCGAACGTGACGAGCGCGCGCGCCGCGGTGAGGAGCAAGGCGAGCGGCCAGAGGTCCCGGAGGAGCGGAACGTTGAGGTGAGCGCCGGCGCTCGCGAAGAAGACGACGTAGACGACGCCGCCCGTCTCCTCGATCGCGTGCAGGAACTTCTCGCCCTGCTTCGAGAGATTCTGGACCACGAAACCCGCGACCAGGAACGTGAGCAGGGGCTCGAAGCTGAGGTAGTGGAGGACCTCGGTCGCGCCGAAGCCGAGGGCGATGAGCACCACGAGCAGCTGCTGGCCGCTGATCCTCAGGTACGCGGCGAGCACGAGGCCGAGCGTCGTGCCGAGCGCCACGCTGCCCAGGATCTCGTGGAAGAGCGAGCGGAAGGCGGTGCTCGACAGCGAGGCGCCCGGGTCGATGAGCGGCCGGGCGAGCGTGATCGCCGACGCGAGCACGACGACGACGATGACGTCGCTCGACATGATGAAGGCGAGGCTGAACCGCGCGAGCGGCCCCGAGGCACGCGTCTGCGAGAGCACGCCGAGACAGGCCGACGGGCTGCGCGTGATGGAGACGACGCCCCAGAGCATGCCCGCGCCGATGATGCCGGTGAGCGGCATGCTCGCGACGAACGCGGGCCGCGCCGCCACGAACACGGCGGTCATGACCACGAACACGATGACGGTCTGCAGCCCGAGGGCGATGAGCAGGCTGCGGAGGCCACGCTTGACGGCGTCGAGCCGGAGCTCGGCGCCGCCGGCCAGCGCGATGAGGGCGATGGCGAGCGTGTTGACGGGCTCGAGAAGCTTCACCGCCTCGTGGTCGACGAGGTGGAGGACGTACGGCCCGGCGATGATGCCCGCGAACAGGTAGCCCGTGAGGTGGGGCATGCCGAGCACCTCCACGAGCTCGCTCAGCAGCGACCCCGCGAGGAGCAGGAAGCCGAGCGCCGCCACGACGGCCGCGCTGCCGTGGAACTCCGGAACGAGGAGCGTCGCCCCCCACATGATGCCGAACAGGATGACGAGGCTGAGCAGATCGATGCCGCGCCCGAGCATCGTCTTCTTCGCGCCGCCGCCGCTGCTCATGACCGATCCTCCGGGGCGACCGACGCCGCGACGAGCAGCGGCTGCGAGGGAGAGTCGGCGTGATGACCGGCGAGCGCATGGTCCGATCCCGGAGCAGGCGGAACGCTCGGCACCCGCGGCGCCTCGACGGTCACGGGCTCGATCGGGGTCAGCTCGCCGAGATCGGTGAGCATGCTCTTCACCGCGAACGTGGCGACGATCTCGCCGAGCAGCGCCGACGCCACGGCGGCCGCGAGCAGCGTGTCGCCGAAGCGTCCCGGGAAGCGCAACGCGAGCACGAAGCCGCAGCTCACCGACACGGGACCCGACGACAGGAGCACGATCCCGAGCAGCGGACCGGCCGGGCGTGCCGCGGGCGCCACCGTCTGGACGAGCAGGCCCATCAGGAGCTTGCCCGCGATGCGCGCGAGCAGCACGAACGCGAGCACCGCCACGAGGCGCTTGTCCTCGAGGAGCGGCGCCGGATCGAGGTGCACGCCGGCCAGCAGCAGCATCGGGTAGAGCACGGCGCGCTCGCTCGAGCCCACCAGCTTGCGGAGGGGCCGGCGGTTCGGTGACACGGCGCCGAGCGCGACCCCCATCACGAAGGTGACGAAGATCGTGCACAGGCCGAGCCGCGTGGCGGCGCCGACGCCGAGCATCAGGGTGCCGATGAGCGCGCCCCACACCGCGTATCCCTCCGCATGACGGAGGAGCAGCGCGGTCACGGTCCCGAGCAGAGCGCCGAGGAGGAGGCTCAGCCCGAACCAGCCGGCGACCGGGAGCACGAACGCGACGTGCGCCGCCGGAGCGAAGGCGAAGATGGCGCCGGTCGCGACGAGCGGCGTGAGATCGTCGGCGGCTGCGATGTCGACGAGCAGGCTCGAGACCGGCCCCTTCACGTGCCAGCGGACCGAGACCCACTGCACGACGAAGCGCGTGGTCTCGGCGGTCACGGCGCCCGCCGCGGCGGCGAACAGCGCCGCGTTACGGCCCTCGAGACCGGCCACCGGCAAACGGCGGAGGAGGAAGTAGACGGCCCCGGCGACGACGAGCCCGGTCAGCAGCGCGCCGAAGATGCCGAGGAACATCGGCGTCTGGCGCACGCGGCGACCGTTGACCCTCCCGAAGTCGAGGCCCACCACGAACGCGAGCCACCCGAGGGCGGTCTGCACGATGGGCGAGAACTCCTGGATCATCGCGCGATCGACGAGGCCGAGGGCGGTCGGACCGACGATGAAGCCGAGCGCGATGAACTCGATGCCCGAAGGCAGCCCCTTCGCCGAGCGGCCGCCGACGAGGAGGCTCCCCACGTACGAGAGGAGCAGGAGGCCCATCAGGAGCGCGATCGCGCTCACGTCGCCTCCGGCCTCGTCCGGACGCTCGCGGGCGCCGTCGCCCGCCCTCGCCCGAGCCCCGCCCCGGTGCGGGCGAGCGCCTCCTGGACGACCTGCGCCAGGGTCCGCTCGTTCCGGATCGCGGCGCTCGTCACGCGCCAGTGCGCGCCCGCGTCGTCGAGGTACACGAGCTCGACGCGCCCGCGCGAGCTCTGGGCGCGCGCCGCCTCGAAGAGCGCCCGCTCCACGTCCTGCTGGGGCGCCGCCGCATCGACGACGATCTCGAGCGTCACGAGGCGAGCATGCCGGTGAACGCGCGTCGGATGCAGCAGGCCGAGCAGGTGCGGGACGCTCACCTCCGCGAGGTGGTCGTCCTCGAGGCGAACGTCGAGCAGGGTGACGTCGAGCACCCGCCCGCGTCGACCGCCGACCTCCACGTCGTCGCCGCGCTTGAGCCGACGCCCGAAGACGACGCGCACCCCGAGCATGCCCGACGCGAGCAGCGGGACGGTGGCGAGCGCGAGGGCGAGGAGCGCGACGAGCCCGACGCGCGAGACGACGCCGTCGCTCTCGCCGGTGATGAGCGGCGAGCCGAGGACCAGCGCGACGACGACGATGCCGATGCGAGCAAGGACGCTCGTGGGGCGCGCGAGGTCGCGCGAGATCCACGCCGCGCGGGTGTCGCCGCGCGTGATGCTGTCGAAGAAGAGGCCGACGAAGCGGACGAGGACCGTGACCGCGACGACCGCGATCGTGGCGACGACCACGATCGGGAGAGCGCCGGCGATGCGCGACGCGAGGCCGTAGAGCGGCTTCACGACCGTCCCGGTGAGGCGCTCGGTGTAGCCCTTCGTCGCCTCGAAGAGCGAGAGCGCGAAGATGAGCCAGCCGTACGCGATCGCGAGCTGGAGGAACCGGTAGCCGAGCGCGAGGGACACGGCGAGCGCGCCGCGTGCGGCGCCTGCGCTGACGAGCTCCACCTTGCCGACGCGCAGGCCCGTCACCTTCTCCGGCGTCTCGCCCATCGACGTGCGCAGGCGCGTCGCGAACTCGGAGATGCGGTTGAGGAGGAGGAAGACGAGCAGCCCCGAGAAGACGAGCAGCGACAGCGAGAAGACGGTCGTCGCGATCGCGCTCCGCTTCTTCTCGGTGGCGATCGCCTGGGCGAGGCGCGTCGTGACCTGCGTGGCGAGCACGTCGAGGTTCGCCTCGCCGGAGCCCTCGACGTCCTCCTGCCCGAGCGTGAGGACCGGCGTCTTGCCGACGTAGACCACCGCGGTCTCCTGCGCGATGTCGTAGCGAGGGTCGCCCGCGTCGTCGGGCTGCCCGAGCAGCGCCTCGAGGGCGCCGGTCGCGACGCGCGCGCGCTCCTGGGCCGACACCCCGCCGCGCGGTGCGCGGAGGACGATGATCAGCTTCTCGCGGGCCCGCACCTCGGCGGTCGCGGCGGCGCGCGCGGCGGGAGGCGTTCCCG
>JAQBQL010000222.1 GCA_028287035.1 Labilithrix sp. | reverse complement strand
TCGAGGGTGTCGAGCGAGAGCGAGAGCTGGTTCAGGTCGATGCCGGGGACCCCGAACTGCTCGGAGAGCGCGCGGAGCACCTCGGTCTCGGAGACGACGCCGCTCGAGGCGATGCGCGACGCGAGGGGCACGCCGTCGCGCGAGGACTTCTGCGTCTCGAGCTGGCGATCCAGCTCCTCCTGGGAGATGAGCTTCCGCTTGAGGAGGATGCGTCCGATCGGCTTCTTGTCGTCGGTCGACATCCCCGTCAGGCTATCCGATTTTCACGATCCAGGTTGGCGAGCGTTTGCGCCTTGTACGCAGGCCATCGTCCGGCCTTGATCGCCTCCCGGGCGCCCCGGACCATCTCCGCATACCAGTGCAGATTGTGCAGGGTGATGAGGCGGAGAGCGGTCATTTCCCCGGCGATGTAGAGGTGGCGGAGGTAGGCGCGGGCATACCCGCCAGCGCAGCACGGGCACGTGCAGTCCGCGTCGAGGGGCGCCTCGTCGGCCTTGTACCGGGCCTGCTTGATGATGACCCGGCCCCAGCGCGTGAGCGCCTGACCGTTCCGGCCATTCCGCGTCGGGAGCACGCAGTCGAACATGTCGACGCCCGCGTCGATCGCCTCGAGCAGATCGCGGGGCGTGCCGACGCCCATGAGGTAGCGAGGACGCTCGGGATCGACCGTGTGCGCCATCGCGTGGAGCGTCTCGTACATCCGCGGAATCGGCTCTCCGACCGAGAAGCCGCCGAGGGCGAGCCCGTCGAAGCCGCGGCCGTCCACCTCGAGCGCCGCGAGCTCCTCGGCGTGGGCGCTGCGGAGGTCGGGAAAGCATGCACCCTGCACGATCCCGAAGAGCGCCTGGCCGTCGGCGCGCGGGGCGGCGAGCGCGCGGCGCGCCCAGCGCGTCGTCCGCGCCACCGCCTCCTCGACGATGGCCCGCGGCGCGTCGCCGGGCGGGCACACGTCGAGCTGCATCTGGATGTCGGCTCCGATCGCGCCCTGGACCCTCACCGCCTCTTCCGGTGACAGATGATGCTTCGAGCCGTCGAGGTGCGAGCGGAACGTGAAGCCGGTCTCGTCGAGCTTCACGAGCGGGTCCTTCTTGCCGCTCCCGGCGCCGAGCGAGAAGGCCTGGAAGCCGCCGGAGTCGGTGAGCATCGCCCGCGGCCAACGCGTGAAGCCGTGCAGGCCGCCCTGGCTCTGGATGACCTCCGTGCCGGGCCGCAGCCACAGGTGGTAGGTGTTGCCGAGGACGATCTGGGCGCCGGTCGCCGCCACCTCGTCGGGGGTGAGGCCCTTCACGCTGCCGGCGGTGCCCACGGGCATGAAGGTCGGCGTCTCGACCACCGCGTGCGGGGTCGTGAAGGTGCACGAGCGCGCGTGGCCGTCGTTCGCGACGACCTCGAACGCGAAGCCGGCGGCGCGGGGCGCGGTCATGCGGCCTCCCGGTCGAGCAGCATCGCGTCACCGTACGAGAAGAAGCGGTAACGCTCTGCGACGGCCGCCGCGTACACCGCGAGCACGCGGTCGGTCCCGGCGAACGCGCTCACGAGCGCCAGCAGGGTGGACTTCGGCAGGTGGAAGTTCGTGAGCAGCCGGTCGACGACGCCGAAGCGGTACCCCGGCTGGATCAGGATGCGGGTGTCGGCGCGGCACGGGCGCACGTGGCCGGGGCGCTCGGGGTCCTGCGCCGACTCGAGCGCGCGCACCACCGTCGTCCCGATCGCGAGGACCGGAGCTTTCCGGGCGCGGGCCCGCGCGATCGCCTCGGCGAGCGTGACGGGGATCTCGAAGGACTCCGAGTGCATCGGATGATCGTCGAGGTCCTCGGCCGTGACCGGCTGGAACGTGCCGAGCCCGACGTGGAGCGTGCACGCCGCCACCTCGCAACCCTTCTCACGCAGCCGCCCGAGAAGGGCGTCGGTCAGGTGGAGGCCTGCGGTGGGCGCGGCCACGGCGCCCTCCTCGCGGGCGAAGACCGTCTGGTACCGCGCCTCGTCGTCGGCGACGACGTCCCGCCGGATGTACGGCGGGAGGGGCACCTGGCCGGCGGCACGGCGCGCCGGATCGATCGGCGAGCCGTCGACGGTCTGCACGCGCACCTCGAACAGGTTGTCCTCGGCCTTGCCCTCGAACTCGATCACGAGGTCGCCCTTCAGGATCCGTGTGCCCGGCCGGAGCGGCTTCGACGCGCGTGCGAGCGCGCGCCAGCGTTCCGCGACCTTGCCATCCGGCGTCGTCACGTCCGCGAGCTTCTTCACGAGGAACACCTCGGTCTTGCCGCCGCTGCCCTCCTTGGTGCCGAGGATGCGCGCGGGCATCACCCTCGTGTCGTTGACGACCACGAGCGTGCCGGGGGCCACGTGCTCGGCGAGGTCCCGCACGACGCGGTGCTGGAGCGAGGCCCCGCGCGGAGGCGCGACGAGCAGGCGGGCCGCCTCCCGATCGGAGGTCGGCGCCTGCGCGATCAGCTCGGGCGGCAGCGGGTAGTCGAACGTATCGACGCGCATCTTGGCGCGTCCCATACCACGGAGATCAGCGCCGGGCGCGCTCTCCGGCCGCGGGGCGCGAGGGCACGACCTCGACCACCCCGGACACCGCCTCGGGGTGCCACAGGCGACGGGAGCTCGGCGCGCTCGCCGCCTTCTGACGGATGAAGCTCACGACCTCCACGACGTCGTACGGCTTCGGGATGAAGCCGCTGACCCCGCAGTCGGCGCGTTCGAGCTGCCGCTCGCTCAGATGATAGGCGCTGGTCAGGAGGACGCGCAGGTCCGGGTACGCCTGCTTCAGCTCGCGGGCGAGCTCGAGGCCGTTCGTTCCGGCGTCGTTCCGGAGCATCAGATCGACGATGACGAGCGCCACGGGCGTCGTCTGCAGCGCCTCGCGGGCTTCGCTCGCCGAGGGGGCGAGGACGACGTGGAATCCCTCGACCCGGAGCGCGCTCGCCAGGAGCGAAGCGTCACCGTCTGGTGCGTCGACGAGGAGGATGTTCTGCACGGCGTCTCTGGCTTTAGCAAGAGTGCGGCCACCGGCGGCGCGCGGAGTTTCACGTAGTTGCACCCTTGAAATGCGGGCTCCGCATTTCACTTCTGAACCTCGATCGTTCAGCGGTGCAGGGGAGCCCCCGATCGAGCCGTTCCCGATGCGCGTGCGTGGGCCTCGCGCGGGGCCTCGGCGGGTCAGCTGCGCGCGTGGTGCGCGTGGTCGCGCGCGTCGTACACGATCCCGAGGCGCGTCATCTTCCGCCAGAGCGTCGTCGCGGAGATCCCGAGCACCTCGGCCGCCTTCTCGCGGCTGCCGCCTTCCTCGCGGAGCGCGCCCTCGATGGCCTGGCGCTCTGCCGAGTCGACCACGTCGGCGAGCGTCCGGCCCGTGCTGCCCCCCACCATCTCCTCGGGCCGGCGCTCCGGGAGCACGTCGTCGCGCGTCACGACGCCGTTCTGCACGAGCGCCACGGCCTGCTCGATCATGTGCTCGAGCTCGCGGATGTTTCCCGGAAAGTCGTACGTCTGGAGCGCCTCGAGCACGCCCTCGTCGAGGCGCGCCTTCGTCCCCATCTTCTTGTTGTACTTCTCGAGGAAGAACATCAAGAGATCCGGCAGATCTTCGCGGCGATCGCGAAGCGCGGGGAGCTGGAAGCGGGCGACGTTGAGCCGGTAGTAGAGGTCCTGACGGAACCGCTTCTCGGCGATGGCGCTCAGGAGATCCTGGTTGGTCGCGGCGATGATGCGGACGTTGACCGGCACCGCCTTGTTCTCGCCGACGCGGCGGATCTCGCTCTCCTGGATGGCGCGGAGCAGCTTGGCCTGGAAAGCGAGCGAGGTCTCGCCGATCTCGTCGAAGAAGAAGGTGCCGCCGTCGGCCTCTTCGAACAGGCCCTTCCGCGCGGCGATCGCGCCCGTGAACGAGCCCTTCGCGTGGCCGAACAGCTCGCTCTCGAGGAGCGTGTCGGTGATCGCGGCGCAGTTCACGGGTACGAACATCCGGTCGCCGCGCTTGCTGTTGGCGTGGATCGCCTTCGCGACGAGCTCCTTGCCCGTCCCGCTCTCGCCGGTGATCAGCACGATCGCATCGGTCGGCGCGATGCGCACGATGCGCCCGAGCACCTCGCGCACCGAGCGCGAGCGGCCGACGATGTTCTCGAACTTGTAGCGATCCTTGAACTCGACGGCGAGGAGCGCCACCTCGCTCGCCAGGCGCCGGTTGTCGAGCGCCTTGCCCACCTTGACGAGCAGCTCCTGCTCGGTGAACGGCTTCTGGATGTAATCGAAGGCGCCGAAGCGCATCGCCTCGACCGCGCTCTCGATCGTGCCGTACGCCGTCATCACGATGACCTCGGTCATCGGTTGGGCGGTCTTCACGGCGCGGAGGACGTCGATGCCGTCCTTCGAGCCCATGCGGAGGTCGGTGAGAACGACGTCGTAGGCGCCCGCGCCCCCGCGCTCGGAGCCCTCTTCGCCGTTCTGCGCCTCGTCCACCTCGAAGCCCGCGCCGCGGAGCATCATGGCGAGGGTCGTGCGCATGTTGCGCTGGTCGTCGACGATGAGAAGCTTGGCCATGTGGTTCTCGCGGCCTTCAGCCGCCGCCCCGGACGCGTATCACGGTAGCGAAACCGGGCTGCCGACGCGAACGGGGCGTCAGGAGGCGAACGCCCCGGCGCCGCGCGCGTCGGCTCAGAAGAGGACGCCCATGATGAGGCGCACGGTCTGGGCGGTCGACAGCTCCAGGTTCGCGGCGGTGTTCGCAGGGACCTCGCCGCTCAGGTAGTCGAGGCCGCCGAGCGGGAAGAAGACGCCGTACTGGAGCGCCGTGTAGAAGCCGCCCAGCTTGTTCGGGTCGTCGTTCAGGTTGCCGTCCTTCGACTGGTAGTAGACCTGGAGATCGAGCTCCACGCCGAGGTCACGCTTGTTGCCGGGCGTCTGGACGAACTCGCTGGCGCGGCTCCAGATGATCGCCGCGGTTCCGCCGAGCTTCTGCCCGTTCGGGTTCCGGATGAAGTCGTACTCGACGCTCGGACGGAAGTAGTACGCGTTCTGAACGCGCGTCATGATCTTGCGGAAGAAGATGTAGTCGATCTGGTAGCTCGGGTGGAACTGGAAGCCCGAGATGGCGCCTTCACCGAGGCGGCCGCCGACGCCGTTGGTGCTCGCATTGATGCCCTCGACGTTCGCGTCGCCGCTCGCCCAGCCGGTACCGAACTGGACGCGGAGCTTGTCCTCGACGGCGCGGTACTCGGCCTGCGCGGCGAAGCCCCACGCGCGGATCTTCGACGGGCTCTCCGGGTCGCTACGCGCCGGCGAGTTGTCGAGCGAGCCCCAGATGCTCGCGGCCTCGGCCTCGACGCGGAGCTTGTTCCAAAGGAACTGCACCCAGACGTCCGGCACGAACATGCCGACGCCGCGATACTCGAACGCGTTGCTGACCTTCTCGCCGGTGGACACGTCCGTGGTGAGCGGCGTCTGGCCGGCCCTCACGTCGATCTCCTGCCGGCGGTAGAGCGCGTAGATTCCGCCGTTCACGACCGCGTCGTTCCGCGCGAGCTTGAGCCGCTGCAGATCCGGGTTCGTGCGGTGGGCCGCGAAGAGCGACCACTGGGCGACGTTCGTGAGGTTCGCCGTGTTGTACGGCTGGCCGCCGTAGACGTCGTACGGCGACTGGTTCGTCATGCCGCTCGAGATGAAGTCCCAGGACCCACCGAAGTAGAGGTCCATCGACTTGATGCCCGAGGTGAGCATGATGCGGTCGATGTTCGACTGGTAGTCGTGATCGATGCCGTCGCCCGAGTTGTAGAGCATGCCGAGACCCCACTGCTGGGGCATGCGGCCGAACCGGAGCTGGCCGAGCGGCGTCGTGTACTCGGCCCAGGCGCGCTGCACCTCGATCGAGTTCTTGTAGCTGTTCACCCCGGCGGTCGGCGGACCCTGCGTCGTCGAGAAGGCGGCGAGCGGCGCGTACTGGTTGAGCGAGCGGCCGCTGGCGTAAGCGTCGGGCGTCGAGCCGAGCACGAGGTTGTCGAGGAGGTCGACCTGCGTGAGGATCCGCAGGTTGTCGGAGACGTGGATCTCCGGGTTCAGCCGGAGGCGAAGGTTCGCCGTCGCCTGGCTCTTGTCCTGGCAGTTGTTGTTCGGCGCGAACCCGCACGCGCCAACGTTCACCGCGTTCGTACCGGTGGCGGCGACGTAGCTGTTGTCGAGCGGCTGCGGCCACAGGTGCTGCGGTGAGCCGAGGGCGTCGCCCGGGCGGCCCAGCGAGAAGTTGTGGTACAGCTCGCCGCGCGTGCGGAAGTAGCCGTGCAGCTCGATGGTCGGCCGCGTGTGCGCCCACCAGTCCTCGCTGTAGACCTCCGAGGGGCGCGCGCCGATCGTGCCGTCCGCGGTGGGCCGCTCGGCGCCCTGCTGGAGAAGCTTGTTCTGGTCGCTCGCGGGATCCACCGCCGGCGCGCCAACGGGGGTGCCGCTGGTCGAGGCGGCAGGGTCCGGCGGGATGAGCGAGTCGCTCGCGCGGGCGGCGTTCGCCGGCCCGGGGCTCGGCGCGGTGGTCGACGTCCCCGCCGGTTCGTTCGCCTGCGCGCGGGCCGTGCCCGACGAGAGCTCGCACAACACGCCGCTGATCACGCCGATCGCGACCGGGAGGGCACCAAGCAAGCGGTGGCGTCGGAAGACCATGTGGGCCAGCCTTCTAACACAACCCCAGGCCAGGGTGGCTACCCAGGAAATGAGCTAAATCCGCGAGCGTGGGCGCTTTCGCCAGGCCATCGCCAGCCCGGCGAGCGCAAGGCTGCTGATGCCGGCCCACAACAGCGCGGGATGCGGGTGATGGATCGCCCACGCGATCGAGGCGAGCGCGACGCCCGGTGCGGGCGGTGGAGCGCTCTCCAGCCGGGCCCCCGCGACCGACGCATCGCAGGCGCGCGGCGAGGGGGGGAGCGACAAGCTGCTCGCGGGCACCGCGCCGACCGGCCTGAGGCACGTTGCGAAGCAGGTGACGACGCGCGGCCCTTCGGCAAACCCCAGGAACGTGCGGGTGAAGCCAACCGGCGCGGCGCCGGCCACGCCGCGAGGGAAGAGCGCCATGGCACCGGGGAGCGGCCGCGCCTCGAGGTCGCCGCCCGCGAGGCGCTCGGCGGAGGTGATCGCGAAGGCCGCGAGCCGCCCCTCGATGGACGGGCGCATGTCCTCCACCCAGCCCGGGATGGGCGTCGCGACGCAGGCGCTGACGAGGAGGTCGCCGCGATCGACCCGGTGGCCGGAGAGGTCGACGAGCGCCGCGTCGGCCCCGCCCCCGAGCGCGGGACGGACGCGCGCGAGCGTCGCCTCGTCGAGCGGGACCGCGCCTTCGGGAACGACCAGGACGACGCCCGCGCCGGGCGGCATGTCAGGTCAGCTCTTCGAGGAACGCTTCGACCTCGGCGCGGAGGAGGACGAGCTTCTCGCGTGCCTGCCGTGAGCCGTCCTCCGCGGGCGGCGCCGGGGCCTCTTCCGCGGCGAGCGCTGCGGACGGGACGCTCGGGGCGACGTCGCGCACGTGCTCGCCGGATACCGCGTCGGGCTCGTCTTCGAACGCGACCTCGTCGTCCGCCGCGACCGCGTCCCCGCCCGGTGAGCTCCCATCGGCGCGCTGCATCCGCTTCTTGGCGCCCGCGATGGTGAACCCATCCCGGTAGAGGAGATCCCGGACGCGAAGCAGGTTCTCGACGTCCTTCCGCGAGTAGACGCGCTGGCCCTTGGCGCTCTTCGTCGGACGGATGCTCCGGAACTCGCGCTCCCAGTACCTGAGGACGTGAGGTTCGACTCCGACGAGACCGGCGACCTCGCCGATGCGGAAGAAGAGCTTCGAGGGCAGGCTGGACACGGCGCCGCCAGCTTACTCCTTCGGGGACTCACCGGCAGACGCAGCGAGCGGGACCGCGCCGCCGTTCGTCATGCTGCCGCCCGACGCCGCCATCGATCCGGACCCGACCCCCGGCCCCATACCCGACGCGGGCGCCTGCGAGCCCCCGACGCTGCCGCCGCCGCTCGTCCCGCTGCCCGCCGGAGAACCTGTGGAGAGACTCCCGTTCGCGCCATTGCTCGACCCGCTCGTGCCGCTCGTGCCGCTCGTGCCGGACACGGGCTGGGGCGAGCTACCGCTGCGCTCGAGCCGCGTGTTGAGCGCCTGCTTCAGGATCTGGCTCGCCTTGAACGTGAGCACGCGACGCTCGCTGATCTTGATGGGGTCGCCGGTCTGCGGGTTACGACCCGGACGCTGGCGCTTGTCCCGCAAGACGAAGTTGCCGAACCCGCTGATCTTGATCTTCTCCCCGCGCCCGAGGGTCTCCTTCATCATCTCGAAGACGAGGTCGACGATGTCCGCCGACTCCTTCTTCGAGAAGCCTCCGACCCTCGTGTACAGCGCCTGGACGATCTCGGCCTTCGTCATGATCGTCTCTCCACCCCCGAAAGGTTTCTCGTTTCGACGCGCGTAGGCCCCGGATAGTAAACGGCTTATCGAACACCGGCCAGCGGAAAACGTCGCAGCGCGCCCGCGTCGACGGCCCGGAAACCCGCGCGATTACCGGGTGTTCGGGGGCGTCGACGAGGGCTGCGGACGTTTTCTCAGGCGGCGAGCTCCGGCGAATCGGCCGGCGCCACGACGCCGGGCGCGGACGGCGGAACACTGTCGAGCTGCGCGCCCGCCGGGAGGAGCTGTGCGGCGCGGCGACGCGCGAGCTGCTCCATGCCGACGAGGGCGGCGACGTAGCCGTACCCGACCATGAACAGCATCGCGAACGGCGTCGCGAACCAGTGGCCGGTCTCGAGCGAGGCGACGACGCTCCCGAGGGACACGAGCGCGAGGAAGACCTCGACCATGGGGAACTCGGCGCGCATGCGGTAGCGGTGCGAGTGGGCGGCGCCGTGCTTCGGCGTGCGGACGAACTCACCGGACATCGATCGCATGCCCTCGAAGACTGCCTTCGACAGGTGAGGTGCGAGCCCCGCGCCGAGCGCGAGCAGACCCGGGAGGGTCTTCAGTGCCTCGAGGCGGCTCCGGCCCTGGGCGGACTCGGCCATCGCGTAGAACGCGAGCAGCGAGCCGGTCGTGCCGATGCAGAGCGGCAGGTCGACGAGCACCATCGTGCCGGTGTTGGTGGCGGGCATCAGGATGAGCGCGGGGAGAAGGAGGACGCTCAGCAGCACCATCAGCGGGTACGCGAAGTGCGGCGTCATGTGGAAGAAGGCCTCGATGCGCTGCGGCAGCGTGAGGTTGCTCGTCATGACGCGCTTCATGAGCTTGCGGGCGGTCTGCACGGTGCCCTTGGCCCAGCGGAACTGCTGCGCGCGGAAGGCGCTCACGTCCTCGGGGAGCTCGGCGGGCGTGACGACGTTCTCGCGGTAGACGAACTGCCACCCGGCCATCTGGGCGCGGTACGAGAGATCGAGATCCTCGGTCAGCGTGTCGTGCTGCCAGCCGCCGCTCTCGTCGATGGCGAGGCGGCGCCACATGCCGCCCGTGCCCGAGAAGTTGAAGAGCCATCCGGCCGCCGAGCGCGCGCGGTTCTCGACGAGGTGGTGACCGTCGAGCATGAGGGCCTGCACGCGCGTGAGCCACGACAGGTTGCGGTTCATGTGGCCCCAGCGGGCCTGGACCATGCCGATCTTCGCGTTCTCGGCGCCGCGGAAGTGCGGGACCAGGTCGCGCAGGAACGTGTCGCCCGGGACGAAGTCGGCGTCGAAGACCGCGATGAGCTCGCCCTTCGCGACCTTCAGTCCCTCGTCGAGCGCGCCGGCCTTGTAGCCCGTGCGGTGGACGCGATGGATGTAGACCATGTCGAGGTCGCCGTTCCACGCGGGGCTCGCGGTGCCGTCGCTCTCGCCGAGGGCGGGCGGCGCATCACGGAGCTCCATCACCTTCGCGCGCGCCATCTGGCGGCTCTCGTCCGTCGAGTCGTCGAGGACCTGGATCTCGAGCTTCTCGCGCGGGTACGCCATCTTCGCGGTCTGCTCGAGCAGGCGCGCGACGACGGTCGCCTCGTTGTAGAGCGGGAGCTGGATCGTGACGTGAGGGAGCGCGCTCGGATCGGTGTCGAGCGGCAGACGAGGCGCGCCGTCGCGAAGGGCACGGAGCTTCTTCGCATGACGCAGGCACGTCAGGACGAGATGCGACCGGTGGAGCCCGTACATCGCGAGCAGCAGGAGCACGGCGAAGTACGCGAAACACAACACGACTTGCATGCGCCGGAGCTAAGCACCTGCCCTGACGCGCTTTGTCATCGACTTGTAATTCGTTGTACCGGGTTGTCCCCGGCGTGCGCCTCTGTAGGTTTGCGCGTGCGCGCGCTCAGGCCCGCGCGATCACTCGGGCTTCTTGCCGATGTCCGCGCTGTAGTACCCGCCGAGGCCGAGGAACGCGAAGACGTGGGCTTCGCTGTTGCCCGACGCGACGTCGGCGCTGTTGCCGTTCACGCTGCCCGAGCTGAACGAGCCGATGCCGAGGCTCGCGAGCGGCGCGAGCCGGATCGGGCCCACGGGGATCGAGATGCCGACGCCGACGTGGAACTCGAGGCCCTTCGCCTGGCCGCTGCTCTGGCCGATGTCGTAGTTCAGCCAGCGCTGGCCGATACCGATGTCGCCGATGAACGAGACCTTGTCGACGTTCGGAATGATCCCGAGGTTCACGCCGAAGTAGTTGGCGTTCGCGGACGTGTTCACCGTCGTGCCGCTCGGGAGCTGCGGCAGCGCCTTGGCTCCGCCGAGGAAGTCGTGCTCGAACGTGATCCCGAGGAGCATCGCCCGGGCGAGCCGCGCGTAGACGTCGATGCCGAAGGCGCCGCCGGTGCTCGCGGCCGCGTCCATGTCCGCCTGCTGCGTCACGCTACCGCCGGGCACGGAGAGCCCCGCACGCACGCCGAGGAGGAAGCCAAAGCTGGTCGGCCCCGGCTTGGTCTTCGGCTTCGGGGTCTCCGCGGCGTAGGGTGCAGGCGGCGGCGGGGCACTGCTTCCGACCGGTCCCACGATCACGGGAGGCGGCGGCGCCACGACGACGACCGCGCCAGCCGCGCTCCGCACGAGCACGAGCTCGATGCTCTTCTGCTCCTTCTCCGCGAGCGGCACGTCGATGGAACGCTCGGTCGCGAGGCCGGTCGCCTGCGCGCTGAAGCGGTAGACGCCGGGGTTCAGCGGCCGCGCGATGTTGACGAGCTCGGTCGGCATGCTCACGCCGTTCACGTTGATCGAGAGGTTTTGCACCTTCTCGTTCGGCGGGCGCGTGACGATGCTGACCCGGAGCGTGGGGATGCGCGCGCGCACCGCGCCGAGCTCGGCGGCGCCTTGCTCCTGCGCGGCGGTGAACGCCTCGGGCGCGTTCGGCCCCAGCTTCTTGCGCGCCAGCGTCTCGTAGGTCTCCGACGCCTCGACGAGCCGTCCGGTGAGCGCCTGGCACTCGGCGATGTGGAGGAGGTGCGTCGGGGCGTCGAACAGCTTCTCGGCCGAGTCGAAACGGGTGAGCGCCTCGGCGGCCTTGCCGTCGTCCTGGAGCTTGACGCCTTCCTGGAAGGCCGCGCGCGCCGCGGCCTTTCGCTCGGTCTCGGTCATGTCTGCCCGGGCGGGCGAGCTGACGAGAAGCGGCGCAGCGGTGAGGGAGAGGAGCGCGAGCGATGCGAAGAGCGAGGGAAAGCGAGTCTTCATGCGACCGAGCGCCAGCGTAACGCACTTCGGCGCCTTCGCGTGCGCCTCTGGTGCGCGTCTGGTCAGTAGCCCGGATCGCCCTTGGCGGGCTTCTTGGCGCTCGGCGGCGGCGGCGGGGGAGCCGTCGCCACGACCGTCGAGGCGGCGCCCGTTCCAGGAGGAGGAAGGACCGGCGGTCCGCCGGCCCCGGCATGCGCGGAGGGCTTCGCGGGCTTCGGGGCGGGCGAGGCCTTCGCGACGCTGGCGCTGACGGCAGGCGAGCTGGCCGAGCCCGCGCTGCTCGGCGCGATCGCGGCGAGCGTCGGCGTGCCGGTCGCCGTGCCCTGCGGATCGCCGGGCGGGAGCGGCTTGTCGGTGGGCAACGGCGGCGGAGCGCTCTGCGTCAGGCCGACCGTGTTCGACGCGGTCGCCCGTCCGTCATCCCTCTTCAGCTTGGCGACCGCCACCGTGGCGAGGATCGCGAGGAGGAGGCCCGCGACCGCCGCGCCCACGTACCAGCGTGCGCGACCGCCGGCGACGGGCACCGGCTGCGAGGAGGTGAAGGGGGCGTTCGTCATGCCCGCCGGGTTCGGCGTGTACAGCGCCGGCGGCGGACCGTACGGGCCTCCCTGAGGTCCGGGCGCCTGTGACGAGTAACCCTGCGCGTAGCCGCCGGAGAACGGCGGGTTCTGGGAAGGCGCGAGGGCCGTGGCCGCCGGCCCGTAATCCTGCGAGGAGACCGGTCCGCGCGGGCCGATCCCGGCTGCGTAGGAGAGGTGCTCGGAGAGCTCGAGGACGTTCGAGAACCGCCGGTCGGGCTCGCGCTCGAGCGCACGGAGGAACCACGTGTCGAAGGCGACCGGGATGCCCGGCGCGATGTGCGAAGGCACCGGCACGGGCGCCGTACAGATCTTGACGAGGAGATCGCCGACCGACTCGCCGTCGAACGGCAGCCGACCGGTGATGCACTTGAAGGCGATGACCCCGAGCGACCACACGTCCGTGCGGTGGTCGACGTTGCGGAGGCCGCGCGCCTGCTCGGGCGACATGTAGAAGGGCGTCCCGAGGACCGCGCCGGTCTTCGTGCTCGAGGTGACCCCGGGATTTCCGGGCGTGCCCGCGACCTTCGCGATGCCGAAGTCGAGGACCTTCGCGACCTCGTCGTCGTCGTCGTTGTTGTGGACGATGAACACGTTCTCGGGCTTGAGATCCCGGTGGATGATGCCCCGCTCGTGCGCCTTCGACAGGCCACGACAGACCTGCTGGAGGATGCGCGCGGTGTCCTGCAGGGTGAGCCGGCCGAGCCGCTCGATGCGCTTGTCGAGCGGCTCGCCCTGGAGCAGCTCCATCACGATGTACGGTTTGCCGTCCTCGGTGACGCCGTTGTCGAACACCTGGATCGCGTGCTTCGACTGGATGGTCGCCGCGGCCTTCGCTTCCTTGTCGAAGCGGCTGCGGGCCTCCGCGCTGTTCGCGTACTCGGCCTCGATGAACTTGATCGCGACCTGCGTGCCCAGGTTCGCGTGGCGGCCTTCCCAGACGGAGCCCATGCCGCCGCGACCGATCAGCTTCACCAGCTGGTACTTGCCGCCGACGAGGCCGGTGGACGGCGGAACTTCGGCTTCGGGACCTGTCATGGGGGGCTCACGACCGTAAGAAGGAGGGGAACCACGGGCATCCCATGGACGCACGGGGCAAGCAATGGGTTCAGCCTACCCGCGCCCGCGCCGAAAGGAAGCGCGGGGTCGCTCCTCGTTGCAGCCCGGGACGGCCGCTCCTACGGTGTGCGCCGTGCCTCGCGCCCCCTCCAAGACGGCCAAGTCCGCGAAGTCCGCCGGATCCGAGACCTCTGCCGCCGCGTCGAGCGGGACCGCGCCGCCGGCCGCGAGCCGCGCCGCGAGCGTGCTGCCGCCGGCGGGCAGCGAGGACGTCCTCTACCTGATGGACCTGTCCGGGTACGTCTACCGCTCGTATCACGCGCTCCCGCCCCTCTCGAACTCGAAGGGTGAAGTGACCCACGCCACGATGGGCACGGTCAACATGATCCAGAAGGTCGTGAACGACCGCCGGCCGACGATGCTGGCCGTCGCCATGGACTCGCGCGGGCCGAGCTTCCGCAAGCAGATCGACGAGCGGTACAAGGCGACGCGCCAGGCCGCCCCCGAGGATCTCTCGCACCAGATGTCGCGCTGCGAGCAGTTCGCCCGCGCCTACAACATCCCGATCTATCGCCAGGAAGGCGTCGAGGCCGACGACCTCATCGCGGCGGTCGTCGAGCGCGCGGTCGCCGAGGGCGTGCGCGTGGTGATCGTGAGCGCCGACAAGGATCTCATGCAGCTCGTCAACGACGGTGACGACCGCGTGCTCCTGTGGGACTCGATGCGCGAGAAGACCTACGGGCCGCCCGAGGTGGAGGCGAAGTTCGGCGTCGTGCCGAGCAAGCTCCGCGATCTGCTCGCGCTCACCGGCGACACCTCGGACAACATCCCCGGCGTTCCTAGCGTAGGTCCGAAGACCGCCGCCGACCTCCTCAAGGAGTTCGGCACGATCGAGAACCTCTTCGCGAACCTCGCCAGCGTGAAGCGGCCCAAGCTGCGCGAGGCGCTCGAGAAGCACGAGGCGGACGCGCGCATCTCGCAGGTCCTCGTCACGCTGAAGCGGGACCTCGACATCGGCTGGGACAAGGAGAAGCTTCGCTACGGCGGCGCCAACGTCGAGGAGCTGCGCACGCTCTTCACCGAGCTCGAGTTCACGCGGCTCCTCGACCAGATGTCGGCGGCGCAGGCGCAGCTCCAGTCGGGGCAGCGCGCGGTCGTCGGCGCCAAGGGCGCAGGCCGCGCGATCGCGATGGTCGAGGCGGCGGCCCGGAACGCTGCAGCGTCGGGCGCGCCGGCGCCCGTCGTCGCGCGCTCGTACCGCCACGTCGTGGAGCGCGCCGACCTCGAGGCGATCGCCGCCCGCGCCCGCGAGGCCGGCACCATCGCCCTCTACGTGGCAGCGAGCGCTGCCGACTCGACGCGCGCGCAGGCGCTCGGCCTCGGCCTGGCAATCGCGGCGGGCGAGGGCTTCTACGTCCCGTTCGAGCATCGCTACCTCGGCGCGCCGCGTCAGCTCGCGTGGAGCGACGTGACGGAGGTGCTCGGGCCGCTCCTCGCCGATCCCGACGTGCGGAAGGTCGGCTACGACCTGAAGCGCGTCGAGAACATCCTCGCCCGCCACGACCTGCCGCTCGCGGGGCGGTTCTCCGACCCGATGCTGGCGGCCTATCTCCTCGATCCCGAGGCGCCGAACGAGCTCAAGGATCTCACGCGCCGGGAGCTCGGGACCGAGCTCGCGCTCTTCGACGAAGGCACGGGGCGGAAGGTCGACCGCGTGCAGTTCGACCAGCTCGACGTGGAGCGCGCCACCACCTTCGCCGCGCCCCAGGCGGAGCTCGCGCTCGCGGTCGCCGAACGGCTCGACGCCCGCGTGCGGAAGGACGGCCTCGGACCCCTGTACGACGACGTCGAGCTGCCGCTGTCACGCGTCCTCTCCGCCATGGAGCGGAAGGGCGTCCTCGTCGACACCTCGAAGCTCGCCACCATCTCCGCGCGGGTCGAGCTCGAATGCAACGTGCTCGAGGCGAAGGCGCAGGAGCTCGCCGGTCGAGCGTTCGCGATCCGCTCGCGCGACCAGCTCGAGACGCTCCTCTTCGACGACCTCCAGCTGCCCGTCGTGAAGCGCACCCTGAAGGGCGGCCGATCCACGGACGCGGCGGTCCTCGAGGAGCTCGCCGACAAGCACGCGCTCCCCTCCGTCATTCTCGAGTTCCGCGAGCTCGACAAGCTGAAGGGCACGTACCTCGATGCGTTGCCGCGCGCCGTGAATCCCGACACCGGGCGCATCCACACCCGGTTCGAGCAGGCGGTCGCCGCGACCGGGCGGCTGTCGTCGAACGAGCCGAACCTGCAGAACATCCCGATTCGCAAGGAGGTCGGGCGCCTCGTGCGGTCGGCGTTCGTGGCGCCGCCCGGCCACCAGATCGTGAGCGCCGACTACTCGCAGATCGAGCTCCGCGTCCTCGCTCACCTCGCGAAGGACGAGCAGCTCGCGATCGCGTTCCGGGACCATCTCGACGTCCACGAGCACACCGCGTCGCTCATCTTCGACGTGCCCCGCTCCGAGGTCAGCGCCGACATGCGGCGGCGCGCGAAGGCGATCAACTTCGGCCTCATCTACGGCATGGGCGAGGCGCGGCTGGCGCGCGAGCAGGGCATCTCGCGCGAGGAGGCTCGCCGCTTCATGGACGCCTATTTCGAGCGCTTCGTCGGCGTACGCACCTTCATGAACCAGGGGCTCGAGGGCGCGCGCGCGGCGCAGACCGTCCACACCATCCTGGGACGCCGCCGCTTCGTGCCGAACCTCGCGTCGCCGAACCGCGGCCTCCGCTTCGAGGCGGAGCGCGTCGCCAAGAACACGCCGATCCAGGGCACGGCCGCCGACATCCTGAAGCTCGCGATGATCAAGCTGGGGGATGGCGAGGTCGTCAAGGGCGCGCGCATGATCCTGACCGTGCACGACGAGCTCGTGTTCGAGGTGCCCGACGCCGGCGTCGCCGAGGCCGAGCGCGTCATCAAGGAAGCGATGGAGTCCGCGTTCACCCTCGACGTCCCGCTGGTCGTCGACGTCGGGCACGGGCAGCACTGGGGCGACGCCCACTAGCCGCGGCGCCCCTCAGTGGAGGATGCCCTCGCCGACCTCGACGCGGCGTCCTCCGTCACGCCTCAGCGCGACGACCTCGCCGTCGGTGCAGGACATCGCGAGCTGCGTCGAGGCGGTGGTCAGGATCCATTGCACGTTCGGAAGGGCTCTCCGGAGCAGCGGGACGAGCACGCGGAGCACCGCGGGCTCCTGCTGGCTCTCCACGTCGTCGATGGCGACGACGCCTTCCGACTCGCGCGGATCGTCGGCGTTGGGGTAGGCGGAATGCAGAGCCCGGAGCGTCAGCGCGCCGAACGCGACGAGGTGCCGGGCCGGTCGGGGCAGCGCATCGAACGGGACGACGCGTCCCGCGGGGTCGACGGCCTCCGGCTCGAGCGACACGGGGCTGACGCCTGAATACGTGAAGCCGAAAGGGGCGAGCATCACGTCCGCGATCTCGCGCAGCGCCGCCTCGAGGCGCTCGAAGCGTGCGTGCTCGGCACGGCCCCCGGCGAGCGCCTTCGCGACGCCCGCGTAGGCGAGGATCTGCTTCGTCTCGCGCGCGAGGTCGGCCCGCGTCGGGTCGTCGAAGGCGATGGGCGTCCGCACGTCGTGACGCAGGATGGTGCGTTCGGGCGTCGTGAGCATGCTCGCCGTCCGCGAGAACCAGCGCGCGCCCGAGAAGGCAACGAACACGAAACCGCCCTCCGACTGCGCCTTTCGCTCGAACAGCGCCTGCTCGCGCCTCCGGGCCGCCGCCGCGTCGGGCGTCTCGCCCTCGAACACGTGGCCGGGGCTGGTGACGACGAGCGGGTGAGGCCGCTCCGGGTCGTCGTCGCCGAGCGCCCACTCGGTGACGACCGACGCGGCCGCACCGTCGGAGGCACGCGGCTGCGGGGCAGGGGGCAGCGCGTACCCGGGGCGCGTGCCGGCGAGGGCGGTCAGCAGCGTGGTCTTGCCGACGCCGTCCGCCCCGAAGAGCACCGTCACCGGGCGCGGCTCGCCCGAGGACAGCTCCAGGTCTTCCGCGATGTCGCCGGGCGGCGCGTCGCCGCCCTCGTTCGCTTCGAGCACGCCATCGGACGGGCCCTCCTTCGTGAGGCGCACGGTGGTGTCGCCGAACACCCCGACGTTACGGAGGCGGACGCGGACGAGCCTCATGGCTGCAGGCTACCGGGAGCGCGGGACCCGAGGAAGCGGCGCGCTCACGGCGCTCACGTGGCGCGGCGGCGGCGGAGCCCGAGCGCGCCGAGAGCGGCGAGGACGAGGGCCATCCCGCCGGTCCCTGCGCCCGCGCCGGCGCTCTTCGTGACGCTGCAGCCGCCCTGGGCGGAGGCGTCGGCGGGGCGCTCGTCGCTGGACGAGGCCAGGTGCGCCGTCGACATGGTGATCGTCCCCGACTCCGGGAGCGGCGAGGCGCCGGCGAGCGCGAACGCGTCGTCGAACAGCTGCGAGAAGCCCGCCGTCGTCGTGTAGATGTGCCCGAAGTCCTCGTCGCAGTCGCCGCCGCGCGAGACGACGCCGATGACTGCCCCCGTGCCCTCGCTGATCGCGGGGCCGCCCGAGTCACCCTGACAGATCGATTTACCGACCTCGAACTCGTGCGGGCCGAGCGGCGTCTTGCTGGCGGTGACCGCCTGGCCCTGGGCCAGCACGCTGACCGACTTGCGGAAGCGCGTGCCGATCGGCGCCGACGCGTCGTTCTGGCCGTAGCCGACCGAGCGAACGAGCTCGCCGGGAACCGCGGAGCTCTTCAGCCGCACCGGGAGCGGAGCGATCGTGGTGATCGGCGTGTCGAGGACGACGAGCGCGATGTCCGAGTCGCAGAGGTACTGGCCGGTCGGTGCGACGACGGCGCGGGCGCGGGCAATCGGCGCATGGGCGAAGCTCGGGTCGGCGCCGGTGTAGATGCCGATGGAGGCCGGGTCCTCGTCACCCTGGACGTGAGGACCGTTCGCGCTCTCGCCGTTTTCCGTGCAGGAGACCGTGGTGCTCACGTTCTTCGTCACGCAGTGGCGGGCGGTGAGGACGACGTTCGGGGCGACCAGGGCGCCCGAGCAGAGCTCGAACGTGCCGCCGGTACCGACCCGCAGGGCGACGACGCCGGGGATGGACGCGCCGTCGTCGTCGCGGTCGCCGCCGAAGATCCGGGTGCCCGCCGTCCCCGTGTCGACGCCGACCTTCACGGCGCCGTCCGCGCTCGCGTCCCCCGAGGTCTCGGCCGCGCAGCCGACCACGGAAGCTCCACCGACCATGAGCAGTCCGATCCAGGCGAGCGTGCGCACGTTGTGCGAGAAGGGGCGATGTGCCGGCGAATTCGGGTGCTGCGAGGGGGCGACCATCGACTCTGGCCCCACACATTCACACTGTATGCCTAGCTGCTCCCGGTCCTTACCTCGACCATGACAGTGGGCATCCCGTCCGCACTTTGACGCACCAGGGTGGGGCGCCGGCACGTCTGATCCTCATGTCATGGTCGGCCGCTTTTTGTGGTCTCTCGACACCGATCGGCCCGTCGGTTAGGCTTCGCCGCAGGGTTTTCCGACGGTTCGCCGCTGGGCCCCGTTTTGCTTATTGCGTCACGACCCCGCCGCCGACGCGTTTCCCTTCTCCTTTTGACGCATGCCGAACTCCAACCTCGTCGCCGGTGACCTGCTCAGGTCTCCCTCGCGGTCGCACTCGCTCCTCACGCGGGCGGACGCGGCGCGCGAGCCCGCCACGATCGAGGCGTCCTCCCCCGTGCCCGCGGGCTCGGGGGTCGTCGCGGTGTCCGAGAGCTTCGCGCGCCAGGTCCGGGAGCTGAGCCGTGGCTTCGTCCTGGGGGACGCGCAGATGGCTCTCCTCGTCGGCGCGGCCCTCTTCGTCATCGGCGCGTGGCCGCTCGCCCTCACCGAGGTTCCCCCCTACCAGGACCTGCCGAACCACCTCGCGGCAGCGACGGTCATCGAGAACCCGGCGCGCTACCCCGAATTCGTCTTCAACGGCTTCTTCAAGACGAACGCCGCCCTCTTCGCCTGGCTGTTCGTCGTGGGCAAGGTCGTCGGCGGCAAGCTGGCGGCGCGGCTCTTCGCGCTCCTCGTGCTCGCCGCGAACGCCTTCGTGTTCCCGCGGTTCATCCTGGAGCTGACCGGCAGCCGCAAGCGCATGCTCGTGGCGAGTCTCTTCTTGTGGCCGATGGTCCACAACTGGTTCGTCTCGATGGGCATGCTGGACTTCGCCCTCGCGGTGCCGCTGTCCCTCGCGCTCCTCCTCGCGCTCGACCGGCAGAGAAAGGCGCCGACGCTCCGCCGGGCCGCCGTGGTCACCGCGCTCGGGGCCGCGACGTGGTACGCGCACGTGTTCCCGCTCCTCGTCGTATGCCTCCTCGTGCTGGTCGAGGCGGTGCGCGCGCCGAGCTGGCGGGAGCGCGCCGCCTCGCTGCGCGCGATGGGGCTGCCGATGGTGCCGGTCGTCGGGCTGGTCGCCATGTCGATCATCGAGCAGCTCTCCGATACCGGCGGCTCGATGGCCTCGGTGGTCGCGCACGCGCGCATGGTTCCGCCCTGGGAGCTCGCCTACAACCTGTGGGCCGAGTGGCTCTGGGGCTTCACCAAGCTGTCCATCACGAGCCTCGTGCCGGGCGTCCTGCTCGTCTACTACGGGTGGGGACGCCGCCGCGACACGCCCGCCTTCTTCTCGCCGCTCGCGGTCGTGGTGCTGGGCCTGCTCTTCTGCCTTGCGCCGTACCGGGTCACCAACTGGTACCACGTCAATTCGCGCCTCATCCCGTTCCTCTGGATGGCGCTCCTCCTCCGCGTGCCCGACGTGCTGCCGAAGCGCATCATCGCGGTGCTCGGGGTGTCCGCCGCGCTCTACAGCGCCGGCATGGGCGCCGACTTCCTCCGTCTCGACCGCGACCGCGAGCGCTTCACCGCCGGCGTCGCCGCGGTGCCCGAGGGCGCGCGGCTCCTGCCCCTCGTCTTCAAGCACAAGGGCGTGAGCGACAACACCCGCAGCCTCCTCCACGCGTGGGGCTTCTACGTCACGGATCGCTACACGAGCGCCCCGCTGCTCTTCGCGCACTCCCGGTCGTTCCCGCTCATGTACAAGGCGGCGCCGCCGGTGCGGTTCAACGATCTCGTCCTCGAGAACTTCGCGGCCACGATGCAGACGTCGGCGAGCTTCTGCGAGTCGACGCGCGTCATCACGAACGACTGCCGCGCCGAGTACCGCGCCCGCTGGGCCGAGTTCTGGCACGACGCGACGCCCCTCTACGACCACGTGCTCCTCTGGGAGCCCTCCGAGGAGGCGCTGTCCCTCGTGCCGATCGACTACGGGATCACGTTCCGGCAGGGCGGCCTCGTCGTCATGGAGCGCGGGGGCAACGCGCCGTCGGCGACGCTCTCGAACCCCTGACCGCAGGCACGCTCACTGCGCTCTGACGCGGAGGTCGATGCGCCGGCCGACGTTCAGCGCGAAGAACGCTGCGCCTTCGCCTTCCGCGAAGCTGCCGCCGATCGCGAACACGTCGCCGTGGAGCCCGTCGTGCACGGTGTCGGCGCTCACGGTCGCGACGAGGCGGAGGCGCGTCACCCGCGCCTTGGCGGTGAACGCCCGCGCCTTGATGAGCGTCATCGTCCGGCGGATGCCCTGCGCGAGGGCTCCGCTCGCGCCGGTCACCGCGACGTCGGTGATGTGGCCCGCCTCGTCGAGGGTGAACGTCACGGTCGCCTCTCCCGCCGCTCCGAGGGGGGCGGTCCGCCAGAGCGGGTCGCCGCTGGCCGCCTGCGGGAAGTCGCGCGTGAAGGCGCGGGACAGATCGGTCGCCGACCGGTCACCCACCGCTCCGTAGAGCGCGGCCGAGCCGGCTGACCCGGGGCTTCCGTCGGTCGCCGCGGCGGGCGCCCGCCCGGCCGAGGGACGCGCCTCGTGCGAAGGCCGCGCGGCGCGCTTCGCGTGGACGTCGGGCACCGGGGCGGCAGGCGCATCGACGGCGTCGGGCGGGGCGGGGGCGGCATAGGCCTCGGGCGACGGAGAGGCGTTCGCGAGGGGGACCTCCGCGCTCTCCGGGGCCGGGAGCTCGAACGTCTCGCCGGCATTCGCGGGCGGCGGGTCGGGCGCAGCCGGCGAGGCGTGATGCAGCAGAGCCGGCAGGGTGACCGCCGCGAACGCCGCAACGTGGAGGCCGAGCGACATTCCGAGCGTGAGGGCCAGCGTTCCGCGCACGGAGGATAGTGTGCCGCAAACCGCCGGAAGTTCCCCTCGATCTGGTCGAACGACGGGAGGTCTTGCGCGGGGGCACCCCTTGTGCGAACTACGGCCCCTCATGGCGAAGGTCTCCGGAACGACCATCCCCCTCTTCTCCGTACGTACGCAGAAGGACTGGGGCATCGGGCAGATCACAGACCTCCCGGCGTGCGCGTCGTGGCTCCTGGGAGCCGGGCAGCGCCTCCTCCAGGTGCTGCCCGTACAAGAGCTCTCCCACGGGGAGACGAGCCCGTACGGGGCGCTCTCCGCGTTTGCGATCGACCCGATCTACATCGACGTCGAGGCCATCGCCGACCTCGACCCCGCCGACATCGAGCGGCGTCTCGGCGACGAAGGGCTCGCCGAGCTCGCCCGGGTGAGGGCCTTGCCCACGGTGGACTACCGCACGGTGCGCACCCTGAAGCAGCGCGTCTTCCACGCGGCCTTCACCGAGTTCCGGACCGCCGAGCTCGAGGCGAAGCCCGACGGCGAGCGCGCCACCGCCTTCCGCGCGTTCGTCGAGCGCGAGAAGGCGTGGCTCTGCGACCACGCTCTCTTCATGGCGCTCCGCGGGTCGCACGACGGTCACGGCTGGAAGACCTGGCCGGCCGCCGAACGGGATCGTGACCCGCGCATCCTCGCGCTCGGCAAGGGCCCGGAGGACGGCGGCATCGGTCGGCGCGTCCTCGAGCAGATGTACCTGCAATGGCTCGCGCACGAGCAGTGGCACGCGGCCCGCGAGCAGCTCCGTGCGCTCGGCGTCGCGATCATGGGCGACATGCCCTTCATCGTGGGGGGCGAGAGCGCCGACGTCTGGGCTCACCAGGACCAGTTCCGCACCGAGGGCGTCTCGCTCGGCGCCCCGCCCGACGACTTCGCCCCCGAAGGGCAGGGCTGGGGCCTACCCGTCTACGACTGGGAGGCGATGGACGCCGACGGGCTCGCGTGGCTCAAGGACCGCGCGCGCCACGCGGCAGCGCTGTTCGACCGCTTCCGCATCGACCACGTCGTCGGCTTCTTCCGCCAGTGGGTCACGAGCGAGGGCGAGGCGGGGACGTTCGTGCCCGCGACGGAGCCCGAGCAGCTCGCGCGCGGCGAGAAGGTGCTCCGAGCCATGCTCGAGGCGGCAGGCCCCGGCGCGGTCATCGCGGAGGACCTCGGCGTCATCCCGCCGTTCGTTCGCCAGACGATGAAGCGACTCGGGCTCCCCGGGTACAAGGTGCTGCCGTGGGAGCGTGACGAGAAGCTCGTCCCGCGCGACCCTCGCAAGTTCCCGGCGCTGTCCGTCGCCACGTGGAGCACGCACGACACCGCGCCCATCACGACCTGGTGGGGCGAGCTCGAGCCGTGGGAGCGCGAGCGCCTCGCCGCCCTCGACGACATGCCGCTCGACCTGCCGAAGCAGGAGCGCGAGCTCGCGCTACTGAAGCTCCTCTTCTCGGCGCGTTCGGAGCTCACGCTCGTCCTCGTCAACGAGCTGCTCGGCGACGGCACGCGCATCAACACGCCGGGCACAGTCAACGAACGGAACTGGACGTGGCGCCTCCCGAAGCCCATCGAGGAGCTGCGCGAGGACCCCGAGGTCGCCGAGCGGTTCGCCGCGATCCGCGAGCTCGTCGCCGCCTCGGGCCGCGTCTGAGACGTACCGGATGCCGCTGACGATGAGGCCCGGTCGGCACGCGCCGCTCGGCGCGACCTTCGACGGCGAAGGGGTGAACTTCGCAGTCTTCTCCGAGAACGCGCAGGGGATGACCCTGTGCTTGTTCGACGCGGGCGGCGTCGAGACGCGCCTTCCGTTCCGTGAGAAGAGCGCGCACGTGTGGCACGGCTACGTCCCGGGCCTGCAACCCGGGCAGCGCTACGGCTTCCGGGCGCGCGGCCACTACGATCCCGCCGCCGGTCACCGCTTCAACGAGCGGAAGCTCCTCGTCGATCCGTACGCCCTGCGGGTCGAGGGTACGGTGGACTACCGCGAGCCCGTGTTCGCCTACGCGGGCGCTCCGCATCCGGGCTTCGCCGGCACCGAGGAGGCTCCGAACCTCGCCGCCGCCGACGTGCGGGACAGTGCGCGCGGCGTGCCGAAGGCGGTCGTCGTCGACGGGACGTTCGACTGGGAGGACGACCGGCGCCCGCACGTCACGTGGGCCGATACGGTCCTCTACGAGACGCACGTGAAGGGGCTCACGGCAGTCCATCCCGAGGTGCCGGAACGGCTCCGCGGCACCTTCCTCGGGGTCTCGCATCCGGCGGTGATCGATCATCTTCGCGCGCTCGGCGTCACGACCGTCGAGCTCCTGCCCATCCACGAGCACATGGAGGAGTGGAGCGTCGCGGCGCGCGGGATGAAGAACTACTGGGGCTACTCGACGCTCGCCTTTCTCGCGCCCGACCAGCGCTTCGCCGTCGTGCCCGGCGAGCAGGTCGCCGAGTTCAAGACGATGGTGAAGGCGCTCCATCACGCCGGCATCGAGGTCGTGCTCGACGTCGTCTACAACCACACGGGGGAGGGGGACGAGCTCGGCCCGACGGTCAGCCTGCGCGGCCTCGACAACTCCACCTACTACCGGCTGCACCCCGACGATCGCGCGCGCTACGAGGACTACACCGGCTGCGGCAACAGCCTGAACATGCTCCACGCGCAGTCCCTGAAGCTCGTCATGGACAGCCTCCGGTACTGGGTGACCGAGATGCACGTCGACGGCTTCCGCTTCGACCTCGCCTCGACGCTCGCGCGCGAGTCCGGCGCCGTCGACAAGATGAGCGCGTTCTTCGACATCATCCACCAGGACCCCGTCCTGTCGAACGTGAAGCTCATCGCCGAGCCGTGGGACCTCGGGGTCGGGGGCTACCAGGTCGGCAACTTCCCCGTGCTGTGGACGGAGTGGAACGGCCGCTACCGCGACGCGGTCCGCCTGTTCTGGACGGGGCAGGTGTCGACCATCGCCGAGATGGGGTACCGCCTCACGGGCTCCTCCGATCTCTACGAGGACGACGGACGGCACCCGCACGCCAGCATCAACTTCGTGACCGCCCACGACGGCTTCACCTTGCGCGATCTCGTCACCTACGAGCGGAAGCGGAATCTCGCGAACGGCGAGCAGAACCGCGACGGCATGGACTGGAACGCCTCGTGGAACTGCGGAGCCGAGGGGGAGACGGACGATCCCGCGGTGCGCGCGCTCCGCCTCCGCCAGCAGCGCAACTTCCTCGTGCTGCTCGCCCTGTCCCAGGGCGTCCCGATGATCACGAGCGGCGACGAGATGGGCAAGACGCAGGGCGGCAACAACAACGCGTTCGTGCAGGACAACGAGACCTCGTGGATCGACTGGAGCCTCGCCCCGGATCAGGCCGAGCTGCTGGCGTTCTCGCGCGAGGTGTTCGCCTTCCGGCGTCGCCACCCGGTCTTCCGCCGGCCCGGGTTCTTCAAGGGCGAGCCGATCGACGGGAGCGAGCTGAAGGACATCGCGTGGTTCCACGAGAGTGGCCGCGAGATGACCGCGAGCGACTGGTCGGCGCCGCGAAGCTGCGCGCTGGCGCTGCTGCTGTCCGGAGACGCGCTCGACTGGCGCGATCCGCTCGGTGAGCCGGTCATCGACGACTCGTTCCTCCTGCTCCTGAACGGCGGGCGCACGGCGCTCGACTTCGTCCTCCCGAGCCGCGCCTGGGGCACGCGCTGGTCGCTTCGCATCGATACGCGGCTGACCGAGCTCGTGCACGACGTCGAGCTCGAGGCAGGCGCCTGCGTGACGCTCGATCAGAACACGATGATGGTCCTCAAGCGGATCATGCCGGGGCGGGGCTCCTGGCGCGCCTCCGCGCCGCCTCGAGCAGCGAAGGTCAGTAGACCGCCTTCGTGAGCACGCGGACCGTCGCCTTCACGGCGTCGGCCTGCAGGGCGCCGAGCGGGCTGGCGAGCGGCGCGAGCGACGTCGCCACGGCGTCGAAGGTCACGTCGACGTCCTCGCCGACCGAGGGCGCGTGCTGGCTTCCCACCTCCTGGCGGATGTTCCCGGCGGTGCCGCCCCAGGTCGCGCCCTCGGCGGTCCTCGGGCAGCGCGCGGCGCGGCAGGCGGTGGTGGCGAGCTGGAAGGTCGTCCTGAGGAGCCCGTCCTCCATCGTCACGGACGTGCCGAGGACCCGTGCGCGCGCGTCGCCGGGAGCAGGCGCGCTCGCCCGCGCCACTCCGGCCTCCGGTCCGGTGATGGACGGAAGGAGCGCACAGGCGGCCAGCGCGGCGCCGACCACGAAGGCGAGCCGCGCTCGCCGGTCGGTCCTGCCGCGAAGGACGAGGAACGACAGGAAGGCGAGCGTGGCGGCGAGGGCGAGCTCCGACGCGGCCGCGCTCGGCTTCTTCGCGGCCACCGCGCTGCTCTGACAGCCGTTGCCGCGGGCGGCGAGCTTCGAGCTGTACAGCTCCGCGAGCCCGTCGACGTCGTCCGCGCCGGGGGCGCGCCAGGCCGTCGAATTCGGCGAGGTGTAGCGGTACATCAGCGCGTCCTGGTTCACGAGCTCGTCGTTCAACCCGAGGGAGTGACCGAGCTCGTGGGCGAGCACGTGATGGAGGTCGTAGACGATGCCGGCTGACGCTGCCTGGTCGCCGTGGCCGATCCCGTCGGTGCTCGACGGTCGCGCGGTGCTCGTCGAGGCGGGCGCGTGGTCGCTGCCGAGGACCGCGAACCGGTAGGCCCCGTTGACGATGATGTCGGCGTCGAGGATTCGACCCGTGCGGTTGTCGTACGTGAGCACCGTGATGGCGAGCGCCTTGCCGGCAGGGCCGTAGCCCTCGGGAAAGAAGAACACGCCGTTCTTGCGGTCGAGGCCGGGTCCGGCCGGCGCGTCCTCGACGTCGCGCGCGTCGCGGCCGGCGAGCTCGGGGGCGCCCACCGTGCCGCTCCAGCTCGCCATCGCCGTCGTGGCGGCATCGACGGCGCCCGGAACGTTCGCGGCGACCGACGGGGCGAACGTGTAGGAGACGGACTCCTCCTCCCAGTGAACGAGGTCTCCGTCGGGCGTCCGCTTCACGACGAACGCGGCGGCGGGGGTCGCCGCGAGGAGCGTCAGCGCGAACGTGCCGCCCACCGCGGCGAGCAGGAGGCGAGAGCGGGAGCGGGAAGACACATGGGGCTGGTACGGCCAGGCCCCGTGCGCGCTTCATCCCTGCGTCGCCGCGATCAGTCCTTCGGGGTGACCGACGACGTCGGAGCGATGCCCGCGAGCTTGTAGCGTTCGAGCTTGCGGTAGAGCGTGGTGCGGTCGAAGCCGAGCACCTTCGCGGCCTGCGTCTTGTTCTGGCCCACCGCCTCCATGACGCGCCCGATGTACCGTCGCTCCACCTCTTCCATCGTCACCAGATCGCTCGGGTCCTCGGTGGCGACGACGACGAAGGACGGCTTGTAGTCGCGCACCTTCGGCGGAAGATCCTCGACCGTGATCTCCTCGAATCTCGCCAGCGCGAGAGCGCGCTCGATGCAGTTCTGGAGCTCGCGCACGTTGCCCGGCCACGCGTAGGCGAGAAGCCTCTCGCCGACCGCGCTCGAGAACCCCTGCACCTTCTTCCCCATCGGGCCCGCGTAGCGGGTGACGAACTGCTGGGCGAGGGCGAGGACGTCGCCGCCGCGCGCACGGAGGGGCGGCAGCGCGAGGTGCACGACGTTGATGCGGTAGTAGAGGTCCTCGCGGAAACGCCCCGATTCCACGAGGGATTCGAGGTCGCGGTTCGTGGCCGCGATCAGGCGCGCGTCGAAGGGCGTCTCCTTGGTCGCGCCGACCGCTCGAACGCTGCGCTCCTCGAGTGCTCGGAGGAGCTTCGCCTGCATCGCCGGGGGCATCTCGCCGATCTCGTCGAGGAAGAGCGTGCCCGCGCTCGCCTGGAGGAACAGGCCGGGCGTCGTCGCCCTGGCGTCGGTGAACGCCCCCTGCACGTGGCCGAAGAGCTCGCTCTCGAGCAGCGACTCGGGCATCGCCGCGCAGTTGATCGCGATGAACGGCCCCGCGGCCCGCTTGCTGCGCTTGTGCAGCGCGCGCGCGACGAGCTCCTTGCCCGTGCCGCTCTCGCCGGTGACGAGGATGGTCGCGTCCGTGTCCGCCACGCGCGCGATGGTCTCGTGCACCTTCTGCATCGCCGAGCTGTCGCCCATCAGCTCGCTGGTCGGGCGCGACCGACCGACCTCGGCGCGGAGACGCTTCACCTCCTCGCGGAGGCGGCGGTTCTGGATCGCCCGCTCGACGGCCACGACGAGCTGGTCGATCTCGAACGGCTTGGTGATGAAGTCGTACGCGCCGGCGCGCAGCACGGCGGTCGCGGTCTCGAGCGACCCGAAGGCCGTGATGACGATGACGGGCACGTCGTGGCGGCTGCGGGAGCTTCGCTCGGTGAGCTCGACGCCGTTCATCCCCTTCATGTTGATGTCGGTCACGACGACGTCGAAGTCCTCGTGCTCGAGCAGCTCCCACGCCCCGTCCGCGCTGTGCTGCTGCGTGACGTCGTACCCGCGGCGGGTGAGCGCTTGCTCGATCACCGTCGCCATCTCCGGCTCGTCGTCGACGACGAGGATCCGCTGACGCTGCAGGCTGTTCGAGGGCGTCGCGAGCGTGGAGACGGTCATGCCGCGAGTCTAGCAATCCAGCCGCGGAATGCCGGGTCAGTGCGGGAGAAAGAGCGTGAAGATGCTGCCCTCGCCGGGCACGCTCGTGGCGGTCATCCAGCCCTCGTGGTCCTCGATGATTCCATGCGTGACGCTGAGGCCGAGGCCCGTGCCCTCGCCCACGCCTTTCGTCGTGAAAAACGGCTCGAAGATGCGCTCGAGGTGCTCGGGAGCGATGCCGTCGCCGTCGTCGCGAATCTCCACGATCGCGCACTCGCGGGTGGCGGTCGGAGCGCCCGCCGGAGCGGCGCGGCTGTTGCGGGTTGCAACGGTGACGGTGCCGCCCTCGGGCATCGCGTGGACGGCGTTGATCACGAGGTTCGTGATGGCTTGCTCGAGCTGGCTCGCGTCGACGTTCGCCTGCACCTCGCCGTGCTCGCGCGCGATCACGATCTGCACGTTCGACTTGCGGGCGAGGGAGGAGAGCAGAGTGGCGGCTCGCTCGGTGAGCTCGCCGAGATCGACGCGGGCGCGGCGCGGCGTGCGGCGCCGCGCGAAGTCGAGCAGGTGGCGCACGATGCGCGTCACGCGGTCGGCCTGGGCGGCGATGATCGCGCAGCTCTGGGGCGCCTCGTCCTTCGGGACCTCGCCCGACGCGACCATCTTCGCGCGCATCGCGATCACCGCCAGCGGCGTTCCGAGCTCGTGCGCGATCCCGGAGGCGAGCGTGCCCACGGTGCGCAGGCGGTCGGCGTGACGGAGCTGCTCGAGCGCCGCGATGCGCTTCGTGGACTCCTCGTCGGCGCGCGTCCTCGCGTCCCGTAGCTGATCGCACATGGCGTTCAGGTCCTGGACCAGCGAGGAGACCTCGTCGTGCCCCTGGACACTGAGCCGATGGGAGAGGTCGCCGCTGCCGATCCGGCGCGCCTGCTCGGCGACCTCGGCGAGCGGCCGTGAGACGATCCACGACGTGAGCACCACCGCGAGGAACGTGACGAAGGCGGCGACGATGGTCGACGCGAGCAGCTGCTCGCGGACCTCCTTCCAGAAGACGTGCGAGCGCTGCACGAGCGGACGCGAGAGCTCGAGGGCCGCCGGGCGCTGTCCTTCGCGGAGGAGCGGGAGGTAGACCGAGACGACGCGCTCGCCGCTCTTGCGGCGGCCGACCCAGGACTGCGTCTGCCCCTGGCGGACCCGCACGACGACCGCGCGGTCCGCGTGCGGTGACGACGCGGCGTCGGCCTCGTCGTCGAGCCACGTCCAGCGCGCCTCGACGTGCTCGTCGCGGTCGGTGTAGCGCACGAGGTCGTGAGCGCGCGCCTCGCCGTCGCGCTCCCAGACCGCGAGGATCGCGACGCGGAGCGTCTGGCCGAGGGCGGTGAGATCCTCGCCCACGGCAAGCTCGACCTCCGAGGCCTCGCGGCTCGCCGCCACGCCCGAGTAGACCAGCGCGCTCAGGATGCCGCAGACGAGGAAAGCCAGCGCGAACTTTGTCCCGACTTTCATGGGGATACCTTTACTCCAGCGCGCGCGGGATGCGGAGCGCGGGCACAGCGCAGGAGGCACCAGGTGCGGCATTGTGTCAAAGCGCCCCAATCACTGCGGCAAGGGGGCGAAGCGCTACGCGTCATGACTGGACCGCCGAAAGCGAAATCGCGGAGTTTCGCGGCGCAGAATGGATGGCACGCAGAGTGCTCCAGCGCCGGCAACCTCGAAGTGGCGGCTCGACTTCACGGGCTCACGCGAGGATTGAGGAGCGATACGCTCGTGAACATCGCCAGCACGTCTGCGCCGGTCATCGGTTCTTCTTCGCGTTTCAACGCGGTTCTCGTGGAAGGTGAGAAGGGTCTCGGTCTCGAGAGCACGCTGCGCGAGCAGGGCTGCTCGGTCCGTCGGCTCTCCTCGATCAACGGCGCCGACATCGACGGCACGGACGTCGTCGTGATCTCCGCGTCGGGCTTCGTCGACGGCGAGGTCCTCGAGCTCGCCCAGCGCGCGATGCTCGCGTCGAGCGTCGTCATCGCGACCGACAACACCGACCTCGCGATCAAGGCGTCCCGCCTCGGCGCGCTCGCGGTCTCGGGCTCGTCGCTCGACCTCGCCTCGGCGCAGATCGGCCAGGCCCTCGCGGTCGCCGACCTGAAGCGCCGCTCGAGCCGCTCGTCGGCCTCGCCCTCGTCCTTCCCGTCGTCGCCGAACAGCGGCGTCGTCCAGCGCCGTTCGACGCCGCTCCCCAAGGAAGCGACGCTGGAGGCTCTCGACGCGCTCGTCGAGGCAGCCGAGGGGCTCGTGCCGATGCACAAGTTCCAGCGCGTCTACGTCGACTACGCGCTCCGCCGCTTTGGTGGCAACAAGGTGCACACGGCGGCGGCGCTCGGCATCGACCGTCGCACGATCCAGCGCTGGGCCCGGGCGCGCGCGGACGTCTCCCCGACGACCGGCGTGGCGCGCGACCTCACGAACGTCGCGTCCTGAGCGACGCGATGATCACTGCGGGCTGAGAGTGGCGGGATCCGTGAGGATCTCGCCCTCGCGCCAGCAGTCGCGGACGGGCAGCGTGCACAGGTACACCGCTGTTCGCCCGCAGCCCCGGACCTTCCAGCGCGCTCCGGTCCCGTCGGGAACGCGCTCGATCTCCTGGACCGTCGTGCCCTCGGCCGAGCAGCCGAGGTCCTGCGCGACGCGGCTCCTGGGGGTGCTGGGGGTGCTGGGGGTGCTGGGGGTGCTGGGTCGGGACTGGTTGCCTGCGCAGCCCGCGCTCGTCAGGAGCGCGGCGAGCACGCACGCGAGACCAGGGTACGTGAGACGAGAGTGCGGAGTCGGGGTCATGGGCCTCGGGGTTTCTCTTTCGTCGAGTCCGCGCCGCGTCAGCAGCCGCATGCGCCGACGCGAGCTTCGTTGTCGGTGAGCGTCTTCCGGGCGTCGTCGCAACGCGGGTCGAGGTCTCCGGTCATCCGGCACAGCGCCGCGACGGCGCTGCGCATCGACGTCAGCGCGCGGCATCGCTCCGAACAAGGATCGGCGGCGACGCTCCTGTTGGCGCTTCCGCTGTCGGCGCTCTCCACCTGCGCGGCGCGCGGAGCGGCAACGCCTGCGAGCATCTCCTCGGCGCGCGCGATGCGGGCCTGCGCTTCGGCCACGGTCGTGGGCTCCCGCTCCGGCGTCGGCATCCGCGTTGGCGCGCTCTCCGCGGGCGGGCCACCGCACGCCGCCAGCACGGAGGCGAGCAGCGCAGAGAACAAGGCGAGGTACGATGGGGAAGCTCTCATCGTCGGTCTCCGAAGGATCGTACCGCTCACGTCGCGGAGCACCATAGGCCGCGTTCCCGGGGCCACAAAGCGCGCCGGTGAGTCGCGGGATTTCGTCGCGTTTGGCGGTCGTCTTCGCACGCGCCTCGACTAGAGTGGCGCCGTGCGCATCGCGGTCCTCATGCCTGCCTTCAACGAGGAGGGGCGGCTCGCGCGCACGCTCGAGGAGCTCGCGTCGTGCCTGGCCGCCAGCGCCGCCAGTGAGCCGTCGGTCTCGGCCACCGTCTTCCTCGTCGACGACGGCAGCACGCCGCCCATCGCGGGCGCCGCCGTCGCGGCTGCTGCGGGCCCGGTCCGTGTGGTGCTCGCGCGCCACGCCATCAACCTGGGGCAGGGGGCAGCGCTCGAGACGGCGCGGCGCCTCGCTCTCGAGCCGACATGGGCGCCGGCGGGCGGGCCGTTCGAGGCGTTCGTCACCATGGACTCCGACGGACAGCATCAGCCGAGCGACGTGCTGCGGCTCGCCCGCGCCGTCACCTCCGGGGCAGACGTCGCGCTCGGCGATCGCTTCGGCGGCGGTTCGGACGTTCCGACGTCGCGGCGCGTGCTCCTCCACATGGCGCGCGGCTTCGAATGGCTCACGACCGGGCAGCTGCTCTCCGACGTCCACAACGGCCTCCGCGCGTTCGCTCCCCGCGCCATGGCGAACCTCCAGATCCGCCAGAACCGGATGGCCCACGCCTCCGAGATCACCCGCAGCATCTCCCGCGCGCAGGCGCGGGCAAAGCTCGGCGGCGGCGAGCCGCTCCGGGTGATCGAGGTGCCGGTGTCGGTCCGCTACACGGGCGAGTCGCTCGCGAAGGGCCAGAGGGCGTCGGGCGCGCTCGCGATCGTCGTCGACCTCTTCCAGGGCTTTCTCTTCGGGAGCTCGTCGCGATGACCGCCGAGGTGACGCCGGCCGCGGTCGCCCTCGTCGGGCTCCTCATCGCCCTCTTCGTCCACGACTACGTGACGCTCACGCGCAACCGGCGCGTGTTGCTCGTGCAGGCGGTCGTGTTCGCGGCGGGCGCGTTCCTCATCGTGTACCCCGAGGTGGCGCGCCGCCTCGCGCACGGGGTCGGGATCGGGCGGGGCGTCGACTTCGTGCTCTATCCGCTCGTCATCTGGCTGGTGCGCGAGTCGCTGCTGTCACGGCGGCGCCGTCACGAGGAGCAGGAGCGCGTCACCGAGCTCGTTCGTTCGCTCGCCGGGCAAGGCGCGCGCGAGCTTCCGCGCGCCGGCGCCTGAATCGCGAGGCTCATTCGAGCGGCCTCGCGCCCTCGCATTCGGTGGGGTCCTCCGCTTCCTGCACCGCGTAGGAGTGGCCGGGATGGAAGCGCGGCGCGTAGAGGAACGACCAGGGCTCGCGCATGACGCAGACGCGTTCTCCCGGCGCGACGCGCTCGAGCGCCGACCCGGGAGCGTGATCCTTCACGAGCGTCGCGAACGAATCGCCGGACGGGTAGACGTAGCCGAAGCCCGTCGACCACGTGACCACGAGGAACGCGGAGAGCGCCGCCAGACCGACCGCGAGCGGGCGCCGCCGTGACCAGAGGACGAGCGCCATGCTCACGAGGAGGAGCATCCAGAAGAGGTAGTAGCGGAGCTCGTGCGCCTGCGGCATCACGCTCGCGACCACGGAGAAGGCGGCAATGAAGCACGCAGCCACCTTGCTCTCCCGCGTGCGCAGGAAGAACAGCGCGAGACCGACCGCGAGGAGGTTGGCGACCACCCAGGCCCCGAAGAACCCGCCGAGCCGGTAGGCAGGGCCGCTCGGGGGCGTCCATTGGTCGATCGACCAGCGCGCGTGTCCGGCGATGGGAGGAAGCCGCAGCTCCAGCACCGACGCCGCCCAGCGCGCAGGTCCCGGCACGCGGGCGAGCCACGCCGGAGTCGACGCGTAGGCGCCTTCGGTGTGAGGAAAGGCATGCCCGAGCACGCGCAGCTCGATCGGCCACACCGGATTCCCGCGGCGCACGAGGTTGACGAGGGGCGTGGCGAACACGATCGGCACCGCGAGCGCGATCACGACCGCCCGCATCGCCCGTCCCGGCTCGCCGCGGAGCGCGACGACGACGAGCCCGAGCGAGGCCACGACGACCACCGGGACGAGCTGGAACTTCGTGTTGGCGGTCGCCGCTGCGAGCGCCGCGGCGAGGACCATCGTGCGGAGCGACGGAGCGCGCCGATCGACCACGTGGCGGAAGACGATCAGGATCAGCATCGTCACCCACGCGTTCGCCGGCAGGTCGACGTACGCCGCCGTTGCGTGGATCTGCACGAGCGGGACGGCGAGGAGCGCCAGCACCGTCAGGTGGATCGGCACGTCGAACAGGCGGCGCAGGAGAAACGCGAGGAGCGGGAGCGAGGCGAGCGAGACGAAGGACGCGCATTCCGGCCGGCCGGTGATCCGCCAGCAGAGCCCCTGGAGCAGCTCGCCGAGCACCGGGAACCCGTCGAAGCGCGCCTGGTTCGCGCGACCGAAGGCGTAGCTCGACGCATCGACGAGGCCGACCAGCCGCGCCGCGAAGGGCAGGTGGTAGTACCAGACGTCCCACGCCTTCGAGACGTCGTGCCAGGCGGCGGCGGTCAGGGACACGCCGAGGAGCGCCACGAGGACGAGGAGGCCGCGGTCGGCGATCTTCGCTGCTCGTCGGCCGCGCACCGCCGCACCCTAACGCAAGCGCCGCGGCGCGCAGCCGTGAATGAGGGCGACGGCGCTCAGGCGTGCACCATCGGCACGAAGCGAACCGCGCCGAGGTCCTCGCGGACCAGGCGGCCGCGCTGCTTCGCGTGCCGCTCGAGGCGCTGGTCGGTCGACTGCGGGCCGACCGGGACGACGAGGAGGCCGTCCTCCGCGAGCTGCGCGACGAGCGCGTCGGGCAGGCAATCCGGCGCGGCCGTGACGACGATGCGGTCGAACGGCGCCCCGTCGGGGTGACCCGCCCAGCCGTCGCCGACGTGCACCGTCACGTTGTCGGCGCCGACCCGCGCGAGCGCGCCGCGGGCCCGCTCGGCGAGCGCCGGGACCATCTCGATGGTGTCGACGGAGCGGGCGAGGCGGCTCAGCACCGCGGCCTGGTACCCCGAGCCGGTACCGATCTCGAGGATGCGCTCGCCGCCTTCCAGGGCGAGCGCGGCGCTCATCATGCCGACGACCGTCGGCTGCGAGATCGTGGCCCCGTGCCCGATGGGAAGGGGATGGTCACCGTACGCGTCGGCCAGCGGGTACTCGGGGACGAACACGTGGCGAGGCATCTCGCGCAGGACCTGGAGCACGCGTTCGTCACGCACCTGTCGGCGCACGATCTCGAGCAGCGCGGCACGGAGCCGTTCCGCGCGCAGCTCTGCATCCAGCGGCGGCATCCGGACACCGTTGCGCGTCGACGGCCGCGCTGCAACCGCGACCGGCGGGCCCGAGCGCGGTCAGCCCGCGATCGAACCCCGGCGGCGCGGGGGCCTCCGGTTCAGCACGAGCCAGAAGAGGCCGACGTGCTCGACCGCCGCGACGAACTGGTCGAAAGCGACCGGTTTCCGCACGTACCCGTTGGCCCCGAGCTCGTAGCTGCGCGCGACGTCCTCGTCCTGATCGGAGGAGGTCAGGACGATGACGGGCAGGAGCGCGGTGCGTGGATCGGCGCGCATGCGCCGGAGAACCCCGAGACCGTCCAGGCGCGGGAGCTTCAGGTCGAGGAGCATGAGCTGCGGCTCCTCCGACGGATCGCGGGAGGAATACTCCGCCTCGCAGAAGAGCCAGTCGAGCGCCTCGACCCCGTCGCGCACCACCACCACCTGGTTCGCGATGTTGCTCTTCGCGAAGGCGCGCACCGTGAGGAGCTCGTCGTCGGCGTTGTCCTCGACGAGGAGGATGATCGGCGTCGTCATGTGGAGGCTCCGGGCGTGCCGCGCTCGAGCACGAAGTAGAAGGTCGCGCCCTGGCCAGGCTTGCTCTCGGCCCACATGCGCCCGCCGTGACGCGCGACGATGCGATCGGCGGTGGCGAGCCCGATGCCGGTGCCCTCGTACTCGGTCGGGCGGTGGAAGCGCTGGAAGGCGGTGAAGAGGTTCCTCGCCCCTGCGCTGTCGAAGCCAGCGCCGTTGTCCCGGACGAAGAAGTCGTTTCCCTGCTTGCCGACCTCGACGCGCGGGCTCTCCTTCTTGCTCGAGAACTTGAGCGCATTGGAGGCGAGGTTGTCCGCGAGCACCCGCAGCAGGCGCGCGTCGGCAAACGCCCGCAGACCCGGCTCGACGACCACGACGGCCGCCTCGTTCCAGTGCTTCTTCGCCTCGAGCATGGCCTGCTCGAACAGCGCGCTCACGTCGACGTCGGAGCGGCGCAGCTCGGTGCGGCTCACGCGGGCGAGGCCGAGCAGATCGTCGATGAGCTCCGCCATCCGGCGCGCGTTGTTCCGGACGCGATGGAGATAGTCGCGACCCTGCTCGTCGAGGGCCGCGGCGTAGTCGTCGAGCAGAGCCTGGCTGAAGCCGTCGATCGAGCGCAGCGGCGCGCGCAGGTCGTGCGCCACGGAGTAGCTGAACGCCTCGAGCTCCTTGTTGGCGGCCTGCGCAGCGTCGATCGAGGCGCGGAGGAGCACCGCCTCCTCGCGGCGCTCCGTGATGTCCTCGGAGATCCCGAGCAGGTACTCGGGCTCACCGTTCTCGTCGAGGAGGGGGACCTTCTGCGTCCGCAGCCAGCGCGTGCCGTGCGGCGTCGTGATCGGCTCCTCGGGGATGTCGACCATGGCTTTCGTGCGGAGCGCCTCGCGGTCGCGGGCGATGAATGCCTTGGCCTCGACGGCCGAGAAGAACGCGAAGTCGGTCCGTCCGATGAGCGCCTCACGAGGCTGGCCGAGCAGCTTCTCTCCGGCGCGGTTCAGGCGAACGAACGCGAGGTCCTGCGCATCCTTCACGAAGATCATGTTCGGGATGCTCTCGAGGACCGTGTCGAGGAACGCCCGATTGCGGCGCAGCGAGCGCGCGTCCTCGAGCACCTTCGTGATGTCGTGGAAGACGAGGACCGCGCCGCGGAGCTCGCCCTTGCCGCCGCGGATCGGAGCGGCGCTGTCGGCGATGCGGCGCCGCGTGCCGTCCTTGGCGAGGAGGACCGCCGCGTCGTCGATCTCGACCACCGCGCCCGTCGCGAGCGCGCGCGCGATGGGATCGCTGACATCCTTCCCGTTGACGTCGTTGACGAGGCGGAACACCTCGCGCGCCGGCTTGCCGAGCGCGTCCGCGAGGCGCCACCCGGTGAGCGCCTCGGCCACCGAGTTCATGCGCGTCACGAGCCCGTCCCCATCCGTGGCGATCACGCCGTCGCCGATCGAGTGGATGGTCGTTGCGAGGTCCTCCTCGTTGTTCTTCGCGTGCGCCTCCGAGGCGCGGAGCCGGCGCGCGACCGCACGGAGGCGAGCGAGCACGGCGATGAAGATGGAGACGCTCACCACCGTACCGAGGAGCTGGATCATCCGCGCGCGCCGCAGGCTCGCCCGCGTGGTCTGCTCACGCTGGGCGAGAAGCTGCTGCTCGGCGGTCACCATGCCTTCGACGGCGCCGCGCACGGCGGCCATCCGGCGCATCCCGCCCCTCGTGCCGTTCAGCTCGACCTCGCGGGGGATCCCGCCGCTCTCCTGCTGGATCGCGACGGCGCGGTCGAGCGAATCGAGCCGCTCGCGGACGGCGGGCACGAGCTCCTCGAGACGGCGGCGCTGCTCCGGGCTGTCCGCGAGCAACGTCTGGAGCTGCCCGATCTCCCCGAACGCACGCCCCGCCGCTCCGCGGTACGGGTCGAGCTGCACCTGCTCGTTGGTGAGTGCGAAG
The DNA here is from genome assembly GCA_028287035.1 of Labilithrix sp. The sequence goes on along the minus strand of JAQBQL010000222.1, from coordinate 37,972 downwards.
CCACGGCGACTGCTCTCGGCCTCGAGGGTCGCGACGAGGAGGGCATCGAGGTGGCCCATCACCTCGCGCGACCGCTGCACGCTGCGAGCGGTGTCGGCGAGCTCCGTGGTCGAGTGCTGACCGAGCACCTCGACGACCGTGAGCAGCGCGACGGCGAAGATGATCGCGACGAGCTCGAGCGTCCGTGAGCGTCTCGTCAAGGCACGATGATAGCCTGCGTGCTCTCGGTCAGTAGTGCTGATCGTGCTCCTCGACCTTCCCGTGCGCGGAGCGGTAGAGGAACACGTAGTACCCGGCCGCCAGCACCATCGCCGGGATCCACACAAGGAGCCCCAGGAAAAGCGTGCGATCCGGGGCAGCCGCCGACCACGCATCGAGCGTGAACCGGGGCTCGATCGTGGACCGGAGCATCAAAGGGAAGAGGGTGCCGACCGTCGCCGCCAGGAGCGCGGCGACAAACCCGCACGACAGCAGGAAACCCCGTCCCTCGTGGCCGGCCGCGAGGTCCCGGGGGCACAGGAGCGCGCTGGCGACCGCCGCGACGGGCAGCGGCCAGAGCCACGGCCGGTGCGCGAACGCCGCGAAGTGGGCCGGCTGCGTGAGCGCCGTCGCGGCCGTGAGCAGGCCGCCGATCGCCAGGACCACCGGCCAGAGCCGGCGCGCCGCCCGCAAGCTGCGGGCGTGGACGTCGCCGCGCGTCTTCCACACGAGGTACGTCGCGCCGTGGGCCGCGAGCGTCGCGAGCGCAAAGGCCCCGACCAGCACCGTGTACACGTCGAGCGCGCCGAGCCCGGTCTCCCCGTCCAGGCTCCCGCGGAAGTTCGTGAAGAGGTCCTCGTGGAAGTAGCCGGTGTCGTCGACGGGGACGCCGCGGACGATGTTCCCGAGGGCCACCCCGAGGACGACCGCCATCGCGCACGACGAGACGGAGAACACCGCATCGAACGCGGCGCGCCAGAGCGGATGATCCAGCTTGGAGCGGAGCTCGATCGAGAGCCCGCGCAGGATCAGCAGCCAGAGCACCATCATGAAGGGCAGGTAGAGGCCGCTTGCCGACGCCGCGTACACCCGCGGGAACGCGAAGAAGAGCACGCCGCCGGCGGCGATGAGCCAGACCTCGTTGCCATCCCACACCGGACCGATCGCGCCGAGCACCTCGCGCCTTTCCGCGTCGGTCTTCGCCACGACGAGGTGCAGGATGCCGACGCCGAAGTCGAACCCGTCGAGCACCGCGTACACGACGAGCATGAACGCGACGACGAAGTACCAGGTGACGGCCATCAGTGCGCCGCCTCCGCGTCGGGCCCGCGGCCGATCGCGCGCAGCATCATGAGGACGAAGAGCAGCCCGACCACGAAATAGAGGCCCATGAACCCGATGGTGGAGAACGCGACGCTGCCTGCGCCCACGCGCGGTGAGGTGCCGTCGGCGGTGCGCATGAGCCCGTAGACGAGCCATGGCTGTCGCCCGAGCTCGGTGGTCATCCAGCCCGCGGTCGTCGCGATGTACGGGAACGGCCACGCCAGCATCAGCACCCACAGCGCGGAGCGTGTGCGGAGCAGCCGGTCGCGGTGGAGAAGCAGCGCGCTCACCGCCATGATCGCGAAGAGGATCGTCCCGAGCCCCACCATCACGTGGTACGCGAAGTAGAGCAGCTCGACGTTGTCGGGCCACTGGTCCTTCGGGAAGTCGTCGAGCCCCCGAACGGTGGCGCCGAACGAGCCGTAGGCCAGAAACGAGAGCGCGTAGGGCACGACGATCGGGTTCTCGAGCCGGCGCTCCTCGACGTTGGGCTGACCGATGATCGCCAGCTCGGCGCGCGAGCCGGTCTCGAACTTTCCCTCCATCGCGGCGAGCGTCACCGGCTGGTGCCGCGCCACGAGCTTGCCCTGCTGGTCACCGGTCGGGAAGAGCTGGGTCATGCAGCCGACGAGCCCGACCACCACGCCGAGCCGCAGCGCCGGCCGCGTGAGGTCGGGATGCTTGCCCATGAGCGTCCAGTACGCGGTGACCGCGCAGAACACGAAGGCGCCGGTGATGACGGCGGCGCTCATCGTGTGCGCGTACTCCCAGAACACCCACGAGTTGAAGAGGTAGGCGCTCACGTCCATCAGCACGAGCCGGCCCTGCGCGTCGACGCCATGCCCGACGGGGTGCTGCATGAACGCGTTCGTCGTGATGATGAAGTAGCCCGAGAGCCACGATCCGACGAACACCATGAGCCCGGTGAAAAAGTGAGCGCGCGGCGAGAGCTTCTTCTCGCCGAAGAGGAAGAGCCCGAGGAAGGCCGACTCGGCGATGAAGGCGAAGATGCCCTCCATGGCCAGCGTCAGCCCGATCACCCCGCCCGAGTAGGTCGAGAACCGAGCCCAGTTCGTGCCGAACTGGAACTCCATGGGGATGCCGGTGACGACGCCCACCGCGAAGTTGATGCCGAAGACCTTCACCCAGAACCGCGCGAGCCGGTTGTGCACGCTCCGCTGCTCTTCGGTCTTCGCGCGCAGCGCCCGCAGCTTGAGGATCGCGAGGAGCAGCGCGAGCCCCATCGTGAGCTGCGGGAACAGGTAATGGTACGTGATCGTGAACGCGAACTGCAGCCTGCTCCACCCGACGCTGCCCATCGCGGGCGACGATGGGGGGCGCGGGCGGATCTTTCAAGCCCGAAGCGCTCGCGCCGGGGCGAAGGCGCTCAGTCGAGATAGCTTCGCAGCTCGACGCGCCCCTCGCGGGCGCGGAGCTTGTCGAGCGCCGCCCGCTCGATCTGGCGGATGCGCTCGCGGGTGAGGGAGAGCTCGCGCCCCACCTCCTCCAGGGTGTGCTCGCGGCCACCGCCCATCCCGAAGCGCAGCTTCAGGACCTCGCGTTCACGGGGGCTGAGGATGGTCATGAGCGTCTCGATGTGGCCGCCGAGCGCGCGCAGCGCAACGGTGGCGTCGGGCAGCTCGGCCGACGCGGGGACCAGGTCGGCGAGCGTCGCGTCGCCGTCCTCGCCCATCGGGGTGTCGAGGCTCGCGGGCTGCGAGGGGAGGGTGAGGATGTTCTCGACGCGATCCTTGGCGAGGCCGCAGAGCTTCGCGATCTCCTCGGCGGTCGGTTCGCGGCGATGCTGCGTCACGAACGTGCCGCGCACCTTGCCGATGCGGCGCCGGTCGTCCGCCACGTGCACCGGGAGACGCAGCGTGCGGTCGAGCAGCGCGCGCTGCAGCGCCTGCTTGATCCACCACGAGGCGTACGTGCTGAAGCGGAAGCCCCGCTTGTGGTCGAACTTCTCGGCCGCACGCATGAGGCCCATGTTGCCCTCCTGGATGAGGTCGAGCAGCGCGGCGCCGCGGCCGAGGTACTTGCGCGCGAAGAGGACGACGAGCCGGAGGTTGCCGACGACGAGGCGCTCCTTCCCGCGCTTCAGCGCGAGGCGGGCTCGGCCGATGGCGAGCGCCGCGTCGGCGTCGGGCGCGGAGGTCGCCGCCTGCTTCTGGATGACGAGCACGATGCGGTCGACGAGCTCGCTGTCGAGGCGGACGTCGGAAAGCGTGTCGACGAGCTCGTGCTCGCGAGCCTCGTCGCCCGTGCCGGCGCCGGCGAGCGCCGCGCGGATGCGGGCGTCGGCGGCGGGCAGGTCGAGCCCGGCCTGGTCGGGGTTGAGCAGGACGGCGCGAACGTCGGTCTGCCCGGCGTCGAGCGCCGCGAGGACGCCCTTCAGCTCGGAGGCGCCGGCGGGGGCGCGGACGATCGCCTCGACGAGCTGACGCTCGGCGGCGAGGATCACCTGCGCGATCTCGACCTCCTGATCGGCGGTGAGGACGCTGCTCTCCGCCATCTCGGAGAGGTACAGCGCGTCCACGTCCATGTTGTCGGTGCGCTCGTGCGCGGTGCGGCGCGCGCGCGGCCTGACCTCGTGCTCGACGCGAAGGCGAGCGCGTGCCGGAGCCGCACGCGTCGTGCGAGTCTCGACGGTGGAACCGGAGCTCTTCCGGAGACCACTGCCGTGAGCAGGCTTCGCCCTGGAGCTCGATTCCGTGACTTCGTGGTGGGTCTTGGAGGAGTTCATGTTCATGAGGCGGCGTCCCGATTGAGTCAGACTGCAACTCGTGTGCGAGTGAGAACCATAAGCATCGAGATGTCTGCCGCCCGCGGCGGGTAGCGAATTGTTTGGATCCAGAGAGCACTTTCCGGGCCGCGCTCGCGCTGCGGTGCTCGGTCCGCTCACTCTGGCGTGGCGCGCAGCGCGAGAATGAGAGACGCTGAACACGTGAGCGAGCCTCGAGGTGGTGGACCCGGCAACGTGACGCGACCGCTGAGCCCCGTGACCGCGGGCACGCCAGGAGCGGCGACGTCCGTGCCCCGCGCGGCGCCGACGGCCGCAAGACCGATGACCCCGCGACCGCCGGTGGTCGCGCCCGGCGCGCCCCGAGCGCCGATGGCGAGCACGACCGGCGCGACCGCCACGCAGGCGGTCGGCACGAATGTCCCGAACGTGGCGCCGCAGCGCCATCCCGACGAGCCCGAGTCGGACAGCTGGGATGCCGCGGATGCGGACACCGTGACGAGCATGCACGACGAGCTGCCCGTCACGCCTCGCAACGTTCCCTCCGTCAAGGGTGCGCCCGCGGTCGCGAGCGGGGGCGAGCGCGCCCCCGCCGCCGCCGCTCCTGGCACGGTGCGTGGCCCCTACCAGACGTCGCCCGGCATCGGCGGCCTGCCGAGCGCCACGAGCGCCGCGCGTGGTGCGGCCGCTGCGACGACTGCCGCTGCCGCCGCCGCGCCGCTCCCGTCCGCGATGCGCGAAGAGGTGTGGGCGATCGTCCGCGCTGCGGTCGAGGAGGCCATGGGCCCCGTCGTCGCGCGCCAGAAGGAGCTCGAGGCGCGGGCCGAGCGCGCCGAGCGCATCGCCGGCGAGGCCGCGAAGACGGCTGCCGCAAGGCCGGCGCCGCCGCCGCCGCTCGTCATGACGAACAACCCGGCGTCCGCTGCCGCGAAGCTCTCCGCGATCGGCGCCCACCCTTCCATCCCGGTCGCGATGGCCTCGCTCGCGCCCGAGCTGATCAGCCTGGCGCCGGACGCGATGGAGGCACCGGACGCCCGCGCTCGCAGCGCCGCCCTCGAGGCGCGGCCGCTGCCGAAGATCTCGCTGCCCCCGCAGGGCACCTATGGCGTGACGGTCATGCCCTCCACGCGCCCCAAGCTCGATCTCGAGAACGTCGGCGCCGTCGACATCTCCGGCTTCGACGGGAGCCGTCGCAAGAAGAACCTCGGCGTCGCCGTCGCGGTGATCATGGTTCTCATCGTCCTCGCGGTCGTCACCGCGACGCTGCTCAGCCACAGCTGAGCGCGGGGAGCGTGGACCTCAACCGGGTCGCGGCCTTCGTTCGCGTGGTCACGGACGGCAGCTTCACCGCCGCCGCGCGCTCGCTCGGCCTGCCGAAGTCGTCGGTGAGTCGAAGCGTCTCGCAGCTCGAGCAGGACCTCGGCATCCGCCTGCTCCACCGCACGACGCGGCAGCTGCACCTCACCGACGCGGGCGCGGCCTTCTACGAGCGCGCGTCGCATGCGCTCACCGACATCGACGAGGCGACCACCGCCGCGGCCGAGGCGCAGACCGAGCTGAGCGGCGTCGTCCGGCTCACCGCTCCGACCGACCTCGGCATCTGGGCGCTTGCGCCGCTCGTCCGCCGGTTCACCAGGAAGCATCCGGGCATCCGCGTCGAGCTGAAGTTGACCGGGCGCGTCGTCGACCTCGTGGCCGAGGGGGTGGACCTCGCGGTCCGCGCCGGCCCGCTGCGGGACTCGTCGCTCATCGCGCGCCGCGTCGGCGACATCGAGTCCTTCGTGTATGCGTCCCCGCGCTACCTGGCCCGCCGCGGGACCCCGGCGGCGGTCGCCGAGCTCGCCGAGCACGAGTGCGTCCTCTTCCGCCCCGTGAACGGTCGATCGACCTGGGCGCTCGCGAGCGCCGACGGGGCCGAGACCGCCGCGGTCGACGTGACGGGCGCGATTGGCTGTGACGACCTCTCGTACGTCCGCGCGTCGGTCATGTCGGGCGCGGGCGTGGGGCTCCTCCCCTCGTTCATCCTCGTCGCGGCGGAACGCACGGGACGCGTCCGCCGCGTCCTTCCGTCATGGTCGACGCGCTCGGCGCCGCTCCACATCGCCTATCCGTCGGCGCGGTTCGTCCCGCAGCGGGTCGTTGCCCTGCGCGAGCACCTCCTCCGCGGCCTCGGCTCGCTCGTGCACCGCGTCTAGCGTGACTGCGTCCGGAAGAACGTCCAGGACGCCTCGGCGGCGTGGTCCCACACCCAGTGCCCGAGCCCCGGCACCTCGCACCACGCCACCGCCTTGCCGGCGGGGCAACCGCGGTACGCGTGGCACTCGTCGTACGCCGTCGTCTCCATCGCGTCCTGCGTGCAGCCGTTGACGTACGCCCAGTAGGTCGCCGAGAAGCGCCCGCTGTCGAGCGTGACGTTGTGGTCGCCCGTGCCGTGCAGGGCGAGCGCCGCGGTGGGCTCCTGCCCAGGACACTTCGTGAACCCGTTGGCCCACACGAGCGCCTGGCGATACGGCGCGCCCCCGGCGCTCGAGGTGATGGCCCGGAAGAAGCCAGGCTTCTGGCAAGCGACGAGGTTCGCGAGGAACCCGCCGCTCGAGTACCCGGCGGCGAACACGCGCGCGCGGTCGATCGGGTAGCGCGCCGCGAGGTCCGTGGCGATGTGCTCGAAGAAGGCGACCTCCCGGTTCCGCAGCTTGGTGTCGAGGTCCCACGTCGCGTGGATGCCGTCGGGGTAGACGAGGTACGCGCCGTCGCCGGATGCCTTCTCGAACGGGAAGCCCTCGTGGAACGACTCCATGGTGCCGCCGTCGCCGTGGAGGACGAAGACCACCGGCAGCTTCGTGCCCGCCGCGGGAGGCGCCGCGGGCTCGACCAGCAGGTAGTCGCGCGAGACGCCGTCGACGGCGAGCCGCCGCCGTGACACGCGCGTCTCGCCGCCGGGCGCTGAAAGCGGGGCGGGGAGCACGGCGCTCGGGCCCTCGATGGTCGTGACGGTCACCGGGCGCTTGTCGCGACGGCATCCGCCGGTGCTCACGAGCATCGCGACCGCGACCGCCGCGAGCGCCAGCCGGCCCAGCTCCGCGGGCACCGCCCAGCGGCGACCTTCGAGGAGCGCCCCGGCCGCGACGAGCGCCCCGGCGACCGCCACCGCGCTCGGCACCAGCACGGCCGCAGGCAGCGCGGCGTGCCACATCATGAGCGCGAAGGTCGCGGCGATGACGAGCACGTACTGCACGGCGACGTACGTGACGAGCCGGCGCGTGAGCGGACGATCGTGCTTCGCGCGGCCTTGCACCGGCGGTGTCTCGACGACGTACCCCGCGGGCTTCCACGCCGGTGACGCGACCCACACCGCCAGCTTCTCGCGGAACGAGCGCGCGGCCCTCGCCATGGCGCGCAGCTCGACCCAGTAGTGCACCTGCGCCCAGACCGGGTCGAAGCTGCCGAGCGGCTTCGTGATGCCATAGACGGGCGCCGCCTCCTCGGGCGCATAGGTGCCGAAGAGGCGGTCCCACACGACGAGCGTCGCTCCGTAGTTCTTGTCCAGGTACTCGTCGTTGATCGCGTGATGGACGCGGTGGTGGCTCGGCAGGTTCAGCACCCACTCGATGGGGCCCTTCACCTTTCCGACGAGCTGCGTGTGGATCCAGAACTGGTAGAGCGTCGAGAGCGCCACCGTGATCGCGTACGTGAGGGGCGGCACGCCGAGCAGGGCGAGCGGAAGGTAGAAGGGCAGGACCGTCCAGCTCGTGATGACCGACTGCCGGAGCGCGACGGCGAGGTTGTAGTCCTCGCTCTGGTGGTGGACGACGTGCGCGGCCCACAGCACGTTCACCTGGTGACTGAGGCGGTGCCACCAGTAGTAGAGGAGGTCGACGCCGACGAACGCGATGACCCACGGCACCCACGCGCGCTGGAAGGTGGCCACGCGATACCGCTCGTAGAGCCACGCGTAGACGGCGAGCTGCAGCGCGCCCCAGAAGAGCACGGCGATCTGCGAGCCGATCCCGCAGCTCAGGTTCGTGAGCGCGTCACTGAACCGGTAGACGCTCACGCCGCGGCGCTTCGCCCACACCAGCTCGATGCCGATCAGGACGAAGAAGAAGGGTACGGCGAGCGCGATCGGATCGAGCATGCGAGACCTGGCAACCCTGCCTACAGAACGCTCTGAAGCAGTCCGCGGTTCATTTCGCCTTGCCCAGAGCGTGCGTCAAGGCGTCGAGCTCGCGCACCGGGAACGGTCGTTTCCAGCGTTCGTGAAACTCTGCCTCACTGTACTTGCCTTGCAACCCGCGGAGCGCCCGCCAGAACGGAAGACAGATCGCGTCGGACGTGCCGCGAAAGGTGAGGGGCTCGCCGCGTCCTTCTCGAAGGTGGCGATGATCGGAATACGAAGCCAGTCGCAGCTCCACTTCGTCCCCGCGCCGGGCGAAGACCATCTCGAGCTCCCGAGGCTCTTCCAGCCAGAGGACGCGGGATTCGACGCAAGAATCGATGGTCGATCGCAGCGCACCGACGAGCTGCTCCAACGAGTCGACGATGTGCGAAGCGCTGCAGCGAATGCGCTCTTCGCCATCTTCCTGGATAGTCAGTCCGATCCACCCGTGTTCGGGCTCGTCCAGCTCGACCTTCAATCTGGACATGAGACAAGAAGCTGCGTCTGCTCAGAGCGCGTGGGCGCGCGACCACGGGAAGACCCACGTGCGGAAGATCCGCGACGTCTTGCGCGACTCGAAGTCCGCGGTGATCGAGCCGGGAACGTCCTTCCACGCGAGCCGCTTGCTGGCTGTGCCGGCGGTGCCGTCGACGTAGCGCACACGGAGCGTCACCTCGGCGTCGGCCTCGTGCGGGTACTTCATGTACTCGAGCTCGACGAGCTTCACCTTGTCCTCGATCTTCGAGACGACGTCGGGATCCGGCTCGCCGCGGAGCGAGGCCGCCAGCTTGCGCCGCTCCTCGGGGGTGGAGCCCCGGAGGCCGAGGGCGCCCTCGGCGAGCTCGCGCTCGAGCGCCTCGGCGATCCAGCCGTCGAGGGCGGGGCTCGAGTCGCGCTCCACGTCGGCGGCGACGCCCTTCTTCTTGCGCTTCTTGTAGAGGTAGTAGGCCACCGCGACGAGCACGAGCAAGGCGAGCGTCATGCGCGGGAGCATAGCGCAGCGCCTTGCCACACGCCTGTGTTCACCGCTCGCTAGGAAGAGGCCTTCTTGCCCTTGATGGTCAGCTTGAGGACGACGTCGTCGCGGATGAGATCGTTCGCCTTGCCCGCGTAGTTGATCGAGTAATCGCGCCGGTTGATCGAGAACTCGGCGTCGACGTTCGCGCTGTCGCCGCTGACCGAGATGGTCGCCGGGAACGTGATCGACTTCGAGATCCCCTTGATCGTGAGATTGCCGGTGACGGTGTGGCTCGCGCCCTTCTCGCCGCCCTTCTTGATCTCGGTCGAGACGAACGTTGCCTTCGGGTGCTTCTCGACGTCGAAGAAGTCGGGCGTCTTGAGGTGGCCGGTGAGCTTCTCGTCGTCGGCCTTGATGCTGGTCGTGTCGATGTCGACGGTGACCTTGCTCTTCTCGGGCGAGCCGTCGACGACGTCCACGGAGCCCGTGAACTTCTCGAAGCTGCCGTCGTGCTTGCCGGTCACCTTCGAGCCGACCCACTGGATCTTCGAGCTCGTCTGGTCGAAGGCGTACTTCGTGGAGGCGGCGGTGGAGGCCTGCGCGGTCGCGCTGACGGCCTCGCCGGTGGTCGCCTTCGCCTTGCCCTTCGAGGGGTCGTCGCAGCCGGCGACGAGGGTGATGGTGGTCAGAGCGAGAACCGCTGCACGGAACGAGATGGTCATGGGATTTTTCACTTCGCCTTCACGAGAGATACGTCGATGTCGATGGTCACCTCGTCGCCGACGGCGACGCCGCCGAGCTCGAGGGCCGCGTTCCAGGTGATACCGAACTCGGAGCGCTTGATCTTGGTCCGCGCCGACGCGCCGATGCGCGTGTTACCCCAGGGATCCTTCTGCTCGCCGCTCGGACCCTCGACCTCGAGGACCACGGTGCGGGAGGCGTCGCGGATCGTCAGCTCGCCGGTGAGCTCGAGGCCCTTGCTCGTCTTCTTCACGGACTTCGAGGTGAAGCCGATGCTCGGGAACTTCTCGACGTCGAAGAAATCAGCGCTCTTGAGGTGCGTATCGCGGCCCGCGTCGCGGGTGTTGATCGAGCCGACCTCGATCGTCGCGTGGGCGGTGGCCGCCTCGGGGTTCTCGGGGTCGAAGGAGACCTCACCGGTCACCTTGCCGAACTCGCCGCGGACGTTCGTGATCATCAAGTGGCGGACGCTGAAGGTTGCGCTGGAATGGGCGCCGTCGATCGTCCAGGTGCTGTTTGCCATGTTCTCTCGTCTCCTGTGTTCCTGACCGATGCGACGATGCGACGAAGCGTTGTTGTCGAATAGCTCCGCCGCCCGGAACGGATTGTTCAACAGGTGCAACAATGGCCAGGGACCCGCCTAGGGATGGGGGCGGCGGCGGGCCGTGCAGGCCCGAGCGATGAGGCTGTCGGCATCGAGGGCGAGAGCGCCGCAGACCTGGCGAACGACCTCCTCCTCCTCGGGCGCGAGGCCGTCGGCGCACGCCACCGCGCACGCCGCGCGCACCGCCTCGAAGCGTCGCGGCTCGGCGATCCGGTCGGCGAGCTTCGCGACGTAGGCGTCGACGCCGAGGGAGCCGATGCGTCCCATCTCGCCCTCCAGGATCGCCGGCAGTCGCATGGGGTCGAAGTCGTCGCCGAGGAGGACGCCCACCCGCGTGGAGAGCGCGCCGATCTCGGCCTCGGAGATGTCACCGTCGACCGCGGAGAAGAGCAGGCACAGGCCGATCTCGGCCTCGATGGCGCGCGACGTCATGGCGGCGGATGCTCGCACGACGAGCACCCCCGACGAAAGCCTCAGCCCGGAGCGGCGGGGGGCGCGGGCGGCGGCGGCGCGTCCGGCGTCGTCGCTCCCTTGCGCTTCAGGAGCTCGGGGTCACGCGAGACCCCGAGGCTCTTCCGGCAACGTATGCACCGGAAGACGATGTGATCGGGCTGGGGCGTGAGGCCGAGCATGCTGAGCTGGATCCAGCCCCACAGCGTGTACTCGGGCTCCTGCTGGACCTCGGGATGGGACCGCGTGTGCCCACACGCGCATTTGCGCTCGCGCATGCCGGGAACTTAGGGCGTAATGCCCCCGCCATGAAGACCGGCCGCTCCTCTTTCGTCGTTTTGTCGCTCCTCGCTCGGTTCCCTCGTCCTCACGGGCTGCGATGAGGACAAGAAGAGGGCCGAGCTGCTCGCGAAGACGACGGACGAGGCCTCGGTCGACGCCGCGCTGCCTCTCCCCGCCCCGCCGCCGAGCGCCGCCGCCTCGAGCGAGCCCGCCCCGAAGAAGGACGTCATCTGCCCGACGGGTCCGGAGCTCGCGCTCGCCGACAAGGATCTCGATGCCGAGCTCCGCCTCAAGCTGTCGAAGAAGCCGAACGACGTCATCAAGACGAGCGATCTCCCGAACGTCCGCTCGCTGAACCTCACGAAGAAGGCGACGATCGACGAGCTCGACGCGTGCGTCATCCCGAAGATGACCGGCCTGAAGCACCTGTTCCTGCCGCCCGGAAAGCTGCGCGATCTGTCGCCCATCGCGAACCTCACGCAGCTCGAGACCCTCCGCGCCTCGATCAACGAGGTGGAGGACCTGAAGCCGCTCGAGAAGCTCGTGCTCATGGATCGCCTCGACCTCGGGCGCACCCACGTGCGGGACATCGCGCCGCTCGCGACCCTCGTGAACCTCACCGAGCTCCAGCTCGACGACACGCAGGTGACCGATCTCGCGCCGCTGGCCAAGGCGAAGAAGCTCGAGAAGCTGAGCATCAAGCACACGAACGTGACGGACGTGAGCGCGCTGAAGGGCCTCGAGAAGCTCAAGTTCCTCTATGTCGAGGGCTGCGCCATCAACAACCTCGACACGATCCAGCCGCTCGTCGCGCGTGGCCTCCGCGTGGTGACGAAGTAGGCGGAACGACTTTTCGACGTGGCGCGTTAAGCTCCAGGAGTGATCGCGCGCGTCGTGAGGAAGAGAGAGGAGTCGCGCGTCGCGCTCGCCGTGACGGCGATGGCGGCGTGCGGGCTCGCGGCCGTGGTGCTCGATGACCTCCTCGGCACCCGCGCGTTCCGGCCGCCCGAGTTCGGCGTGTACGCGTTCGTCGCGCTCCTGATCGGCATCGGCGGCGTCGGGCCGTGGCTCTCGTGGCGGCACCAGGGCGAGGTCGAGAAGGTGACGCTCGAGCGGGGGCGCGTTCGGGTGGGCGGCCAGGTGGTCGACGGCGCTTCGGTGACCGGCCTCCGCGTGGCGCAGGGGAAGCACGGGCACAGCGTCGCCATCCGTCGCGGCCGCGATCTCATGTTCGTGGAGGTCGAGCGCGCCGAGGACGCGCGGCAGATCGTCGAGGCCCTCGCCGTGCCTTCGCCGGCCTTCGGAGAGCTGCGGCTCGCGCCGGTGAAGCATCTGCTCGCGGTCCTGCAGGCGCTGGTCACGAGCGCCGCCCTCGCGTGTGCGCCGCTCTACCTGCTCAGCGCTCTCCAGACGTTCCAGACGCCCGGCCTCGCGCATGGCAAAGCCATCTTCGGGATGGGCGGCGTGCTCGCCGCGCTGCTCGCGATGGCCCTGCTGATCGCGCGGCGGGTCCTGCCGGGCCACGCGCAGTCGGTGGGCACGACCTCGTGGGATCGGCACGTGGCGCTGCACCTGGGCGAGGACGAGGACGAGGCCGGCGAGCCCGCCGCGGCGGAGGCCAGCGCGAGCTACGCGCCGCGGCTCGCACGGGGCGGCGAGCAGGTGGGCGCCTGGTTGGCGCGCCTCGACGCGCTGCCCGGGGCCGGCGACGTTTACCGCGGCACCCCGCTCGAGCAGGAGGATCTCTGGAGCATGCTCGGCGACGGCGCGGCGCCGCTCGACGCGCGCATGGGCGCCGCCCGGTTGCTCCGGGTCCGGCACGGCGAGCCGCGCGAGGCGCTCGTCCGCGTCGTGGAGGATCCCGAGGTCCGGGTGCGCGTTGCGGCAGCGCTCGAGGACGAGCGGGAGGACGTGGAAGAGCACCTCGCCCGCCTGGGGCCGCTCTTCCGCGCGAGATGAAGTAGAGTCCGCACCATGCGGACGATCGTTGTCGGCGCAGGCTCGGCCGGATCGGTGATCGCCTCGCGCCTCACCGAGACCGAGCAGCACGAGGTCGTGCTCGTGGAGGCGGGCCCCGACTTCCCGACCGCCGGCGAGTCACCGGACACCTTGCCCGCGGCGCTCCGCGACGGACGCCAGAACTCGCTCTTCTCGCACGACTGGGGCTACGCCTACCGCGCCACCGAGCATCGGTTCTGGAGCGCGCTCACCATGGGCTTTCCGCGCGGTCGGGTGGTGGGCGGGTCGTCGGCGGTGAACACCTGCATCGCTCTCCGTGGCATGCCGTACGACTACGACGAATGGGCGTCGCTCGGGCTCCCCGAGTGGTCCTGGGAGCACTGTCTTCCGGCGTTCAAGCGGCTGGAGCGCGACCTCGACTACGGCGCGACGGAGTGGCACGGAGGCGAGGGGCCGCTGCCCATCCGTCGGCATCCGCCGTCCGAGCTCGTGCCCTGGCAGGCGGCGTTCGTGGAGGCGTGCGGCGAGCTCGGGTTTCCGCCCTGCGCCGACACGAACGACCCGACCCTCACCGGCGTCGGTCCGCACGCGATGAACAAGATCGAAGGCCAGCGGATCAGCGCGGCGCGGGCGTACCTCGGCGCGCGCGTGCGGGCCCGCGCCAACCTGACGATCGCCGCCGACACGAGCGTGCGCCGGGTGCTCTTCCGGGGCAAGCGTGCCATCGGCGTGGAGGTCGAGCGCTTCGGGCGCGTGAAGGAGATCCTCGGCGACCGCGTGGTGCTCTCGGCCGGCGCGATCGCGACGCCAGGCGTCCTCCTGCGATCCGGCGTGGGTCCCGCCCAGGAGTGTGCGCGTCTCGGCGTGCAGCTCGTCGCCGACGTCCCCGGCGTCGGGGCCCGGCTTCTCGATCACCCGGGCGTCGCCATCTTCTTCCTGCCCCACAAGGCGGGCATGTCCAGGGTCGATCATCCGCTCGTCCAGACGGTGTACCGCTACGCGTCGACCGGCGGCATCGGGCCGAACGACATGCAGATCCAGCCCGGATCGTTCGTGCCCTTGCCGCGCCTGCCGGTCCCCGGGGTCACGCTGGCCGCGGTGGTCGGGAAGTCGCGAGCGGAAGGAACGCTGCGCTTCGGCTCGGCCCGGGCCGACGAGCGGCCCGTCATCCGTTCCAACCTGCTCGGCGTCGAGAGCGACCGTGCCGCGATGGTCGAGGCGCTCCGGTGGGTCGCTCGGCTCGCCAAGACGAAGGCGCTCACGGCGCTGGCGCGGCCCATCTACCCGAGCACCCGTCCGTTCGACGACGAGGGCGCGCTGCGGCGGCCGCTCCAGCAGATCACCGGCTCGGGGTATCACCCGTGCGGGACGGTGCCGATGGGGCCCGATGGGGACCCGCGCGCCGCGACCGACGGGCGGGGGCGGGTGCGAGGCGTGACCGGCCTCTTCGTCGCCGACGCGAGCCTCATGCCGACCATCACGAGCTCCAACACGAACCTCGCCAGCCTCATGATCGGCGAGCGATTCGGCGTGTGGCTCGGCGGCGGCTGAACGATTTCTGGGGCGCGTGACGAATCCTTGTCACCAGGGAGGTGTCTCGCAGCGTTGGCCGGGCGAACCCCACGAAAGGTCGCTCATGACGCTAGCCTACGGCTCCGCACCCACTCCCGGCTCTCCCTACCGAATGTCCGCCACCCCCGCCGACCGCGACGACCTCCCGGGCGCCGAGCTGCGCGCGCCGGACGGCCGATCGCTCCCGCTGGTCGGGGCTCGTCTCCGCGCCCGGGCCGGCGCCGGCCTCGCACGGGTCGTGCTCGAACAGACGTTCGAGAACCCCTACGACGAGACGCTCCACGTGACCTACCGGATGCCCCTGCCGCACGACGGCGCGGTCTCCGGGTACTCCTTCCGCATCGGCGCGCGCACCATCGCCGGGAAGATCGATCGCAAGGAGTCGGCGCGAGCGCGGTTCGAGGAGGCGATCGCGACCGGGCACACCGCGGCGCTCCTCGAGCAGGACAAGGCCGACGTCTTCACCCAGGAGATCGGAAACCTTCCCGCGCGTCAGACGATCGTGGCCGAGATCGTGATCGATCAGCGCCTCGGCTGGACCGACGAGGGTGAGTGGGAGCTGCGCTTCCCGACGGTGATCGGACCGCGGTACCTCGGCGCGGAGGCGAGCGCGGCCGACCGGCGCGCCTCGCACGTCGAGCTCGCCGACGGCGGCATCCGGGCGCGCCTCCAGCTCGAGGTGGCGGTCGCCGACGCGCTCGCCCCGGGCGGCTCGGTGAGCTCTCCTTCGCACCGCCTCCGGCCGGTCGCCGGCGGGGGAGGCACCCACGAGCTCGCCGCGCGCGAGGGCGAGCGGCTCGATCGCGACATCGTCGTCCGCTGGCCCGTCGCGCAGCGCGCGGTCGGGGTCCACGCGCAGGTCGCGCGCCCGGTGAGCGGCTCCCCGCACGGGCGCCATGCCTACGCGCTCGTCTCGATCGTCCCGCCCACGCCTTCGGGGGACCACGAGACGGTGCCGCGCGATCTCATCGTCCTCCTCGATACCAGCGGGTCGATGGGCGGGCCGCCGCTCGACCTCGGCAAGCGCGTCGTGGCCTGTCTCATCGACTCGCTCCGCGCCCACGATCGCCTCGAGATCGTGGAGTTCTCGATGCGTCCGAACCGCTGGTCGCCGGCCCCGGTCCACGCGACGCCGCGCGACAAGGCGGCGGCGATCGCGTGGGTGATGGCGCGCGAGGCCTCCGGCGGTACCGAGATGCATGCGGCGGTGCTCGAGGCGCTGCAGGGGCTCCGGCCGGGCGCCCAGCGCCAGGTCGTGCTCGTCACGGACGGCTACGTGGGCGGCGAGGAGCGCATCGTCACGCTCCTCCACGAGAGCTTGCCCGCGGGGTGCCGGCTCCACGTCGTCGGGGTCGGCGCGGCCGCGAACCGGACCCTCGCGGCTTCGCTGGCGCGCGCCGGTCGCGGCGCCGAGGTGCTGGTCGGACCCGGCGAGGACGCCGAGCGCGCGGCCAGGCGCCTGATCGACCGGACGCGTGACCCGGTGCTCACGGACCTCGTGCTCTCGGGCGACGCGCTCGTCGAGCAGGCGCCCGAGCACCTGCCCGACGTGTTCGCCGGCGCGCCGGTGCTCGCGGCTCTCGCGGTGAAGCCCTCGGGCGGCGAGCTGGTCCTGCGGGGGCAGCTCGCACGGGGCACCTGGGAGCAGCGGATCGTGGTCGCGCCCTGCGCGTCCGGCGAGGGGAGCCAGGCGATCCCGGCGCTGTTCGCGCGGGAGCGCGTGGCCGACCTCGAGATGCGGTGGACGATCGGGCGCGAGGTGCAGGCCATCGACCGCGAGATCGAGAGCCTCGGGATGGTCTTCCAGATCGCGACCCGTCGCACCTCGTGGCTCGCGATCGACGACGACGTGAGCGTCGACCCGTCGCGCCGGGCGCGGCGCGAGGCCATTCCCCAGGAGCTCCCTTACGGCACGACGATGGCGAGCTTCGCGGGCGCACCCGCGCCGGCGGTCGTGATGCAGTCGATGATGGTGATGCCGCGCGGGGCGGCGGCTCCCATCGGCGGCGGCCCGACCATGGTGCGGAAACGCCTGGCGTCACTTCCCGCTCCGGCGCGCGCGGTCAGCAGGGGCACCGGCGCGCCGCCGCCGCCTGCCGCCACCGACCACTTCGGAGCGGCGCCTCCGCCGTCGCCGCTCGCCAGCATCTCGCGGAGCGTCCCCGAGGCTGCGGCCCCGCCGCCTCCTCCCGCCGAGGCGGCGGCTCCCGCCCCCGTTGCGCGACGATCGCGGAGGTGGCTCCTCGTCGTGCTCCTCCTCGCTGCCCTGGCGCTGGTGGCCCTCCTCGTGCGGCTCTTCACCTGACCGCGCGCTCACGGACCATGGACCTCGACGTCTTCCTCCCTGACATCCTCGCCGGCGACACGCGTGCCTTCGCGCAGTGGATGGCGCGCGCGGAAGGCTCGCTGCGCGTGAGCCTCCGGTCGTTCGTCACGGTGGTCGACGTCGAGTCCGTGCTCCAGGAGAGCCTCCTCCGCGTGTGGCGGGTGGCGCCGCGGTTCGTCGCCGACGGGCGCCCGAACGGGCTCCTCCGCCTCGCGGTCCGCATCGCGAGGAACCTCGCGGTGAGCGAGGTCCGTCGCACGCGGGCCACGCCGACGACCGACGAGCACCTCGAGCGCGCCCTCGCCGATGACGCCGGCGAGCTCATCGCGGAGCCCGACCCGCTCCTCCGGGAGGTGCTCGCCCGGTGCCACGAGCGCCTGCCAGCGCAACCGCGCCTCGTGTTCGACGCGCGGCTCTCCGCCGAGGGAGGGCAGGCCGACGACGCGCTCGCGCAGCACCTCGGCATGCGCCTCAACACGTTCCTCCAGAACTTCGGCCGCGCGCGCAAGCTGCTCGCGGCCTGTCTCGAGAAGGCCGGCATCGCCTCGGTCGCGGAGCTCGGGTCGTGACGCAGCCCGGAGGAGGCACGGGGGACCCGACGACGGATCTGCTCGTCGAGCAGGTGGCCGCCGCCTACCGGCCCGCATCACGGGACGAGCTTCGTTACCATCCCGCGTGGCACGATCTGGATGCGGCGGGGCGGCACCGTGCCGAGGTGCTCGCGCGAGCGCTCCGCCAGGTCGAGGCCGCGCTCGACCCGGACGGGCTGTCCGGCACGGCCCGGGCAGTCCTCGCGCGGATCGAGGGCGGCCGGCGCTGAGCGCCGCATCGCCGCGCCTCGGTGCGCGGCGTCCTTGCCGCCATGTCGCGATTCGCGCCGCTCCGGCAGGCCTGAAACGTGTGAATCGGCATACCGCGAGCAGGCACGACGCTTGCGATGACCCTCGACGAACCCCCATCGCGCAATCCGCGCCACTTACCAAAGGACAAGTCATGAGCAACGAAGCGAACCGTGGTGAAGGCAAGGCCGAGGAAATCGGCGGCGCGATCAAGAAGAACGTCGGCGCGCTGATCGGCAACGAGCAGATGGAAGCCGAGGGCAAGGCCAAGGAGCTCAAGGGCCAGGGCAAGCAGGAGGCGGCGAAGGCTGGCGAGCGCGTCAAGGGCGCGATCGAGGAGGTCACCGGCGCCGTCAAGAACCGCATCGGCGCGGCCATCGACAACGAGCAGATGCAGGTCGAGGGCAAGGCCCGCGAGCTGAAGGGCGAGGCTCGCCAGAAGGCGAACGACTGAGTCTCTCGTCATCGTGGGCGGCGCGCGCCGCTCACTCGCGCACGCGACCCAAGGCTCAGCCCGATACGTTCGGTCTGGGCCTTCGGGCATTTTCGTGGCAACGCTAGAGCGATGTTCTCGCGCGCCGCTTCTTCGATCTGCCTC
Organism: Labilithrix sp.; assembly: GCA_028287035.1. The sequence continues at coordinate 19,442 of JAQBQL010000222.1, read as the reverse complement.
GCGTTCACTCTCGTCGTGAGCGCCTGCAGCAGCTCGTCGAGCCCGTCCACCGCGCCGGCCGCGGCGGGCAACGGCGTGGACGACGTGAAGCAGTCGTGCGAGCTCCGCGTCGCCTGGCAACGCCGCGGCGAGCGGACGTGCTCGGACTGCCTCGCCGCGGCGCCGGGACCGTCGTGCGATTGCGAGCAGTTCCGTGAGTTCGGTGGCAAGTGCGCGGCGCAGGGCGAGGCCGAGCAGGCGGAGCCCACCTGCACGTTCGACATCAGCAAGTGCGTGAGCGCCTGTGCGGCGGGCGACTGCGCGTGCGCGGACGGGTGTTACGCTCAGGCGCCGGCCTGCAAGCCGAAGGCGGCGGCGCGTGCCGGGTGCGTGACCGAGGTGTGCAGTCCCTATTGCAAGTGAGGCGGCGATGGCGTGTGCGCATGCATGGCTGACGGAGGCCGGCGGAGACGGGATCTTCTCCATCGATGCCTCTCAGGTCGTCTTCGGACGAGGCGCCCTCGTCGAGGCAGGTGACCACGTGAGGTCGGTCGCGCCGGACGCGCGACGCATCGCGCTCTTCACCGATCGCTGGGTCGGCGCGCTCGAGCACGTCGCCATCGTGAAGCGCTCGCTCGCGGCGGCGGGGCTCGACGTTGCGGTCTACGACGAGACCGCCGTCGAGCCCACGGACGCCTCCTTCCTCGCGGCGGCGCGATTCGCCTCCGAGGGACGGTTCGATGCGTACGTCTCGGTCGGCGGCGGGTCGGTCATCGACACGTGCAAGGCGGCCAGCCTGTACGCCACGTTCCCCGCCGACTTCCTCACCTACGTGAACAAGCCGGTCGGCGCCGGCGCGGCGGTGCCGGGCACGCTCCCGCCTCACGTCGCGTGCCCCACGACGTGCGGTACGGGGAGCGAGACCACCGGCATCGCGGTGTGCGACGTCCTCGCGCTCGCCGCGAAGACGGGCATCGCCTCGCGGCGCCTGCGTCCGACCCTCGCGCTGGTCGACCCGACGACCACCGCCACGTTGCCGGGCGGAGTCGTCGCCGCGAGCGGCTTCGACGTGCTCTGTCACGCGCTCGAGTCGTACACCGCGCGGCCCCACGGCAAGCGCGCGGCGCCGGAGCGGCCGTCCCTCCGGCCGATGAGCCAGGGTGCGAATCCGTGGAGCGATCTCGGCAGCGTCGAGGCGCTCCGTCTCGCCGGCGCGTACCTGGAGCGCGCCGTCCGTGACGCGTCGGACGCCGAGGCGCGCGAGCAGCTCACGTGGGCGGCGTCCCTCGCCGGCATCGCGTTCGGCAATGCCGGCGTCCACCTGCCTCACGGGATGGCGTACGCCGTGGCCGGTCTCGTGCGGGACTTCACGATGCCGGGCTACCACGCGGAGGCGCCGATGGTCCCGCACGGGGTGTCGGTCGTGCTGAACGCTCCGAGCGTGTTCCGCGCCACCGCCGCCGCCTGCCCCGACCGCCACCTCGAGGGCGCCAGGCTGCTCGGCGCGGACGTCCGCGGAGCCAGCCCTGCCGACGCGGGCGAGATCCTCGCGACGGAGCTCGAACGCCTCATGCGCGCCACCGGCATCCCCCACGGCCTCTCCGCGATCGGCTACGGGGAGGGCGACGTCGACGCGCTCGTGAAAGGAACCATCGTGCAGAAACGTCTCCTCGACAACGCGCCCATCCCCGTCGCGGAGCCCGAGCTGGCGGCCCTCTTCCGCGGCGCGATGAAGCTCACGTCGCCCGAGCGCAACGCGGTGAGGGCCGGCGCATGAGCGACAAGCCCGCCGTGCCCCAGGATCGCCGCCAGGACTTCCGGCACTTCCTCCACATCCCGACGCGCTGGATGGACAACGACCTCTACGGTCACGTCAACAACGTCGTCTACTACTCGTACTTCGACACGGTCATCAACCGGTGGCTCATCGCCGAGGCGGGCCTCGACCCGAAGAACGGCGCGGTGGTGGGCCTGTGCGTCGAGTCGAAGTGTCGTTACCTGCGGACCGTCGCGTTCCCGGACGACATCGACGCCGGGCTGCGCATCGAGAAGCTCGGCTCCTCGAGCGTGCGCTACGGCGTCGGCATCTTCCGCCACGGGAGCGAGGAGCTCTGTGCGGTCGGCTACTTCGTCCACGTGTTCGTGGACCGTGACATGAAGCCGGTGAGCATCCCCGAGCCGATGCGCAGGGCCTTTCAGACCCTGGTGCTCGGGTGACGCGCGATCAGTAGGCGGGCGGCGGCTCGGTGCCGGTCGGGCCCGGGGCCGGGCAGGTCGCGGTCTTCGACCCGAAGCACTTGCCGACCGTCACGTCGCAGCACTGGACGCCGCCGGGGAGGGCGGGGCAGGCGTTCGCGCACTCCGCGTCCGTCGTGCACGACGACGGGCACTTCTTCTCGGGCGGCGCCGGCGTGGTGGCCGCGGGCGGGACCGTCGTGGCAGGCGCGGCGTCCGGCGTGGCGACCGCTTCGGCCGGCGATTCCTCGCTGCCGGCGCAGGCGGGCGCGCCGACGACCAGGAGGCCGACGAGGATTGCGGTGACGGCGAACGCGGACTTTGACAAGGTGGCCTGCTTCACGGCGCTCACACTACTTCAGACCTCGCGAATATGAAGAGCCGGAACGCCGAAGAGCGCCCAACCCGAGGCTCGAGCTGACGTGGCGATCGAGATCACCCCCCGAAACACGGCAAAAAGCGCGTCGCACATCACCTCCGCGAGCACTTCCGAGACGCGAAAGAAACGTGAGCAGCCGGTGCTCGCGCTGGTGATTCTCCTCCTCTTCGGGGCTCTGCTCTTCTCGCCGGCCGTCTTCGCGCCGCTCTTTCTCGACGATCACCTGCAGGCGTCGATGGTCGAGGGGACCTGGCCCGCACCGCGCAGCCCCTTCGATCTCTATTCCTTCGTCGACGACGGCGATCGCGCGGCGCTCGCCAGCCGGGGCCTCCTCCCGTGGTGGAGCGACGCGCACCTGACGATCCGCTTCTTCCGGCCGCTCGCGAGCCTCCTCCTCTACGTGGACCACCGGGTGCTGGCGCACGCCGCGCTGCCCATGCACCTCCACTCGCTCGCGTGGTGGGTGCTCGCCGTGCTCGCGGCGCGGGCGCTCTTCCGGCGGGTGCTGCCGCGGCGGCCCGCGTCGATCGCCACCGCCATCTTCGCGCTCGCCCCCTGCCACGCGCTACCGCTCGCCTGGGTGGCGAATCGCGAGACGCTCATCGCGCTGTGCTTCGGAAGTCTCGCGCTGTCGGCCCAGGTCCGCTTCCGCGAGGACCGCACCGCCGGGCGGGCGCTCGCGGCGTCCGGCCTGTTCGCCCTCGCGCTGTTCGCGGGCGGCGAGTACGCGCTCTCGTTCGGCGGCTACGTCGTCGCCATGGAGCTCGGGCGCAGCTCGGAGAGCCTCGTCCGCCGCGTCTCGGCGTGGCTCACCTTCGCCGCGCCTGCTGCCGCCTACCTGACCCTGCGCGGGGTGCTCGGTTACGGCGCGGCCGCCTCGGGCTTCTACTCGGACCCGCTGCACGAGCCCCGCGCGTTCCTCGCGAACGCTCCGTGGCGCGGCGTTGCACTCCTCGCGACGGGGTGGCTCGGCTTCGACACCGAGAGCTTCCGCACCGGCGTCTGGCGCAGCGTGCTGAGCGCGGCGGTCGTGCTGACCGCGCTCGCCCTCGTGCTTCCGCTGCGGAGGCTTCTCGCTGCCTCGTCGCCGCGCGAGCGACGCGCCGTGCTCTGGCTCCTCGTCGGCTCGCTGCTCGCCCTCGTCCCGACGCTCGCCGTCGTGCCCGCGCGGCGACTCCTCGGGGTCGGAACGCTCGGCATCGCCGCGGTCGTTGCCATGCTCGTCGACCACGCGTGGTTCCCCCGGGAAGGCGAACCGCGGGTGGCGCGCGGTCTCGCCGGCTCCCTCTCGGCGGTGACCGCGCTGGGGCTCGGCTTCGTGCACTTCGTCCACGCGCCGGGGATCTCGTTCCTGGCGAGCGAGCTGCACCGCAGCGACGCCTCCGACTTCGCGGGGCGCGTCGCGTGGGTGCGCGCGCGCACGGGGCCCCCGGCCGAGGCGCACATCGGCGTCGTGCGAGGGATGGCGGGGGTCTTCTTCGCGCCCTTCGCGCTCGACCCGCGCGGCGAGACGCCGGCAACGTGGCGGGTCCTCTCGCAGGCGGGCCACGTCCTCGTTCTCCGGCGTGGCCCGCGCACGCTCGATGTCGTTGCCGGCCAGGGACGAGGCCTCTATCCGATCGGGGAGCGGAACCTCTATCGCAGCACCGACGCGCCGCTCCGCAAGGACGACGTGATCGCCGCGCCCGGCTTCCAGGTCACGATCCTCGAGACCGGGCCGGCCGGCCCACGGAGCGCGCGCTTCGAGTTCGACGACGACCCCGACGGTCTCGTGTGGCTGAGCGACGCGTTCGAGGCGACGCGCGACGTGGAGCTGCCGAGCGAGGGCTTCGGCGCGCCCTTCGACCCGTGACGGCTAGCCGGCGAGCCGCTCGCGGATGCGCAGCGACGGCTTCTCGATGAGGACGTGCATCACGTAGGCGAGCCCCAGCGAGGTGAGCATCAGCCCCGCGAGCGCCAGCGGCCAGACGATCACCATGGGCCAGTGACGGTTCTGGAGCAGCCGCGCCGCCGGCACGATGACCTGGTCGCAGATCGGGATGTGGACGAGATACACGCCGTACCCGAGCGTCGCGATGCGCCGGAAGATCGGTGCCGACAGCAGCCGGTGCACGAAGCCGTCGGTGTCGCCGTGGATGAGGAGCAACAGCCACCCGAAGTACATCACGCTCGTCACCGTCCCCCACGCGAACACGTGGACGAGCTGGAGGTGCTGATTGCCGAACATCCAGGGCTGCACGAGCAGCCACAGGCAGCCGAGCGACATCATCCCGAGCAGCGCCCGGTGAAAGGGCGCCTTCAGCCAGGCCGTCACCCGGTCGCCGAACCGATGGTGCACGAACGCGAGCACGATGCCCGCGACCAGCGTGTCGAATCGCGTGTGCGGCCGGAAGTAGAGCGCCTCGTAGAGCGAGAGATCGCTCCAGGGCCCGCGATGCAGGAAGACGTGGAGGCGGATGACGAGCGCGAGCAGCCACACCGACAGGAGGAGGGTGAGCTTCAGCGGGTCGCCCTTGATCCGGTGCAGCACGAAGAAGAGGATCGGCACCGTGAGGTAGAACTGCTCCTCGAGCGCCAGCGACCACCCCCAGAACATGATGATGTCGTTGCGGAGCAGCGACAGGAAGTTCGTCGCGTAGACGTACTCGAGCGGAAGGTGGCGGAGCTGCGACGCCGTCAACGCCGTCGTCAGCGCGAGATACGTGAGGACCACGTAGTAGGCGGGGAACGTGCGAGAGACGCGCCGGATGTAGAACCGCTTCAGGTTCTGGTGGCCGTTCTTCTCGAGCGAGCGAAACAGGATCATCCCGATCAGGAAGCCGCTCAGCATGAAGAAGAGATCCATGCCGAAGAACACCGTCAGGGACGAGACGGTGAAGTCGTGGTCGAGACGGATGCCCTGCTCGGCGGCGAAGATCCACGTCACGTGGAACTGCACCACGCTCACGATCGCGAGCACCCGGAGCCCGTGGAGGGAGGGGTAGCGGTTGTCGAGCAGGTCGAGCGAGAGGAAGCTTCGCCCGGGCATGCGCCGCAGAATACCGCTATGGTGGGTGCCCGATGAACGGGAACTTCGCCGAGATGTTCGTCGATGGGCATCGCATCCTCCCCGCCCTCCTGCGGGACCTCGCCGAGGCGCGGCGAAGCATCCACGTCTCGATGTTCCTCTTCTTCCGTGACCCGGTCGGCGAGGAGGTCGCGGCGCTGCTCTCCCGCCGCGCGCGCGAGGGGCTCGACGTCCGGGTGCTCATCAACGTCGAGAAGACGGCGATGGGCGATCCCTTCTCGACGGGCGAGCGCGAGATGATGCGGCACGACCCGGAGTTTCGAAAGAATCCGATGAACGTGCAGCCGATGGTCGAGCAGATGCGCGAGGCGGGCGTCCTCGTGCACGACACGAACATCGACTACGACCTCGAGCTCCCGGGCCTGGCGCCGCGTCTCGTCTCGATGGCGCAGCAGATCCGCAAGGGCATCTCGATCGACGACATGCACGTCGACCACCGGAAGCTCGTCATCGTCGATGGCCGGGTGGGCTGGTGCGGCGGCGCAAACATCGGTGCGCAATACATGTATCACGTGCCCTTCGACCCCACGAAGGACGCGAAGCTCGAGGCCGAGGAGCGCAAGAAGGCCGGCGCCGACGAGCCGTGGTGGAAGTGGCACGACAGCCTGACGCGCTTCGAGGGACCGATCGTGGTCGACCTCGAAGCGGCCTTCCACGACCGCTGGCTGCTCGACGGCGGGGAGCACTACGACAGCGCTCCTCCGCTCCCCGCGGCCGGTGCGCCGCGCGGGGCGCCGATCGGGCACGCTCATGTCCACTGCAACGCGCCGAGCGACGAGCCGAACGAGGTCCGGGGGCTCTACCTCCGCCTGATCGCCGAGGCCCGGCGGTCCATCTTCATCGAGAATCCGTACTTTTATCACGAGGCGGTCGGCGACGCGCTCTGCGAGGCGAAGCGCGCGCGGCCGGAGCTCGAGATCACGCTCGTCCTCCCGGCCGGCAGGCTCAACGACAACGCCTTCGGCCAGGACGCGCAGGAGCACCACTACGCGCGGTTTCTGGATCACGACATCACGGTCCACGAGTACCAAAACCACTTCAATCACCTGAAGATGGCGGTGTTCGACGAGCGGTACTCGATCCACGGGTCGACGAACCTGAACTACCGCAGCCTCGAGGACGACAAGGACTTCGAGCTCGTCGTCCTCGTCGACGACGAGCCGCTCGCTCGCTGGATCCTCGAGAACGTGCGCGACGTCGACATCACGCACGCGCGCCGCATCGGACAGCACGAGCTCTATGGCACCCTCGGCGGGCTGCGCCGTCGCATCCGTGACCCGCGGACGCTCGCGTTGCTCGCGAAGCGCGTGCTCTAGGCGTAAGAAGGGAAGCCGTGGCGATGCATCCGAGCTCGGGCCCGCCATCTCGGCCTCCCGGCCCCCCGTCCGACCGGCTCTCCACGCTTCCGCAGCCGGTGCTCCGGCGTCTGGCGCGCGTGCTCGACGACGGCTTCGTCAGCCGCGCACCGCCGACCCTGCAGCTGCTCGGACGCACGCTGCTGCATGCGGCGGCGGTCGGCGCGGCAGTCGGGATCGTGAGCCTGATCTTCGTGGAGGGCCTCGAGCTCACCCAGCACTTCGTTCTCGAGGGCCTGACCGGATACCTCCCGCTCCGCGCGGCGGGCGAGGGCGACGAGCTCGTCCCGATCCACACGGTCTTCCGCCCCTGGCTGCTGTGGGTGCTGCCCGCGATCGGCGCGCTGATCGGCGGTGTCGCGTCGACGCTCGCGCCGGAGACGCGGGGCGGCGGCGCCGACGCGATCATCGACGCGTTCCACACGAAGGGCGGCCTGGTGCGTCGCCGCGTTCCGCTCGTGAAGATGGTCGCCTCGATCGCGACGCTCGGGTTCGGCGGCTCGGGCGGTCGCGAGGGGCCGACGATGCAGGTCGGCGGGTCCATCGGGTCGCTGGTCGGCCGCTACCTGCGGGTCACCGATCGCGAGCGCCGGATCCTCCTCGTCGCCGGGGCGGCGGCCGGCATGGCCGCCGTGTTCCGCACCCCGCTGGGCGCAGCGCTCCTCGCCGTCGAGGTCCTCCACCGCGACGACTTCGAGTCCGACGCCCTCGTGCCCTCGGTCCTCGCGAGCGTGGTGTCGTACTCGGTGTTCATCTCGTTCTTCGGCGAGAGCACGCTCTTCGCGCACGCGCCCAAGTACCCGTTCGTCCCGGCGCACCTGCCGCTCTACGCGCTGATGGCGCTCGTCGTGAGCCTCGCCGCGGCCGCCTTCGTGCGCGCCATGCACGTGGTGAAGGATGTCACCGCACGCACGAGCCTGCCGGGCTGGGCCAAGCCCGCGGCCGGGGGTCTCATGCTCGGCGTGCTCGCGACGCCGCTCGTCTATTACTTCGGGACGCACATGGGGGAGGGGCAGGGGCTCGGCATCCTCGGCGGCGGCTACGGGGCGGCGCAGGTGGCGATCACCGGAGCGCCCTGGTTCCCGAGCGGCTGGCGCGGCGTCGAGGTGCTGCTCGCGCTCGGCGTCGTGAAGATCCTCGCGACCTCGCTCACCGTCGGCACCGGCGGCAGCGCCGGCGACTTCGGTCCGTCGATGGTGCTGGGCGGCATCTTCGGCGGGGCGTTCGGTCGCGCCGCGCAGCTCCTCCTGAACGACCCGCGGATCGATCCGGGCGCCTTCGCGCTCGTCGGCATGGGCACCTTCTACGGCGGCCTCGCGCACGTGCCGATCGGCTCGCTGGTCATGACCTGCGAGCTCGCCGGCAGCTACGACCTGCTCGTGCCACTCATGCTCGCGGAGGGCATCGCGTACGTCGCCCTCCGCAACAAGACGCTCTACCACGCGCAGGTCCAGACGAAGCGCGACTCACCCGCGCACCGCGACGAGCTGATCCTCGACTTCCTGAAGGGGATCCGCGTCGACGCGATCTACGTGAAGGATCGCCCGCTCGCGACGTTCCAGCGGAGCACGTCGGCGAGCGAGGTGATCCGCATGGTCGCGAACGCCGACTTCCAGGACTCCTTCCCGGTGCTCGGCGACAACGGCGAGCTCGTGGGCGTCATCACCGCGGAGATCCTGCGGACGGCGGCCGGTGACCCCGAGGTGATGCGGGTCGCCCTCGCCGACGACATGATGACCCCGCCGATCTCGGTGCGGGACACCGACGATCTGCACAACGCGCTCGAGCTCCTGATCAAGCACGCGATGCGCGAGCTGCTCGTCGTCGACGAGAACGGCAAGGTGCTCGGCGTGCTCGACCAGACGGAGATCACGGTCGCGTACCTGGCCGCGACCGAACGGAGCGCCTGAGCCGCTCAGCCCACGGCGATGTTCGTGAAGAAGCCCGCCGCGACCCACTCGCGGAACCACACCATGAGGTGCGTGCCGATCTGCTCGAGCGCGGCCGGATCGGTCACCGTCTCCTCGAGCGCGCCCAGCGCTTCGCCGAGGCTCTGCCCGGCGACCAGCGGCTCGAGCACGAGCAGCATCTCGGGCGACAGATCCATCCGCCAGAGGGTGCTGTCCTTGCGGTACACGGCGACCGCCGTGGGACGCGGAGCAGGCACCGCCGGGACCTCGTCACGCATGCGGTTCGCGATGAAGACCTCGTTCACCGGATAGGCGAAGCGGTGGAGGCGGAGCGCGTCGCTCGCGACGAAGCGCGCCGTGCTCCAGCTCTCGGGCGGGAGCGTCGCGAGCGCGCTGAGCTCGACGGGCGGAGGACACTCCGCGTGCAGCACCTCGACGAGCGCCCACTCGAGCGTCGCCAGATCGGCGGCGAAGGCGCGCAGCTCGGCGAAGGACCCCGCGTGCTCGCCGCGCAGCTCGGCCTCGCGGCAGAACGAGGGAAGGTTCTGCCCGAACGCGTTGAGGTTGGGCGACGTCGACGGGTGACGGTCCACGTACGCGCGGCAGAGCGCGCCGAAGAGCGCCTCGCCCAGCATCGCGGAGAGCACCGGGTAGTCGTCGACGAGACACTCGACGAGCCGCGCGTGGTACCCGAGCCGGTACACGTCGAAGCGGTCCTCGGCCGACATGCGGGGGCCCGCCTTCACGAACCGCTCGATGTCGCGCGTCGCCGCGTCGGGCGCCGGCCCGGTGATGGCCGAGACCATCCACAGCTGCACGTCCCGGAGCGGGTGCGTGCTCACGACGTCACCTCGCGCGCGCCGATGAACTCGCGGGCCCGCAGGGCGTCGGCGTGCGTCTCCTCGAAGCCGGGGATCTCGGCGTCCCACTCGAGCAGCACGCTGGCGCCGGACCGCGCGTGCGCCTCGCCGAGGAGCTTCCACACGGGGTCGATGACCGGTCCGATGTGCGTGTCCACGATGTGCGTGCCGTGGTTCGTGTGGCCGCTCACGTGGAGCTGCACCACGCGGTCCCAGGGGATCGCCGCGAGGTACTCGGTCACGTCGTAGCCGTGGTTGTACGAGGAGACGTAGACGTTGTTCACGTCGAGGAGGAGCGCGCAGTCCGCCTCGGTCGCGAGGCGCGCGAGGAACTCCCACTCGGTCATGGTGTTGCCGGCGAGCTCGAGATACGTCGACGGATTTTCGAGCGCGAGCGGCGCGCCGAGCACGTCCTGCACCTGCTTGACCCGTCCGACGGTGTGGCGGAGCGACTCCTCGGTATACGGCATGGGCAGGAGGTCGTGGGTGTTCTTGCCGGCGACGCCGGTCCAGCAGAGGTGATCGGACACCCAGCGTGCCTTCGTGCGGTCGCGGAGCGCCTTCAGCTCGGCGAGGTAGCCGCGATCGAGCGGGTCGGTCCCGCCGATCGACAGCGACACGCCGTGCATCGCGATCGGGTAGCGGTCGGCGATCTGCTCGAGGAAGTGCAGCGGCCGACCGCGCGTCTGCATGTAGTTCTCGCTCAGGATCTCGAACCAGTCCACGGCCGGCGCATGCTCGAGGATGTGCGCGTAGTGGACGGTGCGGAGGCCGAGGCCGATGCCGAGGTCGGGGAGCGCGAAGCGGTTCAAAGCCCCACCAGGTTACGCTTGATGACGCACGACCGCGAGGAACTCGGCCAGCACCGCCGAGCGGCTCGCCGCCGCCCAGACGACGCGGAGGTCGCTCTTCGGTGAGCCCACGAGCGGGCGGAGGACGATCCCCTTGCGCCGGAAGCTGCGGACCGACGCGGGCACCAGCGACACCCCGAGGCCTGCGGCGACCAGGCTCACGATGTCCATCTGCGGCGCCTCCTGCACGATGCGCGGCGTGAAGCCCGCTTGACGGCAGAGGCCCACGAGGAAGTCGAAGTACGCCGGCGCGCGGACGCGCGGGAAGAGCACGAACGGCTCGCCCGCGAGGAGGCTCAGCCCGAGGATCTTCCGGCCCGCGAGGGCGTGTCCGCTCGGCAGCACGGCCATGAGCGGCTCGCTCCGCACGAGCTCCGTCGCGAGCTCGGGGTCCTCGACCGGGCCGCGGACGAAGGCCACGTCGACCTCGTGGTCGCGGAGCGCGTCGAGCTGCTGCTGGGGCGATAGCTCGTGCAGCGACAGCTCGACGTCGGGAAACTTCGTGTGGAACGCCCGGACCACCTCGGGGAGGCCGCTCGCGGCGAAGGTCGAGGGGTAGGCGACGACCAGCCTCCCGCTCTCCCCGTGGCTCGCGCGCCGTGCCTCGTGGACCGCGAGCTCGACGGACTCGAAGATGCGGCGCGCGTGAACGAGGAGCGTCTCGCCGGCCGGCGTGAGATCGACCTGGCGACGCGTGCGCTCGAAGAGGAGGAACCCGAGCTCGCGCTCGAGCCCTTGGATCTGGCGACTGAGCGGCGGCTGCGCGATGCGGAGGCGTCTCGCCGCACGGCCGAAGTGGCGCTCCTCGGCGACCGCGACGAAGTACCTTAGGTGCCGGAGCTCCATACCTGCAAGGTATCAGACGGTACCGGACTTTACGCTGGACGCATCACCGCCGCGACGCCATCTAGAGAGCGGACATCCCAATCAAACCACCATGTGGCTCGTTCGAATCGCGCTCCGGCGCCCGTACACGTTCGTCGTCATGGCGATGCTCATCGTCGTCATGGGCGTCCTGTCGATCGTCCGCATGCCGACCGACATCTTCCCCGACATCGACATCCCGGTCATCTCCGTCATCTGGAACTACACGGGCCTCACTCCGGAGGAGATGGAGAAGCGGATCGTCACCAACTACGAGCGCATCCTCACCACGACGGTGAACGACATCGAGCACGTCGAGAGCCAGTCGCTCACCGGCATCGCGGTCGTGAAGATCTACTTCCAGCCGGGCGCCCACATCGAGGCCGCCACCGCGCAGGTCACGGCCGTCTCGCAGTCGGTGCTGAAGCAGATGCCTCCCGGCGCGACGCCGCCGTTCATCATCCGCTACAGCGCCTCGAACGTGCCGATCCTCCAGGCGGCCATCGAGAGCGAGTCGATGAGCGAGCAGCAGCTCTTCGACTACGGAACGAACTTCGTGCGCGCCGACCTCGCGGTCATCCAGGGCACGCAGGTGCCGTGGCCCTACGGCGGCAAGCAGCGGCAGGTCATGGTCGACATCGACCCGGCGCGCCTCTACGGGTTCGGCCTCTCACCGCGTGACGTCAACAACGCGATCACGACCCAGAACGTCATCCTGCCGACCGGCACGACGAAGATGGGCAACAACGAGTACCCGGTCCTCCTGAACTCGAGCCCCGAGGTCATCAAGGACATTGGCGAGCTGCCGATCAAGACGGTGCGCGGGACGCCCGTGTTCGTGAAGGACGTCGCCAACGTGCGCGACGGCTACTCGCCCCAGACCAACATGGTGCACGTGAGCGGCAAGCGCTCGGTGCTCATGTCGGTGCTCAAGAACGGCAACGTCAGCACGCTCGACATCGTGAAGAGCATCCGCGAGCAGCTTCCGATCACGATGACGAAGCTGCCCAAGGAGCTCAAGGTATCGCTCCTCTTCGATCAGTCGCTCTTCGTCCGCGCCGCGGTGGAGGGCGTCGTGAAGGAGGCGGCGATCGCCGCCGCGCTCACCGGGATCATGATCCTGGTGTTCCTCGGAAGCTGGCGGAGCACCCTCATCGTCGTCGTCTCGATCCCGCTGTCCATCCTCGTGTCGATCATGGTGCTGGGCGCCCTCGGGTACAGCCTCAACGTCATGACGCTCGGCGGGCTCGCGCTGGCGGTCGGCATCCTCGTCGACGACGCCACGGTTTCGATCGAGAACATCCATCGCAACATGGCGCAGCGAAAGCCCTTCGTGCGCGCCATCGTCGACGGCGCGCAGGAGATCGCGACGCCCGCCTTCGTGTCGACACTCTGCATCTGCATCGTGTTCGTCCCGGTCGGCTTCATCACCGGCGCCGCCAAGTCGCTGTTCGTGCCGATGGCCCTCGCGGTCGTCTTCGCGATGATGATGTCCTACTTCCTCTCGCGGACGCTCGTGCCGACGATGGTGCACTTCCTCCTCCGCAAGGAGGCCGACGAGCACATGGCCGAGCACCACGGTCCGCCGCGCGGGTTCGCCGCGAAGTTCTTCGCCGGGTTCAACCACCAGTTCGACCGGCTCCGCAGCTTCTACGGCGGCTTCCTCGCGCTCGCGCTCCGTCATCGCGGCGTCTTCGCGGGCGGCTTCCTCCTGTTCGTGGTCGCGTCGGTCGGCACCTTCCTCCCCCTCGTCGGCCGCGACTTCTTCCCGAGCGTCGACGCGGGCCTCATCAAGCTGCACGTCCGCGGCGTGCCCGGCACCCGCATCGAGGAGAGCGAGCGGCACTTCGCCGACATCGAGAACACGATCCGCACGGTGATCCCGCCGCACGAGATCGAGACGATGCTCGACAACATCGGCACGCCGTACAGCGGCATCAACCTGTCCCTGAGCGAAGGCGTCGCCATCTCGCCGGCGGACGGTGACATCCTCATCTCGCTCCACGAGGACCATCCGCCGACGAACGGCTACGTCCGCCAGCTCCGCAAGGTGCTCCACGAGAAGTACCCGAGCACGACCTTCTTCTTCCTCGCCCCGGACATCTCGACGCAGGTGCTCAACTTCGGTCTCGCCGCACCGATCGACGTGCAGGTGGTCGGCGCGGTCGGCAACGAGGACCAGACGTACGACGTCGCGCGGCAGATCTCGGAGCGGGTGAGCGCGGTGCCCGGCGCGGTGGACGTCCACCTCGCGCAGGTCCCGAACGTCCCGCAGGTGAAGATCGACGTCGACCGTACGATGGCCCGGCAGGTCGGCCTCACCGAGCGTGACGTGGCGAGCGATCTCCTCATCTCGCTGTCCTCGAGCACCCAGGTCGCGCCGAGCTACTGGCTCGATGCGAAGCGCGGCATCCAGTATCTCGTCGCGGTGCAGACCCCGCAGTACGAGCTTGCCTCCATCGAGGACCTCGGCACGACGCCGCTCGCCACCGGCGACCCGAGCTCGCCCCCGCAGTTCCTCTCGAACGTCGCGCAGATCTCGAGGACCGTCGGCGCGGCGAACGTCACCCACTTCAACGCGTCGCGCACGTACGACGTGCAGGCCAACGTCGACGGCGCGGACCTCGGCTCCGTGTCGAACGCGATCGAGAAGATCGTCGACGAGATGAAGCCCAAGTTCCCGCGCGGAACGCAGGTGAAGATCAAGGGACAGGTCGAGAGCATGAACTCGTCCTTCCGTGGCCTGGGCTACGGCCTCATCTTCTCGGTGCTCCTCGTGTACCTCCTCATGGTCGTCAACTTCCAGTCCTGGCTGGACCCCTTCGTCATCCTGATGGCGCTGCCCGGGGCGATTGCGGGCATCGCGTGGATGCTCTTCCTCTCCCACACCACGCTGAGCGTTCCGGCCCTCATGGGCTCGATCATGTGCGTGGGCGTGGCGACCGCGAACAGCATCCTCGTCGTCACCTTCGCGAACGATCAGCGCGGCGTCGGCCGCGACGCGACGCAGGCGGCACTGGCCGCCGGGATGACGCGGCTCCGGCCGGTCATCATGACCGCTCTCGCGATGATCATCGGCATGCTGCCCATGTCGCTCGGCTTGGGCGAGGGCGGCGAGCAGAACGCGCCGCTCGGTCGCGCGGTCATCGGCGGGCTCCTCGTCGCGACCTTCACGACCCTCTTCTTCGTTCCCGTCATGTACAGCATGCTTCGCAAGAAGGCGCCGAAGACCAACGACGCCGAGCTGGAGTCCCTATGAGCCTGCGTGATCCCAACGAGCCCCACGATCCCCACACGCCGCCCGGAAAGGCGGGGCCCGCCGCCACGGACGACCTCGGCTTCGAGCTGCCGCCGCCGCGCCGGATGTCGCTCGGGAGGATCGCGGTCTTCGCGGTGATCGCGCTGGTCGTGCTCGGCGGCGCGTTCCTCGTCGCGTTCTTGCCGAAGCGGGCGCGCCAGCACGAGCTCGCGACGGCCACGAAGCAGAACGAGTCGGCACTCCTTCGCGTGCAGGTCGTCGCCCCCAAGGTCACCTCCAGCGATCGGAGCATGATGCTGCCGGGCAGCGTCCAACCGCTCGAGGAGACAACGGTGTATCCGCGCTCGAGCGGCTACGTGCGCAAGTGGCTCGTCGACATCGGCGACCGCGTGAAGGAGGGGCAGGTCCTCGCCGACATCGACCAGCCCGAGGTGGAGCAGCAGCTCGAGCAGGCGCGCGCGCAGCTCCTCCAGGCGCAGGCCTCCCTCGTCCAGGCGCAGGCGAACCAGGGGTACTCGGCGACCACGCTCGAGCGCTACAAGAAGCTCGCGCCGTCGGGCGTTGCCTCGCAGCAGGAGCTCGATCAGCACCAGGCGCAGTCCTCGGTCGACCAGTCCTCGGTCAAGGTCGCGAACGCCGCGATCGCCGCCCAGCAGGCCAACGTGAACCGCCTCGCGCAGCTCAAGTCGTGGGGTCAGATCCAGGCGCCGTTCGCGGGGACCGTCAACGCGCGCTGGATCGAGAAGGGGGCGCTCGTCTCCCCGACGACCGCGCTCTTCCGGATCAGCGCAACGGATCCGGTTCGCGTGTTCGTGCAGGTGCCGCAGGACGTGGCGCCGAACGTCCGCAACGACGTCGTCGCCAAGGTGAGCGTTCGCGAGTTCCCGGGCCGCACGTTCGACGGGAAGGTCGCGCGCTCGGCCGGGTCGCTCGATCCCGCGACGCGCACGATGAACACCGAGGTCCGCGTCCCGAATCCGAAGGGCGAGCTGCTCGCCGGCATGTACGCGAACGTCGCGTTGACGCTGCCCTCGCCGCACCGGGTGTTCGAGCTCCCGGCGACCGCGGTGATGAACGACGCGAAGGGTCTTCGCGTCGCGATGGTCGGTCCCGACAACAAGATCAAGCTCGTGCCCGTCATGATCGAGCGCGACACGGGGCCGACGATGGAGCTCTCCACCGGCGTCTCCGAGACCGATCGCGTCGTGAAGCTGGCGAGCCCGGACCTCGTCGAGGGTCGTCAGGTCGAGATCGCGCAGTAGTCGGCGAGGCGGCTCAGGCCGCCTTGCGCACGATGACGGACCCGACCGAGTAGCCCGCCCCGAACGAGCACACCACGCCGATGTCGCCCTTGGCGAGCCCGGCGCGGTTCTTGTGGAACGTGATGATCGAGCCGGCGGAGCTCGTGTTGGCGTACTCCTCGAGCACCGAGGGCGCCTCTTCCTTGGTCGCGTCGCGGCCGAGCACCTTGCGGCTGATCCACTCGTTCATGGTGCCGTTCGCCTGGTGCAGCCACATCCGGCGCACCTGGGCAGGCGTGATGCCGAGGCTCTCGAGATGGCTCGAGACGAGCTCGGCGACCATCGGCGAGACGTCCTTGAACACCTTGCGACCGTGCTGCACGAACAGCTTGTCGGGCTGATCCCGGCCCTCGGGGGCGGCGCGGTTCAGGAAGCCGAAGTTGTTCCGGATGTTGTTCGAGTACCGGGTCGCGAGGCGGGTGCCCAGGATCTCGTAGGGCTCCTTCGAGCGCGTTCCCTCGAGCGGCTCGACGACGACGGCGGTGCACGCGTCGCCGAAGATGAAGTGGCTCTCGCGATCGCGGAAGTTGAGGTGGCCCGTGCAGATCTCGGGGTTCACGACGAGGACGCGCTTGGCGCTGCCGCCGAGGACGAGGTCGTGGGCGACGTTGATGCCGAAGGTCGCGGACGAGCACGCCACGTTCATGTCGAACGCGAAGCCCTTGATGCCGAGCGCCTCCTGCACCTCCACCGCGATGGCGGGGTAGGCGCGCTGCAGGTTGGAGCAGGCGACGATGACCGCGCCGATGTCCTCGGCGACGAGACCGGCCTGCGCGAGCGCCTCGCCGGCGGCCGCCAGGGCCATCTCGCACTGGATGCCGTGCTGCTCGTTCGCGCGTTCCGGGATGCGCGGGGCCATGATCGCGGGGTCGAGGATGCCCGTCCGGTCCATCGCGTACCGGCGCCCGATGCCCGAGGCGCTCAGGATGAAGTCGGCGCTGGACCGCTCGAGCGGCTTCTGCCCGGCGGCGATCGCGTCGGCATTCTTCGCATTTTCGCTGTCCACCCACGCGTTGAACGCCGCCACCAGCTCGTCGTTCGAGATGGCGTGAGGAGGAGTGAAGAGGCCCGTTCCGGTGATGGCGATGGAAGGCATGGCGGTCGGCGAACCCGGGTGTAGTTTTGTTGGAGGCCCCTGGCAACCTCGCAGAGGCCCTGTCGTTCTCGGCCGGGCGCGTCATCCGGCGACCCCTCGACGGCGAGGGGGGTGATCCGACCAGGCGGTCGGCTGAAGAAAAAGGGACCTCGTGCTTTACAGCCTGGCCCCCTGCCTGCGTCCAGGAGTTCAGAAGCAACCGAACGGTCTCTCGACCTCGCAGGAGCCCCCTCATCATGTCCTTCTCTTCCCGTGTCCTCTCTCGCATCGCTCGCACCTCCCCCGTGACGCAGGATCGCGCGCCCCGTCGCCGGCCTGCCATGATCCTCGCCGCGGCCGCCGCGTGCACCTCGATGGCCTTTGCCTGCGGTGGCATCTCGGACCCGACGATCGCCGGCGAAAAGGTCGCCACCGTCGCCGGCGCCCTCACGGGCACCTCCGTTCCGGCCAATGCCCGCGTCGCGCTCGTCTGGCGCACTGCGTCGAGCACGACGGACGAGGGCGGCTACGCCGTCGGTGACGACGTTCCGGTCGTCGGCGGTCACTTCACGATGAGCCTCGCGGTCCCCGCGGCTGCGTTCTTCTCGAGCCTCGACAACGGCACGACCTTCGCGAACGGCAAGGACACGCCGGTCCCGGCGCCCGCGCCGGTCCCGGAGACCGACGGCACCGGCACCGCCGGCGGCAAGTCGTTCGCCTCCACCATCACGGCCAAGGACAACGCGAGCGGCTCGGTCATCACGCAGCCGCTCACCGCGGCGGTCGCCGGCTTCGTTGTCTATGCGGACACGAACGGCAACGGGAAGCTCGATCTCTCCGGTCAGTACGCCTCGTCGACGGACACGATCCTCGGCGGCAACCGCGAGCTCGTCCTCACGTACCTGAAGGACGGCGGGAAGCTCGATTACGAGAAGCTCCGCGACCGCTCGGGCATCCTCCCGCTCGCAGGCTTCAACCTCGCGTGGACGGACAACCAGCGCTGGCTGCCGCTCGACGAGGTCGAGCTGAAGCTCGATGGTGGCCAGGGCCTGCCGTACCCGGTCTGCTCGAACTCGGGTTACTACTCGGGCGGCGGCGGCGGCGGCACGGTCAACCCCGTCGCCGACTCGCCCCCCTCCGCCGGTGGCGGCGCGGACGGCACCCCGCCCAGCCCGAGCGACGGCGACGCCGGCGTGCCCAAGGCGACGTACCCGGACCCGTCCGACCCGAACCTGCATTGCGACCCGGACGGGCACAGCTTCTCGTACAACGAGGCCGTGGACTGCCCGACCCCGCCGCCCGCTCCGAGTGGCCTGTGTTCCCTCGGGACCGACATCGGGATCGGTTGCGCCCCCTCGTCCGGCTACTCCACGGCGATCCCGTGGGACCAGCCGGCGCCCGCTGGATGGCCCTGCCCGATCGCCGAGGACGCGGGCGGGATGGACGCCAGTGTCGATGGCGGCCCCGCCCCCGACTCGGGGAAGTGAACCGAACCTCGCCGATGGACCGAGAAGGTTGGCCCAGCTCGAACAGCGCGGGCTCACCGCAGACGAAGTGAGCGACGTGTACCAGCGCTACGGTGCGCTGCTGGCACGTCGCTGCCGTCTCCTCCTGCGCGATTCTGCGCAGGCGGACGACGCGGTGCAGGAGCTCGTCTCGGTGCTCCTGCGCCGGGGCGAGGGGCTCCGCGCGGCCGAGTCACCGTACCGGTGGCTCTGCCGCGTTGCCGATCGCACGTGCCTCGATCTCCTCCGCCGCGGGCGTCGTCTTCGCACCGCGGTCGACATCGACGCGCTCGATCCGCGGGACCCGGTGGGGACCGCGCCGGGGATCGACCCGGAAGCGCGCCTCGCGGTGGTCGAGTCGCTCGCGCTGCTCGACGAAGCGCAGCAGTCGCTCGCGATCATGCTCTTCGTCGACGGGCTCACCCAGGGCGAGGCGGCGACCGAGCTCGGAGTATCCCGCGTCACCGTGAACAAGCGAACGCAGGAGATACGCGCCAAGCTCCGCATCAGTCACGAAAGCACCGGCCTCGAGGAAGAGGCACTCACCTCATGAAGCACCCGAGCAGCATCGACCTCGAAGCCTACGCATGCGAGCCCGCGGGATCGGACCCGCGCGGCGCGCACGCGAAGGTGCGCGAGCATCTGGCGCTCTGCTCGGCGTGCTGCGACTACGTCGAGCGCATCACGAGCTTCGCGCAGGCCGCGCAGCCACCCGCCGCCGACGTGGCAGCGCACGTCGCTCGCGCCATGCAGGGCAGCCTCGAGCACGCGCCGGACGCGCCGCACGCGCGCGTCGCGGGTG
>JAQBQL010000206.1 GCA_028287035.1 Labilithrix sp. | reverse complement strand
CTTCGGCGGCGCCGCCCGCCGGACGCACGCACGACGCCGGCGCTGGCAAGAAGCGCGCGCCGCGCAAGACCGGCCGCCCCGCCGCGGCCGGCGAGTGACCCGCTAGGCGCTCTCCGCGTTCACCGCGTTCTCGGCGGGCGCG
This sequence comes from Labilithrix sp., assembly GCA_028287035.1. Next base: position 43,140 of record JAQBQL010000206.1, on the reverse strand, counting down.
AGCGCGCGGAACCGGAGCGGCTCGGCCACGTTCTTCACGGCCATCGAGCGCGGTTGGCCGAAGACGAAGGGGTGTCCGGCGGGCAGGGCGGCGATCGCCTCTTCCATGACGAGGATCTCGTTCCGACCGGCGCAGCCCTGGAGGCGCGCGGTGTTGTTCATGCCGGACGAGAAGCCCGTGAAGTTGGAGTTCGGACCGAACTGCCCGACGAAGAGCGGCGCCATGTGGACGCCGGTCGAGACGGCGAGGCCGCCCTCCCGCAGCGCCGCGAAGGGGAGTCGCTCCGGGATCTTCTGGGTCATCGCGCGCACGTCGACGGCGCACTGGATGGCGCGCGCCAGGCGCTCGCCGGGCTCGTCCTCGTAGAAGGGCGGCCCGAAGAGGGCGATCACGCAGTCGCCGACCATCTTGTCGAACACGCCGCCGTGCTCCCAGACGATCTCGACCGCATCGCGGCTCCACTCCTCGACGAGCGCCGCGACCTTGGCGGGCGTCTTCAGGATCGTCTCGGAGACCTTCGTGAAGCCCGAGATGTCGATGTACACCATCGCGACCGTGGCCTCGCGTGGAGCGAGGAAGCGCTGCTCGTACTCGTCGTCCTGGAGGAGGCGGCCGACGTCGTCGGGGCGGAAGGTCAGAGCGAGCGCGCGCCACTCCTTGTTGAAGTCCACGATGCGCTGGCGGATGAACCCGGAGAAGGCGCTCAGCAGCTCACGCCCGTAGGTGTTGAACGCGGGCGTCCGCGAGGTGACGACGACCTTTCCGACGACCACGCTCTTCGTGATGCCGTTGATGAGCACCTCCTCGGCGGCGTTCTCCACCCCGAGGTGCTGGAGGAGCGCCGTGCTCTCGCCGTTCAGGTACTCGCGCCCCATCTGGCGGAGCGGCGCCTGGGTCTGCCCCTGCGAGGCGAGGGTGTCGACCTGCAGCTCGGCGCCGTCGAACATCTGCACGTGGAGCACGCGCGTCGCGCTCTCCTCGGCGACGTAGACGAGGACCATGCGCCCGATCGGGATGGCCTCAGCGAGCACCTTCACCGCCTCCTTCACGCCCTCTCCGAGGACGCGATGCCGGAGCGCCCGGCCGAGCCGCATCATGACGCCGTGCTTCTCGCGCGCCGCCCTGATGGCGTAGAGGAAGTTGTCGAGGACCTCGCAGACGGCGTGGAGCGCGCCGGCGAGGAACGCGACGTCCGCCCCCGGCGCGCACACGAAGCCGGCCCGACCGAACCACGAGCCGGCGACATCGAGGTGCTGCGCGATGACGATCGCGCCGGCGGTCTCGAGCTGCACCCGTTCGCGCTGCGTCTCGCTCGTCGCCGCGAAGACCGCGTCCTTGCCGGGGATCGTGATCGGCGGAGCGCCTGGCGTCGCCGCGCCCGTCGCGAACAGCCGGAGCGCGAGGTCCTCGCCGTAGGTCTCGACGAACGCCGCCTCGACCCCGAGCTGCGCCACGAGCCGCGGCAGCAGCGAGCCGAGCAGCTCGCTGACGCTCCACCCCTTCACGAGGCCCTCCTCGATCAGCTCGTCGACGGAGTCACGAAGCTCGTAGAGCGGACGGAGATGCGCATCGAGCGGCATGCGCCGCATTGTGACACACCTCGCGGATCAGGACGCGGCGGCGTGGGCAGCGCCTGCCGCTGCGGGCAGGCGGACGTGGAAGGTCGTGCCGCGACCGAGCTCCGTCTCGAAGGACAGGTCGCCGTGGTGCGTGTCGACGACGATGGTGCGGGCGATCGCGAGGCCCTGACCGGTTCCCTGGCCGACCGGCTTGGTGGTGAAGAAGGGGTCGAAGATCCGGTTCTTGACCTGGTCCGGGATGCCCCCGCCGGTGTCGGAGATGCTCACCACGACGCTCGCGCCGTCCCAGCGGCTCCGCACCGTGATGCGCCCGCGCTCGCCCTCCTGCGGGTGTCCGGCGATCGCCTGAGCGGCGTTGACCGCGAGGTTCAGGATGACCTGGCTGATCTGTCCGACGTGACACACGACCGGGGGCAGCTCGGCCAGGTCGAGCACGACGTCGGCCACGTCCCGGTACTCGCTGCGGGCCACCGTGAGCGTGCTCTCGAGGCTCGCGTTGAGGTCGGCGGCCGCCATCTGCGGCGTGTCCGGATGCGAGAAGTCCCCGAGCGACCTCACGATCGTGGCGATGCGGCCGAGGCCCTGGATGGTGCCCTCCAGCGCGCGCGGCGCCTCCTCGATGACGTAGTCGAGGTCCTCCTCCTCGCGTGCGGCGGCGGCGGCGGCGGCGCGCTCGTCACGCGTCAGCCGGTCGTCCTCGAGAAGCGCACCGTAGCGCGCAACGACGCGCATCACGGTGGCGAGCGCATCCTGCGTAAAATGCACGTTGTCGCTGACGAACTGGACGGGGGTGTTGATCTCGTGGGCGACGCCCGCGGCGAGCCGGCCGACCGACTCCAGCTTGTGCGCGATCGCGAGCTTGCCCTCGAGCGTGCGCCGCGCCGTGACGTCGAGGAGGATGCCGCGCCGGACGATGCGGTCTTCCTCGTCGAGCGTCGTGCTCACGAAGCTGCGCAGCGTCAGGCAGCGGCCATCGGCAGCGAACATGCGCACCTCGATCTCGTGGTCGTTTGCCGAGTCCGAGCGGAGCGCGAGGAGCGTCGCGTCGATGTCGTCCGGATGCAGGTGTCCGGCGAGGAAGCCCTCCTCCTGCCAGGCCTCCGGCGGGAACCCGAGGAGACGCGTCGCTTGCGGCCCGACGTAGGCAAAGCGCAGGCTTCCTGGCTCCATCACCCAGGGGATCGCCTGCGTCGACTCGAGCAGCTCGCGGTACTGCTCGCGGCTCGCCGCGAGATCCTTCGTGCGCTCGGTGACCCGCACCTCCAGGTTCTGGTTGAGCAGCGCGAGCTCCCCCTTCTTGCGGCGGAGTCGCCTGAGCACGACCGCGATCGCGCCCAGGAGCGCGAGGCAGACGGTGACGAGCGCGATGCGGTACAGGTTCGCCGTCCGCGTCGAGCGTGCACGCCGGGCCTCGGTGAGCCTCTGCAGTTCGGCCACTGCGAGGCCGCCGCCCGTGAGCAGGACCTCCACGGCGTGGTCCAGCTGCGGTGCCTCGGTCGTGTAGAGCCGGGCGTGGAGCAGCACGGCGTCGAGGACCGCGGCGTTCGGTCCGTGGTAGCTCGCGCGGAGGACCTCGAGCCCCTCGGTCTCTCTCCGGATCGACGCGAGGGCGCTCGCGTCGTGGTTGTTCTCGTTGTCGATGGTGCTTGCGAGGAGGAGCACGCACCGCCGAGCGAGCTCGTCGTCCTCGCTGCCTCCGCGCATGGCTGCGGCGCGGCGCGTCGATCGCTCGAGATAGGCGAGAGAGTTGCGGACCATCGAGTTGCGCGACTCGAAGGTGTCCACGAGCTCGGTCCTCGCGCCGAGGTCGCGGCCGAGTGCACCCGCGGCTGCGATCGAAGCGGGCTCGCCGATCGCGGCGACCGCGACCTCGATGGTGCGATGCCGCGCCTGCATGGCGACGACGGTGGCCGAGAGGTCGTCGTAGCTCTGGGAGAGGCCGTCCTGCGCCTGGAGCACCGAGCGGCCGAGTCGCGCGTCGAGCTCCCGGAGCACGCGGAGGTCGTCGAGGATCCGCGCGTCCTCGTCGCCGTTCCGGATCTGGCTACGGAGTCCGAGCACCACGATGACGACGAGCGCGACGAGCGCCGCCATGCGCGAGGAGTACATTCAGGGACCCTCAGCGGGCGCCGGTACGTAGGTGCCGACGAGGCTGCCGAGGAAGGCGACGAGCAGATCCACGTCGCCGGCCGGGATCGTTGCGCCGAGCTGGAAGCGGCCCATGGCGCGGACCGCATCGGCGAGCGTGGCGGCGGTCCCGTCGTGGAGGTACGGCGGGGTGAGGGCGGCGGCGCGGAGGCTCGGCACGCGGAACCGGAAGCGGTCCTCCGGGCGTTTGGTGACGTTGAAGCGCCCGAGGTCGGAGGGCAGGATGGGCGTCCCGCGCACCGCGAAGTAGTCGCCGACGATGCCGAGCACCTCGAACACGTTGCCGCCCACGTTTCGCCCCTGGTGGCACGACGCGCAGCCATAGCTCTTGAACAGCGCAAAGCCCTCGAGCTGCTCGCGCGTGAGCGCCGCCGCGTCTCCGCCGAGGTAGCGGTCGAACGGCGAGTCCTGGAGGACGAGCGTTCGCTCGTAGGTCGCGAGCGCGTTCCGGATGCGGTGGGCGGTGGGCGGTCCCCCGTAGGCGCGTTCGAAGGCGCGCCCGTACACGGGGTCCGCGCTCAGCCGCGTGACGAGCGCGTCCCACGTCATGTTCATGATGCGTGGGCTCGTGATGGGCTCGTCGATCTGCGCCTCGAGCTGGTCGGCGCGTCCGTCCCAGTGCTGCCTCGGGTTCAGCGCGACGTTGAAGATCGTGGGCGTGTTGAGGAACGGCTGCGCGCCGCCGGCACCCGTCGACCGCACCCGTCCGTCGGCGCCGCCGCGGCCGAGGTCATGACAGGTCGCGCACGCCACGCTCCCGTCCGCGGAGAGTCGCGCGTCGGCGAAGAGCATGGCGCCGAGACCGACTCGCCGGGGGTCCTCCGGGGCCGGCCGCGGCACCGGCTGGATGGGCTGCCGCTTCACCACGGGGGCCGGGGGCGGCGCGGGCGTCGCAGCGCGCGCGGCATGAACGTGCTGCCGCTCCACCGCGAGGGCTCCGGCACCCAGGGTGACCACGATGCCAAGGGCGAGCGCCGCGTGGTAGCGGCGACGGGAGGCGATGGCGGCGACCATGCCGGTGGAACGGCCGCGTCGTGCAACAATTCACGGCGCGTGCCTGATGCAGCGGCGCCAGCGGCCGTTGGTAAGAGGAACGATGACGACCAAGACCCGCATCCTGCTCGTCGACGACGAACCGCAGATCGTCCAGGCCATGCAGCGGATCTGCCGGTCGAGACGTGACCGCTGGGACGTCCGTACGGCAACGTCGGCGAGGTCCGCGCTGGAGATGCTCGAGGCGGAGCCCGCCGACATCGTCGTCAGCGACATGCGGATGCCCGGCATGGACGGCGCGGCCTTCCTCGCCGCCGTGAAGGAGAGCTACCCCGCGGCGATCCGCATCGTCCTCTCCGGGCAGGCGAGCTCCGACGAGTCGGGGCGCGCGGCGATCGTGGCGGACAAGATCCTCGCGAAGCCCTTCGACACGACCTCCCTGCTCGGAATGCTCGAAGGTGCGGCGGCCGAGCTCTGATCGCCGGCGGTAACCGCTTGCCGGCAGGGAAGGCCCGGCCTAATGCTTGGCCCCATGCGTACCGAGTGGGTGTCGAAGCGGACGGGTCCCTGTGTCACGCAGATGCACTACGCGCGTCAGGGCGTGATCACCGAGGAGATGAAGTTCGTCGCCCTTCGCGAGAAGGTGGAGGCGGAGCTCGTTCGTAGCGAGGTCGCCCGCGGCCGCCTCGTCATCCCGGCGAACATCAAGCACACGAACCTCGAGCCGATGGGCATCGGGATCGCGCTCGCCTGCAAGGTGAACGCGAACATCGGCTCGAGCGCCGTCACGAGCGAGGTCGAGAAGGAGAAGCGGAAGCTCGCCATCTCCCTCAAGTACGGGGCCGACACCGTGATGGACCTGTCGACCGGCGGCGACATCGACGGCATCCGTCGCGAGCTCATCGCCGCCTCGCCCGTGCCGATCGGCACCGTCCCGATCTACCAGGCGCTCACCCAGGTGAAGAGCGTCAGCAAGCTCACCGCGGCCGACATGATCGACATGCTGGAGCACCAAGCGCAGCAGGGCGTCGATTACTTCACGATCCACTGCGGGGTGCTCGTCGAGTACCTGCCGCTCGTGAAGGACCGCATCACGGGCATCGTCTCGCGCGGCGGCTCGATCATGGCCCAGTGGATGATCGAGAACCACAAGCAGAACCCGTTTTACACGCACTTCGACAAGGTCCTCGAGATCTGCGCGAAGTACGACGTCACGATCAGCGCGGGCGACGGCCTCCGCCCTGGTTGCCTCGCCGACGCCAGCGACGCGGCGCAGTTCGCCGAGCTGAAGACGCTCGGTGAGCTCACGACGCGCGCCTGGGAGAAGGACGTCCAGGTCATGATCGAGGGGCCGGGCCACGTCCCGTTCGACCAGATCGAGATGAACGTGAAGAAGGAGATGGAGCTCTGTCACGAGGCTCCCTTCTACGTGCTCGGCCCTCTCGTCACCGACATCGCGCCCGGCTACGACCACATCACGAGCGCGATCGGCGCGACGATGGCGGGCACCGCGGGCGCCGCGATGCTCTGCTACGTCACGCCGAAGGAGCACCTCGGGCTTCCCGACGAGGACGACGTGAAGCAGGGCATGATCGCCTACAAGATCGCGGCGCACGCCGCGGACGTGGCGCGTCACCGCCCGGGCGCGCGCGACCGCGACGACGCGCTGAGCCGCGCGCGCTACGCCTTCGACTGGAAGGAGCAGTTCCGCCTGTCGATCGACCCCGAGGTCTCGCAGCTGATGCACGACGAGACGCTGCCCGACGAGTACTTCAAGACCGCCGAGTTCTGTTCGATGTGCGGCCCGAAGTTCTGCAGCATGCACATCAACCGCGCCGTCCAGGACTACAACAAGGCCAACGACGAGGAAGCGGCGAAGGCGGCGAAGGTCGGCAAGCGCACCCTCGACGTCGTCACCTGATCTCCGGGGCCCGGGCCTCGTGGACAAGTCGCACCGCAACCGGCTCCTGGCGGCCGGTGGCACGGGGGGGCTGCTCGCGCTGACGTTCTTCGGGGCGTGCAGCGCCTGCGGCAAGGGGAGCGGCGGAGCGACGGCGCCGTCGGCGAGCGCGGCGTTCGTGAACCGCACCGAGGTGGCGCCGGAAGCCGGGCCCGCCGCGGTGCGGGACGTCGCGATGTGGACGAGCGCGCGCGAAGGGGCCGCCGAGGATCTCGCGTCCCTTGCCACGCACGAGGGGGCGGCGGGGCTCGTCGAGGCGGCTGGCGAGCCTTCGCTGCACGCGACCGCGCTGCGCGCCATGGCCTACGCGCCGGGCTGGGCGCAGCTGCCCTACCTGGCGGGGGCGGCTGCGGGGAAGGGCGACGACGACGCGCGGCTCGCGCTCGCCTCGATCGGCGAGCTGGCCGCGCGGCCGCGGCGGTCCGAGGACGTCGAGGACGTGGAGGAGCTCGGGGAGGGCTGCGAGAAGCTCGGCGCGCTGGCGCGTGACACGGCGGGCGTCCGTGAGCGGCGCGTGTCCGCGCTGGGGGCGCTGCGGATGCTGCCGTGTCCTCGGCAAGAGCTCCCCACCGACCTCGACGCGAGGTGACCGCGGCGGGGGCCGCGCAAGGTCGTTCGGATCCCTCACGGTTTTCCGCGCGCCGGCGGGCGAGGGGTGCGGGCAAAGTCGTTCTGATCCCTCACGGTTTTCCGTGGGGCGGCGGGGCACGTCGGTTCGAAGTCGTTCGGATCCCCCATCCTTTTCCGTGAGGGCGGCGGGGATCGGCAGGGATCCGAACGAGTTTGGCGGCACGCGGGACGGCGGCCTGCGCGGGATTCGGCAGGGATCCGAGCGAGTTTCCCGCGTCTGGATCGCGGGCGCGCCGCGCACGAAGACTCGCGCCGCCGCGCAGACCTCGGATACTGTCTGGACCGTATGTCCGACTCCTCGGGGCCGATGTCCAGCGTGTACGGTAACGAGAGCTACATCAACCAGCTCCTCGCGAAGGCGGTCGCGGCGAAGGCGAGTGACATCCACCTCAAGGTCGGGATCCCGCCCGCCGCGCGCGTCCGCGGCGATCTCGTGTTCTTCCGGACCGAGGCGCTCCGGCCCGAGGACACCGAGAGCATCGCCCGCGTGGTCATCAAGGATCCGAAGGTGCGCGCCGAGATCAGCAGCCTCCGCGAGCACGACGCCGCCTACGCGGCGCACGGCGTCGGCCGCTTCCGCGTGAACATCTACCGCCAGCGCGGGACCATCGGCATCGTCATGCGCGCGATCCCCACGCGCATCCCGACCTTCGAGGACCTCGGCGCCCCCGGCCCGAGCGCGATGCTCGCCGAGAAGGACCGCGGCCTCGTGCTCGTGGTCGGCGCCGCCGGCAACGGCAAGAGCTCGACGCTGGCGTCGATGATCGGCCATCTCAATCGCAGCCAGCCGCTCCACATCGTCACCATCGAGGACCCGATCGAGTTCCTCCACGAGGACGACAAGTCGAGCATCAGCCAGCGCGAGATCGGCATCGACACGACGACCTTCGCCGACGCCCTCCGCGCGGCGCTCCGCCAGGATCCGGACGTCATCCTGGTCGGCGAGATCCGCGACGAGCTCACCCTCGACATCGCGCTGAAGGCCGCCGAGACGGGCCACCTCGTGCTCTCCACGCTCCACACGCCGGACGTGTCGCGCACCGTCGGCCGAATGCTGGCGCTCGCGCCGAAGGGCCAGCCCGGCTCCACCGAGGAGATGCGCGAGCGCATCGGCGACACGCTCCAGGGGGTCATCGCGCAGCGCCTCGTGCCGCGCAAGGATCAGAGCGGAATGGTCCTCGCCGCGGAGGTGCTCGTCGCCACCGGCTCGGTCCGCGAGTCGATCAAGCGGCCCGAGGGAAACCCCTCCCTCAAGGAGCTGATGGAGAAGGGCACGCATCCCTACGGGATGCAGACCTTCGAGATGCACCTGAAGCAGCTTCTCCAGGCGGGGCTCATCGACAAGGAAGTCGCGCGCGCCGCCTCGAGCTTCTGACCCTCAGGGCGCCGGCACGACGGTGACCTCGCCCAGTCCGAGCCCGGCGAAGTCCGCCCCCAGCGCCTTGCGGTCGCCGACCACGACGACCGTGGCCCCCGCTTCCGCGATCGACCGCTCGGCGGCAGCCCGCACGTCCTCGGCCGTCACGAGGTCGACCCGCGCGTCGTGGGCGACGGCATGCGACGCCGGAAGCCCGGCCGCGACGGCCGAGGCGAGGCGCATCGCGAGGCCCTGTGCGGTCGTCCCGGCCGCGCTGGCGTACGCGCGCAGCCGCGCCGCGGCGAGCTCCGCATCGGACAGCGGCGTCGTGCGGAGGCGTTCGAGCTCCGCGAAGAGTCGCTTCAGGGCGTCCGCGGTCTGCGCGCTGTCGACGCCGGTCGTGATGCGCAGGAGCCCGCCCTCACGGCGTGCGTCGACGTCGAAGCGCACGCCGTACGTCGCTCCGAGCTCGCTGCGCAGGGTCACGTTGAGGCGTGAGGAGAGGCTGCCCGTCGCGGCCGACGCGAGCACCTCGAGGGCGACCTGCTCCGGCGCACCGGCACGAGGCCCCGGCCAGCCGACGGCGAGCGTCGACTGCGCCGCGCCGGGGCGGTCGACGAAGATGACGCGGCGCACGGAGCCGGTCCGCGCCGGCGTCTCGACCGCCGTGGCCCGCGGGGGCGGCGCGGCTGGCCCGGCCGGGAGACCGGCCACCGACCGCTCGACGATGCGCTGCATCGCGGCGGGCTCGAAGTCGCCGACCACGACGACACTCACGTTGGACGCCACCAGGGCCGAGTCCCGGAACGCGCGCACCTGGGCGTCGGTCGTCGCCTCGAGATCGCTGCGGGTGCGCTTCCCGGAGCGTCGCGGCGAGCGTCCGAACACCGGCACGGAATACGGATGCGGGGGCGCGAACACGGCATGCTCGAGCGTCTCGCGCGCGATCTCCGACGGGAGCTCCTCCACCCGTCCGCGCCACGCCGCGCCAGCGGCACGCCTGCCTTCGAGCTCTGCGCCATCGAGCGCGGGGCTGATGAACATGGGCGCCGCCCGCGAGAGCGCGGACACGAAGAGCGGCGCGAGCGCGGTCAGCTCGAACGTGACCGCGTCGTGCGTCACGTCCGCCCGCGTGTCGGCGCCGACGAGGCGCAGGTACTTGCGTCCCTCGTCGTGGCCGTAGGCCGCCGACGTGCCGGTGAGCGACATCGCGTAGAGCGCCGCGGCGGCCGGCGCGCCGGCGCTGGCTCCACGCTCCAGAACGAACGCGGCGGTCACCGTCGGGAAGTCGTGGCGCGGCAGCATCACGAGGCGCACGCCGCGACCAACGCGCGTCTCGATCGGGGTCTCGGGCGAGCGCTCGGCGCGCGGCAGCCAGGGCGGAGGCTCGGCCCGGAACGCCTCGGCATCGTCGGCGAGCGGCGTCGCGCGGAGCTCGTCCCCCTGCGGCGGGCGGTAGTCCTCCAGCGACCGCGGCGCGCGGTAGGTCTTGCCGCCGCCGCATGCGGCGAGGACGCACGCGAGCGCCGCGACCCAGGCACGCGACCTCACGGTGCCACCCGCCGTCCGGCGCGAGGGGCGCCTGCCTTCGGAGTGACGACGATCGTGACGTGCGGCGCGCCGAGGAACTGCTCGACCGCCGAGCCGATGTCCGCGGCGTCGACCCCCTGCATGCGCCGGAAGTCCTCGCGGGTCGCGTCGGCGCGGCGGTGGTACTCGAGGCCGTGGAGGATGCGCTCCGCCCGCCCGTCGAGATGCTCGAGCGCGTGCACCTCCTTGACGAGCGAGAGCGTCTTGATGCTCGGTAGCTCGTCCCAGGTCGCCTGCCGTCCGACGCTCGATGCCCGCGAGATGCCGCCCTCCACGATCTCGAGCGCTCGCCCCGTGGAGGCGCCCGGCTTCAGCCGCACCAGGATCGTGACGAGCCCGCCCAGGCGGTCCCGCTCGTAGAGCGCCTGCACCGAGGTGGCGCTCTGCACCTCGAGGACCAGCGACTGCTCGACGTAGCCGGCGGCGTACTCGAGGCCGAAGGCGAGCTCGTCGGCTCCGGCCTCGTGCTCGGCGGGCGCCGGAAAGGCCACCATCACCGCCGGCCCCTCGACGTCCGCCTCCACGGCGAGCCGTTGCCCCGCCGCGAGCCGCACGGGGGGAAGCGCCCGCACGGGCCGCGCCGCCCCCGCCGGGATGGTGGCGAAGTAGCGCGTCACGAGCTCCCGCACCTGCGCCGGATCGAAGGCGCCGGCGACCACGAGGGTCGCGTTGTTCGGGCGGTAGTACGTCGCGGCGAAGGTGCGCGCCTCGGCGAGCGTGATCGCCTCGAGCTCGCGGGCCCGCCCGATGACCGCGAGCCCGTAAGGGTGATCCTCGCCGAACACCGCCTGGCGGGCGATCGCGCGGAGGTTCCCGAGGGGCTCGTTGTCGTAGCGCTCGCGTGCCTCGTTCTCCACGACGCGCCGCTCGCGTTCGAATCCCGCCTGGTCGAGCCTCGCGAACGGGTACGCCATGCGGTCGGCCTCGAGCCAGAGCGCACGCGGGAGCGCCTCGGGTACGACGTACGCGTGGTAGTCCGTGTGGTCGACCTCGGTCGAGGCGTTGAACACGCTGCCCGACTCCTCGAGCCACTGCGCGTAGTCACGCCCGCCCGTGTTCTTCGAGCCGCGGAACATCAGGTGCTCGAACAGGTGCGCGAAGCCGGCGCGCCCCACGGGATCGTCCTTCGACCCCACCTCGTAGCGGACGTGGACGAGGGCGACCTGCGCGGCGAGGTCCCGGTGGAGCACCACGTGGAGGCCGTTCGGCAGGTCGAATTCGGTCGTCGCGAGGTGCACGTCGAGCTTGTACGTGTCGGCCGGCGCACGGGCCGGTGAGCACCCGCAGAGGGCTGCGAGCACGGTCAGGGTCAGGAGCAGGCCACGCAAGGCGTTCATCGTGCCCGCCCGTTCTACCGGTTCCGCCGGATCCAGTCGACGGCGAGATCGAGCTCGCCCGGCTTGGCGAACACCGGGCCGAACGCGCGCGCGCGGGCCAGCGCGCCGCCCTCGCGCTCGCTCGTGAAGAAGGCGATCGGAAGCTCGCTCGCGACGTCGCGCAGCCGCTCCGCGACCTCGGTACCGAGGCCGTCGCCGAGCTCGAGGTCGAGCAGCGCGCATGCGAGCTCCGAGGCGTCGACCGACGACGCGTCGAGGACCGACTCTCGCTCCTCGACCTCCAGGCCTTCGGCGCGCACGAGCCGCGCGACCGAGATGCGTGCGACGGGCGAATCGTCGGCGATGAGCACGCGTCTCGACATCGTGGTCCAGGATAGAGCGGCGCCGCACGACGGCGTGCACCAAAACGGTGCACGGACCCTCGCGCCCACCACGATTCACGCGCAACTGCGCGCTGGCACCCGTCTTGAAGGAGGCGGCCCGAGCAGCGCATCCCGCGCCTGCCGAGGAGACAGACACGAACATGTTCATCCGCTTCTGGGGCGTTCGCGGCAGCATCGCGTCACCGGGCCCGGAGACCGCCGGCGTCGGCGGCAACACGAGCTGCGTCGAGGTCGTCTGCGGGAAGACGCGGATCGTGCTCGACGCGGGCACCGGCCTCCGCGGGCTCGGCAATCACCTGCTCCGCGAGAACGAGCCGCTCGACCTCACGCTGCTCCTCTCGCACTACCACTGGGACCACATCCAGGGCCTGCCGTTCTTCGTCCCCGTCTACATGAAGCAGGCGGAGATCACGATCGTCGGCGGCGCCAACGGGGTCATGTCCGTCACCGAGGCGCTCGCCCACCAGATGACCGCGCCGGTGTTCCCGGTGCGCCTCGACGAGGCCTCGGCGCGGCTCACCACGCGCGAGGTGAAGCCGGCCCAGACCTTCGACGTCGGCGAGGCGAAGGTCACGGTCGCGAAGGGCAACCACCCGGGCGGCGTGCTCGCCTACCGCATCGAGCACGAGGGCCAGAGCCTCGTCTACGCGACGGACACCGAGCACTACGCCGGCGTCGACCCGGCGCTCCGGGCCCTGGCGCTGGGCGCCGACGTCCTGATCTACGATTCGCAGTACTCGCCCGAGGAGTACCCGTCGCGCATGGGCTGGGGCCACTCGACGTACCGCGAGGGAGCGGCCCTCGCGTCTTCCGCGGGCGTCGGGCAGTACGTCCTCTTCCACCACGATCCGGCGCGCACCGACGAAGGCGTGGCGGCCTTCGAGACAGCGGCGCGCGACCTCTATGCGCCGAGCGTGGCGGCGCGCGAAGGCATGATCCTCGACCTGCAGAAGCATGGCGGCGGCCGCGAGCGGAGGACCGCCGCCTGAAGGCGACGCGCGCGATTGCCATGCACGAGGCGGCGGGCGACGCTACGTTCGAGAGAGCTCTCGACCCCGCGCAGCTCTCGATGCACAGCCGCCTGTCCTTGCTCGTCGACCTCGCCTCGCTCCTCACGCGGGAGGTCGACTTCGACGCGCTCCTCCGCGCCGCGTGCGAGCGCGTGTCGGAGGCGCTGTCGGCCGACCGTGCCACCATCTGGCTGGTCGACGCCGAGCACGGAGACCTCGTCTCGCGCGTCGCCGTCCTGCCGGAGCTGGCCGCGCTGCGGCTGCCGCTCGGTCAGGGCGTCGCCGGGTGGGTCGCGCGCCACGGCGAGCCGCTGCGCATCGCCGATGCCGCGGCCGATCCGCGCTTCGATCCTTCGGTCGACCGCGCGACCGGGTACACGACGCGATCGATCCTCGCCGTTCCGGTCCGCGACGCGACCGACGGCAGCGCCCGCGGTCCGGTGCGCGGGGTCTTGCAGGTGCTGAACCGCGCGCCCCGGCCGAACGCCGGTCCCGGCGCCGCCGCGGCGACGTTCGACGAGGACGACGAGCGCTACCTCGTCGCGCTCGCCTCGCAGATCGCGCGCGCGCTGTCGCTCACCACGCTGAAGCCTGCCGACGCGGCGGGGCCCGGGCTCACCCTGCGCGGTCCGTTCAATCGCATCGTCGGTCGGAGCGACGAGCTCCGCGCCGTCTACGAGCGCGTGACGCTGGCCGCGCAGACCGACGCGACCGTGCTGCTGCGGGGGGAGACCGGCACGGGCAAGGGGCTCTTCTCGCGCGCCATCCACGTCAACTCGCTCCGCCAGGCCGGACCCTTCGTGACCGTCGACTGCACGACGCTCCCCACGCAGCTCGTCGAGAGCGAGCTCTTCGGCCACGAGCGCGGCGCGTTCACCGGCGCCGACCGCCGCGTCCCCGGCAAGGTCGAGATGGCGAGCGGCGGGACCCTCTTCCTCGACGAGATCGGAGACCTTCCGCACGACGTGCAGGGCAAGCTCCTGAGGCTTTTCCAGGAGCGTTCCTTCGAGCGCGTCGGCGGCCGGCAGACCCTCGCCGCCGACGTCCGCGTCGTGTGCGCGACGCACCAGGACCTCGAACGGCTCGTCGGCGAGGGCCGTTTCCGCGAGGACCTCTACTACCGGATACGCGTCGTCGAGATCGAGATCCCGCCGCTCCGCGCGCGAGGCCCGGACGAGATCGAGCAGCTCGCCCGCCACTTCGCGGACATGTACGCGGCGCGCTACAAGCGGCCCGCGCCGGTGCTCACGCCCGAGGCGGTGCGCGTGCTCCGCGGCCACTCCTGGCCGGGCAATGTCCGCGAGCTCGAGCACTGGATCGAGAGCGCCGTGGTCCTCGCGCCCGACGGGGTGATCGGTGCCGGGCACCTGCCGCGCCTCCGCCGGCTTCCCGGGGCGCCCGCCTCGGCCCCGGCCGTTCCGGACGCGAGCGCGGTCGCGCTACCCCTGGGGCTCACGCTGGAGGATGCCACGAGGCGCTACGTCGAGGCCACGCTCGAGGCCTGTGACCAGAACAAGGCGCTGGCGGCGCGGCGGCTCGGGGTCGGGCGGAACACCATCGGACGCATGTTCAGCCGGGACAGCGATCCGGGCGGCGACGACGACTGAGCGGCCCCGGCTCGTTCGCTTGAGCCCCTCGGGGGGTTCTTGTAGGGTGCCCGCAGCATGACCGAGCAGTACGCGAAGGCCGACGTCCGGGCGCTCCACGACCGCCCCCTCCTTCAGCTCCTCGACGAGGCGCGCGCGGTGCACCGCGCCCACCATCCGGACAACGAGGTGCAGCTCTGCACGCTGCTCAGCGTCAAGACCGGCGGCTGCCCCGAGGACTGCGCGTACTGCCCCCAGTCGAGCCACCACGACACGAGCGTGGGCGCCGAGAAGATGCTCGACGTCGAGCAGGTCATCGCGAGCGCGCGCCGCGCCAAGGAGCTGGGCTCCACCCGCTTCTGCATGGGCGCCGCGTGGCGCGAGGTGAAGGACGGTCCCGCGTTCGACCGCGTGCTCACCATGGTGCGCGGCGTGAAGGACCTCGGGCTCGAGGCCTGCGTGACGCTCGGCATGCTGAACGAGAGCCAGGCGCAGCGCCTCGCCGAGGCGGGCCTCGACGCCTACAACCACAACCTCGACACGAGCCGCGAGAACTACAAGTCGATCATCAAGACGCGTACGTTCGACGACCGCCTCCGCACCCTCGAGAACGTGCGCAAGGCCGGCGTGACGGTGTGCTCGGGCGGCATCATCGGCATGGGCGAGAGCATCGACGACCGGTGCGAGATGCTCCGCACGCTCGCCAACATGACGCCGCAGCCGGAGAGCGTGCCGGTCAACGCCCTCGTCCGCGTCGAGGGCACGCCCCTCGAGCACCTGCCCCCGGTCGACCCGCTCGATCTCGTGCGCATGATCGCCGTCGCCCGCATCCTCATGCCGAAGGCGCGCGTGCGGCTTTCGGCGGGTCGCTCCGAGCTGACCCGCGAGGCGCAGCTGATGTGCATGATCGCCGGCGCGAACTCGATCTTCTACGGCGAGAAGCTCCTCACCACCGGCAACCCGGAGGAGGAGGCGGACATGTCCCTCATCCGCGACGCCGGGCTCGAGGCGATGCCCCCGCGGCCCGCGCCGATCCCGGCGCCGCGCGACCGGGCGGCCGCCGAGTAGCTCTCAGTTCACCGGCAGCTCGAAGGCGACCGCCCAGTTCGACAGGTCGTAGCCGTACTGGCTCGGCGTCTTGTCGGAGTCGTGCAGGTTGCCTCGCGCGCCGCCCGACTGCGTGGTGCCGGGGCCGATGCACGCGGCGCTCGGCTGGTTCTGCGCGTAGCGCACCTTGATCGCCCCGGCCGGCGCGGCCGCCAGCGTGATGGCGACCGCGTCGGGCCCGGCGAGCGCGACGCTCGTGACGGGAAGCAGCGCGCCCGCGTCGTCGACCACGTCGAAGCCGTAGCGTCCCGGGTCGGTCACGAGCGTGGTGTCGAACACGAGCGGCGGCCTCGGGACGCTGAATTTCACGGTCACGACGGTGCCGGCGCGCGTGATCGAGAGCGGACGCACCGGCTCCCACGGCGTCGCCTGGAAGATCATCTTCGCGTAGGCCTTCGCGAAGTACTCGCCGAGGTGACGCTGGCCCGTCGCCGAGAAGTGGAGGCAGTCCTCGCGGACGTCGAGCATGTACGTCGGCGTGACGAGCACCACCTTGCCGGGGGCCCGCGTGTGGGCCGACAGCTGCATCTGCGAGATCTTGCTGGTGGGCTCGTCGGTCCAGCCGCTCAGCTGCGAGATCAGCAGGGGCACCGCGATCGTCTGGCCGGTGATCGCCTTCACGCCGGACTCGTAGTCCTGTTGCCACTCGAGGAGGCCGTCGGCGTAGTCCTTGATCTTGCCCGGCGTGCCGTCCGTCCCGTCCATCGGGAACTCCGGCGTCTTGTAGGCGTAGCCGTAGTGGTCGCTCTCGCCGTGGATGGCCGTGACCGCGCGCACCACGTACGTCTTGCTGGCGGCGGTCGCGAGATCCTTCGCCGCCTGCACCTCCATCATGCCCTGGGTGAAGGGCTTGAGCAGCGAGTCCGCGTGGTAGTTGCAGCTGTTCTTGCGGAGGCACCAGTACGTGTTGCCGCTCCGACCGTGCAGGGAGACGAGCACGTCGTGCTTGGCGGGGACGCCGCTCTTCGTCCCGAACTGGTAGGTGCCCGTGGCGAGCTTCGAGATCTCGTTGGCGATGCCGGAGGACGCGGTCTCGACGCCGTAGCCGAAGAACTTGTCGCCATCGACGAGGGGCACGAACGAGGTCGGCGTCTGGAACTGCGTGCAGCCTGCCGCGTCGCAGTTGCCCATCGGCATGACGCCCGTGTCGAACATGAGGTTCGTGTAGGGCTGGGGGCTCGCCAGGGGAGGCGACCCGCCGTTCGCGACGCTGTTGCTCTGCCCGGTCGAGAGCACGTGGTTCACGTCGAAGTCGACGTAGCTCTTCGCGAGCTCACCCTCGGCGAGCGGCGGGGCGGCGCCGTCGGTTGCTCCGCCGTCGTCGGTCGTGCCGGGGCCGGAGCTGCCGCTCGAGCCGCCGCCGGTCTCCGGGTTCGACGGGTCCGCAGAGCCAGGGGCGGGGGTGGCCGCTCCGCTGTCCGTATCACCGCCGCCGCAGCCCGCCGCGGAAGGCGCGAGGCCGAGGAGCACGACGAAGGCCGACAAGGACGCGGAGGCGAGCGACGCGCGCGCGAGACGGGAGAGAGCCATCGCGGGGCGGGATGCACGGACCGCGCCCGATGCTCCTGTTCGCCAGCGGAGCGCGCGCCGATCGCGCAACCGCGCGATCCGCGCCGTGCCGCGCGACAGCACGACGCGCGGGACGGGGCAGGGCTGCGCGCCGACGCACGCGGTGGAGCACTTCGCAGCGGATCACCACGCGGCGGCTGCTCGGGCCGCGATCAGCGCGAGGCCTGTCCGCGCCGCTCGTACAAGTAGAGCTCGAACACGCGCGCGGTGCGGCCGCCGCGCAGCACGCGGACGCGACTCCGGCCCGACTGGACGTGGAGCGGCAGCTCCGCGGCCCCGTCGCCGGGGTAGCGGTTGTCGGTCACGAACACGACGTGCTCGGCGCGCCGCCAGTCCTCGCGCGGGGTCCAGTCGTCGAAGTCGTCGCGCACCGGTGTGGCGCACCCGACGCGCGTCCCGGGAAGGGCCGCGGCGAGCTGCGCGCATACCGTCCAGTGCGGGCCCACGATGACGACCTCGCGCCCTTCGGGGTCGAAGGGCGTCGCCGCGCCCTTCATCGTCTCGCGCGTGGCGACCGCAACGGTCGGCCATCCATACAGCTCGCTGGCGATGTCGACGCGCGGGTCGGCGCTCGCCGGCAGGAGCTTCGCCGACGCCGGCACCAGCACCCACGCGTAGGCGACGGCGGTGATCGCGGCGCCGACGCCCACCGCGACGCGGAAGAGGCGCGCCGACACGAGCGGCGCACCCGCAGTGGCCCGGCGCGCCGCGTGGATCGGCAGCGCGAGCAGCGCGGGCGCCAGCCAGTGGGGCTCCGCCACGCGGCTCCAGAGGCACAGCAGGACCAGGGGCACGAGTGGCACCGCGAACGCGCAGAAGAGGAGCCAGCTCACCGCGTCGGCGCGGCGCGTCCGCCACAGGTCGCGTGCCACGATGACGGCGAGCACCGCCAGCACCGGCGAGGCGTACGCGAGCTGACCGCCGAGCAGCGCGCCCAGGTTGCGAAGGGCGAGGCCGGCGCCGTGCTGCGTGTCCACGAGCCGGTGCACGAGCATCGGCCAGCCCGCCATCGCCTCGTAGCGAACGATGGGCACGAGGACGAGGAGCCCGGCGACGAGCCCCGCCCACGGCCACGGGGCGCGGGCGTTCGCACGCGAATCGTCGTCGGAGCGACCGCGGGCGAGCACGCCGTAGGTGACGACGAGGGCGGCAACGAGGAGCAGCCCCGACACCTTCGCGGCGCACGACACGCCCGCGAGCAGACCGGCGCCGAGCAGCGCGGCGGCGGCCCGCGTGCTCCCGGGAGCGGCGCGCAGGCCGACGCCGGCGAGGAGCAGCGTGCCGAGCCAGGTCACGGCGAGGATCAGGTCCGGCGTCAGGCCGAAGAGGCCGACCGCCGTCTCCGGCGCGACGAGCAGGACGAGGCCTGCCGCGGCGGCGCGTCCTCGGCTGGCGCCGAGCTGGCGGGCCGTCGCGTACGCGAGCCAAGGAACCACCGTCGACACGAACGACGTGAGCACGTGGACACGGAGCGGCGTCGGGACGGCGCCTCCGCCGAGCGCCGACGCGATGACGCCGACCAGCCCCGGATGATCGAGGTACGCGGGCTGCGGATGCGCCGCGTACGACGCGTAGAGCGCCTCGCTGTCCCCGAAGCCCACCACCGTGGCCGCGTAGAGCCGGAGCCCGAGCAGCACCAGCGACGCGACCAGGAGGCCGAGCAGCAGCGCGCTGGCGTCCGGATCGCGGAGCGCGTTCCGCGCGGCGGGGGTGTCGGGCACGGTGTCGGCGGGTCGTCGTTCGCGGGCGCGCGCGACGGCTGCCTTGCGGCTCATGCGGCCCTCACCGCGAGCCACGGCTCGAGCAGCCGCGCGACGTCGAGCGATGCGGTGCGCCGGTCACCGAACGCCGCCTCGACCTCGGCGCAATCGGCGAGCGCGGCGTCGCGCCGGGCGAGCACCTCGGCGAGCGCGCGCGCCATGGCCTCGGGGTTCGCGCGCCGCTGGAGCAGCTCCGGGAAGGCCTCGCGCCCGAGCAGGATGTTCGGCAGGGCCACGCGCTGCGACCGCACCAGCATCCGCGCGCCGAGCTCGGTGGCGAGCCCCACGCGGTAGCAGACGACCGGGATGACCCGCGAGAGCACGCATTCGAGCGAGGCCGTTCCGGACGCGCACAGCGCGGCGTCGAAGGCGGGGAGGGCGTAGGCGATGCCGGCATGCGCGTCCACGGGAGCGACCTCGACGTCGGCGCGCGCCGCCATCGCGACCGCCCAGGCGCGCGTCGCCGGATCGAGGCTCGGCGCGAGAAGGACGCGCGCGTCGATGCTCGCCACGTCACGCCGCACGTGCTCGTAGCCGGCGAGCATCGGTACCAGCAGCCGGCGCACCTCGTGGGGACGGCTGCCCGGCAGGATGCCGACCGCCGACGCGAGCTTGGTCAGCCCGAGGAGCTCGCGCGCCGCCGCGCGATCGGTGCGGCGCTCCTCGAGGGCGGGGTGCCCCACGTAGCGCGCGTCGACGCCGACGTCGCGCCAGAGCTTCTCCTCGAACGGCAGCATGACGGCCATGCGATCGAGGTGGCGCCGCAGCGGCACCGCGCGGTCGGGCCGCCAGGCCCACACCTGCGGAGCGCCGTACCAGAGGACGCGCGTGCCGAGCTTCCACAGCGACTCGGCGAGGCGGATGTTGAACTCGGTGTAGTTGACGAGGAGCGCGGCCGCCGGCCTTCTCCGCTGGGCGGCGCGCTCCAGCCTGCGGTAGGCGCGGGCGACGTTCCACGCGCGCCGCGCGACCTCGGTGACGCCCATCGCGGTCGTGTCGGCGAGGTCGCAGAGGAGCTCGGCGCCCTCGGCGGCCAGCGCGCCGCCGCCGAGCCCGAAGGCGCGCACGCCGGGGAGATGACGGAGCACCGCCGCGCCGGCGCGATCGCCCGAGGCTTCGCCGGCGCTCACGAGGAGACCGCCCTTCAAGGGACGTGCTCCGCCACCGTGGCCGGCTCCGGCTCCGTGAGCGCCGCGACGAGCGCCGCGCCGTAGCGCTCGGCCCTGAAGCGCCCGAGCCCCGGCACCCGCGAGACGCCCTCGAGCGTGACCGGGTCGACGTCGGCGAGATCCTGGAGGCAGTGCCCGGGGAGGATGGCCTGCTCGTCCACCCCGCGGACCTTGGCCTCTTCCTTCCGCCAGCGCGTGAGCCGCTGCTCGCGCGCCCGACGCGCCCGGGCGATCGATCCGGGGAGGCGCGGCTTCTCGAACCAGTGCCGGTCCTCTTCGGGGATGGCGCCGTCCTCGATCCCGACCGTCACCGCATCGAGCAGGTCGTTCGCGATCGAACGCGCGCGATGGCCGCTCGTCGCCCCGCGGATGCGCGACAGCTCCTCCATCGACGACGGCTTCTCGTGCGCGATCGCGAAGAGGAGATCCGGCCCGATCACCTTGTAAGGAGGCACGTTGAGCTCGCGCGCCGTGATCTCGCGGATGTTCGCGAGGTGCCGCAGGATCGCGAGCTCCAGCTCCGGGACCTTGTCGACGCCCTTGAGGCGCACGTAGGCCGGCCGCGGATCCTCGGCGCTGGCCGCGGCGATTGCCTGGCCGAGCCGGTAGCGCGTCTCCTCCTCGACCTCGTCGGCGATGCCGCGCTCGCGGACCTCGCCGAACAGCCGGTCGGCGAGCGCCGACAGGTGCAGCACGTCGCCGGCGAGGTACTCGACCATCGGCGGGGTGAGCGGACGCTGGCCCCAGTCGTGCTGCTGCAGCTTCTTGTCGATGCGCACGCCGAGCTCGGACTCGAGGAGCGAGGCGAGCCCCGTCGCCGGGCGGCTCAGCATGCGGGCGGCGATCGAGGTGTCCCGCGCGTTGGCGAGCTCGACGCCGGCCTCGGCCAGGATGCGCGCGTCGAACGCGACGTCGTGCACGATCTTCTCGGTGTCGGGCGAGGCGAGCAGCGCGCGCAGCGGCGTGAGCGGCGTGGCCATCCCGTCGATCACGTAGACGTCGTCGCCGGCGCCGAGCTGGATGATGCAGGCCTCTGCCCGGTACGCGTGCATCCCGTTCGACTCGAGGTCGAAGGCGATGCGCCGCTCGCCCTGGAGCCGCTCGGCGGCCGCCGCGAGGTCGTCCTCGCGGGTGATGAGCTGGACCCTCACTTCGTCTTATGGAGCGTGCGCCACGAGGCGGCGATCTCGCGGGCGACGTCGTCGAACGGACGGTCGTGGATCGCCTCGCTCGCGAGCCGCACCGCGCTCGTCGAATCGCTGGGCGTGGCAGTGGCCACCGACCGAGGGCTCGCGCCGGTCGCGACCACGACGGGCGCCTTCGGCGGGTAGAGCACGCCGACCGCCCCGGACCGCATCACCTTGCGCGTGCGGTTGTCGGCCGAGACCACGATCGGGTACTGGCCCTGCGCCCGCGCCGACACCTCGTACGTGCCGGACGCCTGGAACTTGCGGAGGAAGAGAAGCGACGACTTCCCGGTCGTGAAGACCGGCTCGCCGTCGACCATCTGGCCGATCTTGCCGACCACGCCGCCCATGGTGCGGACCCAGCCCTCGCTGCCGGTGCCGAGGTCGCCGGCGACGCCCTGCTCCACCTTGAGGCGCGTGTACGTGTAGATCCGCCCGTCCTCCCACACGCTCTTCGACTCGAGCGGAGTCATGACCACCACCGCGTCCGCGTCCTTGACGAGCTGGTCGTACCCGACCGCGATCGACACCGAGGCCTCGGCGGCGCGGGGAAGGGACGTGGCGACGAACGCGCCGCTCGCGAGCACGGCAAGCGCCAGCGCAGGAAGGAAGGACGCGGTGCGACGACGGCTCATGAGCCCGATCCTAGCATCGACCTACCAGCGCACCAGCGCGCATCCCCAGTGGATGCCCGCGCCGAGGGCCAGCATCATGTTGAGCTCCCCTTTCTTCAACTTCCCGTCGCGGGTGCACTCGTCGATGAGGATGGGCAGGGTGCCGGCGCTCGTGTTGCCGAAGCGCTCGATGTTCATCGGCATCTTCTCGGCGGGCACCCCGAGCTGCTCGCGGACGTAGTTGTTGATGCGGGCGTTCGCCTGGTGAGCGAGGAACCAGTCGATCGAGGCGATCGGCGTCTTCGAGGTCTCGCACAGGCGCCGCGCGCACTGGGGGAGCTTCGTGACCGCGAACTTGAAGAGCTCGCGCCCGTCCATGCGCGGGATGTGGGCCTGCTCGTCGAAGTGGGTCGCCTTCCAGTACGGGCGGGTCCGGAACCCGCCGCCCGGCACGTAGAGCGTCTCGGCGTAGCGGCCGTCGGTGTGGACCTCGGAGGCGACGAGCCCCGCGTCGCGGTCGGTGGCGCGGAAGACCATCGCGCCCGCGCCGTCGCCGAAGAGGACCGCGAGCGCGCGGTGCTCGTTGGCGCGGGCCCGCGCCTCGGGGGTGGGCTCGCCCTGGCGCTTGCCCTCGACGATGTCCCAGTCCTCCCAGGGCATGAACCCGGCATGGGCCTCGGCGCCGACGAACAGGATCGTCTTCGCGACGCCCCCCTTGATGAGCCCGTCGATGAGCTGCAGCGCGAAGATCATGGCCGCGCACTGCTGGCGGATGTCGAGCGCCGGGGTGCCCTCCAGACCGAGCTTGGCGGCCAGGACCGCCGCCGATCCCGGGAACACGTAGTCCGGGGTCATCGTCGCAAAGAGGATGTAATCTACATCCTTCGCGGTGATGCCGGCCGCCTCGAGGGCGCGCTTGCTGGCCTCGAGCGCGAGATCGCTCGCGCCCTGACCCTCGCCCGCGAAGTGCCGCTGGCGGATGCCGGACCGCTGGAAGATCCACTCGTCGGAGGTGTCCATGACCCTCGCCAGGGCCTCGTTCGTGATGGGCTCCCCGGGGACGAAGTGACCGGTGCCGATGAGCTCGAATCCCATGAGCCCCTCGGATTAGTGGGGGCTGCCGGACACGTCTACTCCCGAGCGCCGCGCCCCCCGAGATGTGATGAACCGCTGACACGAGCCGGGTGCGCGCGCCGACGGGCAACGCGCTGCGTTACCCCGTCACGTCCGGCGCTTCGTGGCGAGCCCGAGGACGGTGACGCTCTCGCTGCTCCGCCGCATGACGAGCACGTCGCCGATGGTGACCGGGTACTCGAGGCGGTGCCCGTCGATGTAGACGCGGCCGTCCCGGATCTTGCTCCGCAGGGTGAGCCGGTCCTTCGGTCCGAGCAGCCCCGTGTCGAAGCGGGCGCGCGTTCCGACCGGCTGATAGAGCTCGCGGACGACGAACTGGATGCGGCTCGACCGGAGCGGGAGGACCTTTCCGCCGGCGCTGCGCTGCGCTGCGGTCGATCCGGCGGCGGGCCCGATCCAGAGGCCGCTCGAGCGCTGGTCTTCCTCGGCGCTCTCGCCCCCGCGCAACACGCGCAGGATGTACCGCGTGGTCGCTGCCGGGGAGGCGTGACAGAAGAGCGCCTCGTTGAGGACGCGGTTGTGGAGGCATTTCCCGTTCAGCTCGACGCGCATGCGCGTCAGGTCGGTGCCGGGCAGCTTCCCGCGCATGGCGCGCGCGAGCGTCTCGTAGGCCGTCCCCTTGTTGCCGCCGCAGAAGAAACCGATCGAGTGCTCGGGCGCGCTGTTGATGCCGAGCAGCGGGATGCCCTCGCCGAGCTGGTGCGAGGCGGCGAGCAGCGTGCCGTCGCCGCCGATCGTGACCGCCAGGTCGACGTTCTTCGGGATGCGCCCGCGCGGGCCGCCGCGGAACACGACCTCGGCGCCGAGCCGCGCGAGCGCCTCGTCGACCTCGTGCACCGTCGCCTCGTGCGCCTCGTGCGAGGAGCGAAGGCGCACCACGGTCGGGTCCTTGCGCCGGAGGAGCCGGGCGAGGAGCGGGTCGTGATCCTCGACGACGAACTTCCGGTACGTCGTGCGCTTCTGCAGGACCGCGATCTTCACGTGAGCACCTCCGCGAGGCGCCGCAGCGCGAGCTCCGTCTTCGCGTCGGGGAGCGCGCCGCGTCGGCAGGCCTCCAGCGCGGCGCGGAGCGGGATCGCGATCACCTCGGCGCCGGCCTCGACGAGCGACCCGTCGCCGGCGGGGGCTTTGCGCGCCCGCGGGTCGACGACGACGCGGAAGAAGTGATGGCGCTCGCCCACGAACCCCGGCGCGGGATACGAGGCCGCGCCGAGCGGCACGAGCGCCCCCTGGTCGACGTGGAAGCCGAGCTCCTCCGCGAGCTCGCGCGCCGCGGCCTCGACCGGCGACTCCCCGGGCTCGACGAGACCGGCCGGCGCCTCCCACAGGACCGGCGAGCCCTCGGGCTCGTCGCCGCGAAGGCCGATCGGCGGACGGAGCGAGCTCCGCAGCCACACGTGATGCTCTCCCGCTTCATGATGGTGCGCGAGCATCACCGAGGCGTCGATCGCCCGGCGGCCCACGAGGTCATACGGGAACGTCGCGTCGCTGCCGCGCGTGCGGAGCGACGTGCGCCGGAGGAAGAGGAAGCCGCCTTCGCCCTCGCGCGTCTCGGCAACCTTCTCGAGCTCGACCTTGGGTGCGTCGGGGAGGGTCGCGCGCGAAGCCGTCACGGGAGCCGCATCCTAGAGTGACCGACGAGGGCCCGGGGAATGAAATCGGCGGGCTCGCGCGTAAGCGTCCACGGCGAGCCGTTCGGTCCGCCCCCGTCCGCGCGGACGCTGCTACGCTGGAAGCGCGGGATCGCCTTCGCCGTTCGGGCGAGAGGCCTCCGCAAACGACGTGCAAGGGAACTTTGTCACGGGCCGAACGTCCCAACCGATGGTGCGACCGATGAACGCGATCGCGGCGATCGAACGGCAGGCGCTGCGCGCCGAGCGGCGGCTTCGCGTCAACCGCGCGATCGCGGCCGGCCTGCAGGCGCTCGTCGCCGGGCTCGCGGCGGCGATCGTCGTGCTCGTGCTGCGGAAGACCGGGCACCTCGGGGAACGCAGCGCGCGCCTCCTCCTCGCCGCGTGCGGGCTCCAGGTCCTCGTCGTCGCCGCGCTGGCGTTCGCGCGCCGGCTCCCGCGGCGCATCGGGGCGGTCACGCTCGACCGGTTCCACGGCCTCGCCGACCGGCTCTCGAGCGCGCTCTCCTTCAGCGAGCTCCCCGCCGCCGAGCGCACGCCGTTCATGGAGGCGGCCATCGAGGATGCCGTGGAAAAGGCGAGCGCGGTCGATGCGCGTCGCGCCGTCCCCGCCGTCGTCCCTCGCGAGTGGCCGGTCGCGGCGGCGCTGCTCCTCGCGCTTGGCGTGACCGCCGGCCTCGAGCTCCGCAAGCACGTGCCCGTCTACGCCGCGCGCACCATCGACGCGGTCGACGTGACCGCCGACGATCTCGACGCCATGCGCGAGTTCCTCCGCGAGGTCGACCAGCGCCTCCAGACCGACGAGGCAAAGGCCGCGACGCAGGAGTTCAACCAGCTCATCGAGGATCTCGCGAACAAGCGACTCGACCGCACCGACGCCTTCCGGCGCATGCAGCAGCTCGAGGACAAGCTGATGCAAGGCCGCGAGGCCGACGCAAAGGCGATGGAAGAGGCCCTCCGCAGGATGGGCGAGGAGCTGAAGAAGAGCGAGCTCACGAAGCCCGCCGGCGAGGCGCTCGAGAACAAGAACCTGAGCGCCGCCGAGAAGGCGATGGCCGACCTCGCGAAGAAGCTCCGCGAGCAGGGCAAGGGCGTCGACAAGGCGCAGCTCGAGAAGATGCGCGACGCGCTGAAGAAGGCCGGCGAGGACCAGGCGAAGCGCGCCGAGTCGCTCGCGCAGCGGCGCGAGGAGCTGAAGCAGGATCTCCTCAAGCAGAAACAGAAGCAGCCCGACGGCGGCGCGCAGAGCGAGGAAGAGAAGAGCCTCCTCAAGAAGAAGGAGCGCGAGCTCGAACGGCTCGATCGCGAGAGCGAGCAGCAGCAGAAGACGCAGCGCGAGCTCGATCGCCTCGACCGCGAGCTGCAGAAGGCCGCCGAGGATCTCCTGAAGGACATGGGCGCGTCGGCGCAGGACCTGGACGACGCCGCCCAGGATCTCAACCGCATGGCCAAGCAGGAGATGACCCAGGAGGAGAAGGAGCAGCTCCGCCAGAAGCTCCAGGAGCTCCGCGAGATGATGCGCCAGCAGTCGCAGGGCGGTCAGGGTCAGATGGCGCGGCTCCGCCAGTTCCAGCAGCGCGCGCAGGGCAAGCAGGGGCAGGGCGGCCAGCAGGGCCAGGGCCAGCAGCAGGGTCAGGGCCAGCAGGGCCAGGGTCAGCAGGACGGTCAGGGCCAGGACGGGCAGGGCCAGCAGGCCGGCAACGGCCAGGGCCAGGGCCAGCAGGGCCAGGGTCAGGGTCAGGGTCAGCAGGGCCAAGGCCAGGGTCAGGGGCAGGGGCAGGGCCAAGGGCAGGGCCAGGGCCAAGGCCAGGGCCAGGGAGGCAAGGGCGGCGAGACGTGGATCGTCGGCCCGAACGGCGAGAAGCTCCTGATGATCGCGAAGGGCCAGGGCCAGGGTCAGGGCCAGGGTCAAGGTGGCCAGGGCGGTGAGGGCGGCCAGAAGGGCC
Source organism: Labilithrix sp. (assembly GCA_028287035.1). The sequence goes on along the minus strand of JAQBQL010000206.1, from coordinate 16,449 downwards.
CCGGCTACGGCCACGGCCACGATTCCAACGTGCAGGGCGGCGCGACCAACCCGAAGATGGGCGTGCAGGACGCGCAGCAGCAGGGGCAGGACACCGGCCAGGGCGGCAGCCGCAGCGAGGTCATCCTCGGCGCGGCGGAGCGCGGCTTCGCCTCGCGCGGCTACCAGCGCGTCTACCGCGAGTACCACACGGTCGCGGAAGAGGCGCTCGACAAGGACGAGATCCCGGGCGGCTACCGGTTTTACGTGAAGCGCTACTTCCAGCTCATTCGTCCGCGCGACGAAGGCGGCTCGGCCGCCCCGGCGCCGCCCTCGGCAGACTAGCGACGGGCTCGAGCAGCCCCTCCGAACAGCGAAGAGAGAGAAGAATCATCATGAGCGAATCCGAGGATGTCCGCGGCGAGGTCGACGCGTTTCGCGGCTCGATCAAGACCCTGAAGGACGAGATCGCGAAGACCATCGTCGGCAACGGCGTCGTCGTCGACGGCGTGCTCATGTGTCTCCTCGCCGGCGGCCACGCGCTGCTCGAGGGCGTGCCCGGCCTCGGCAAGACGATGCTCGTGAAGACGCTGGCCGAGGCGCTCTCGCTCCAGTTCTCGCGCGTGCAGTTCACGCCCGACCTGATGCCCGCCGACATCCTCGGCACGACGGTCATCGACGACACGGCGCAGGGCGGGAAGGTCTTCGAGTTCCGGAAGGGCCCGATCTACGCGAACATCGTGCTCGCGGACGAGATCAACCGCGCCACCCCGAAGACGCAGTCGGCGCTCCTCGAGGCGATGCAGGAGCATCGCGTCTCGGTCGGCAAGCGCACGCACGTGCTCGACGAGCCCTTCGTCGTGCTCGCCACGCAGAACCCGCTCGAGATGGAGGGCACGTATCCGCTGCCCGAGGCCCAGCTCGATCGCTTCTTCTTCAAGCTCCACGTGCCGTTCCCGAACCGCGAGGAGCTCCACGCCATCCTCGATCTCACCACCGGCGCCGCCCGGAACGAACGCCAGCCGGTCCTCGCGCGCGAGGACATCCTGCGCATGCAGGCGCTCGTGCGCCGCGTGCCGGTCGCGCGCCACGTGCAGGACTACGCGATCCGCGTCATCCAGGCGACGCACCCCGACGGGCCCGACGCGCCCGATCTCTGCAAGCGCTTCGTCCGCTTCGGCGCCTCGCCGCGCGGCGCGCAGGCCGTGCTGCTCGCCGCGAAGATCCGCGCCCTTTTCGAGGGACGCTTCGCGGCCTCCGTCGACGACGTGCGCGCGGTCGCGCTGCCGGCCCTCCGCCACCGCGTCCTCCTCAACTTCGAGGGCGAGGCCGAGGGCATGAAGACCGATCAGGTGGTCGACGCGATCCTGGGCGTCATCCCGGAAGCGAAGACCGGGAAGGCGGAGGCCCGGGTTGGGCTTTCTTGACGCCGTCCTCGGCCGGACCGGCAAGAGCGCCGCGAAAACCGCGCGCGACGAGGACCTGTTCGACGACGACTTCCAGCGGAAGCTCGATTACCTCGCGCTCGTGAGCAAGCGGGCGTTCGCCGGCCGCATGCGCGCCGAGCGACGCACGAAGAAGACCGGCGCCGGCGTCGAGTTCGCCGACCACCGCGAGTACCAGCCGGGCGACGATTTTCGCTACCTCGACTGGAACATCTACCAGCGCTTCGATCGCCTTCTCCTCCGCCTCTTCGAGGAAGAGGAGGATCTCGCCATCTACTTCATCGTCGACGCATCTTCCTCGATGGCGTTCGGCGACGGCGCGAAGCTCCGGTACGCGAAGCGCGTGGCGGCGGCGCTCGCCTACGTCGGCCTCGCCAACCTCGATCGCGTGAGCATCGTGTCGACCAACGACAAGGTGCTCTCGCGCATGCCCGCGACCCGCGGCAAGGCACGCATCTTCAAGGTCTTCCGCTTCCTCACCGGCCTCCAGGCGGACGGGACGACGAACCTCGAGGACGCGCTCAAGTCGTTCGTCGCCCAGAACAAGCGGCGCGGCCTCGTCGTGCTCGCCAGCGATCTCTACGATCCGCACGGCTTCGAGCGCGGCATCAACGTGCTGCGGTACAACAAGTTCGATCCGTTCGTCGTGCACATCGTCGACAAGACGGAGAGCAAGCCGAAGCTCGCGGGCGACGTGCTCCTCTACGACTGCGAGACGGGTGACGAGCGCGAGGTCACGGTCACGGCCCGTGTGCTCGAGCGGTTCGAGCAGGTCTACGGCGAGTACCTCGCGGAGATCGAGCGCTTCTGCTCGTCGAAGCAGGTGCCCTACATCCAGGCCGACGTCGGGATCCCGTTCGACGAGCTGATCCTCCGCGTGTTCCGGCGGGGAGGGTTCCTCCGTTGAACTTCGCCTTCCTGTCGCCCTTGCAGGTCGCGGCCGTCTTCGGTGCGGCTGCCGCGTTCGCGACGGCGCTCTACATCCTCAAGCTGCGGCGGCGCACCGTGGCGGTGCCCTTCTCGAAGCTCTGGGAGCGGATCCTGCGCGACAAGGAGGCGACGAGCCTCTTCTCGCGGCTGAAGCGCCTGCTCTCGCTCCTCGTGCAGCTCGCGCTCCTCGCGCTGCTCGCGATCGCGCTCGGCGATCCGCGCGCCGAGGCGCTCGTCACGAAGGGCGGCAAGAACCTCGTCGTGCTCGTGGACGCGAGCGCCTCGATGCAGGCGACCGATGCCGGCTCGACCCGCATGGCCGCAGCCAAGGACGAGATCAAGCGCGTCATCCGCGGGCTCGGCGGCTCCGACCGCATGCTGGTGGCGCAGATGGATGCGGCGATCACGCCGCTCGGCCCGATGAGCGGCGACACCTCGGAGCTCGAGCGCGCCCTCGACGCGATCAAGGCGACCGACGCGCGCGCCGACTTTCCGCGGGCCCTCCGGTTCGCCACCGACTCGCTGCGCGGCCTCTCGAACGCGGAGATCGTCGTGGTGTCGGACGGGCGGCTGGGCGAGGCGGTCGACTCCGCCGGCAAGGTGCACATCCCCGACGACGTGAAGCTCACGTACGTCCCCATCGGATCGCAGGCGCGGAACGTGGGCATCACCGCCTTCTCCGTTCGCCGCTACCCGCTCGACAAGAGCCGGTACGAGGTGATGCTCGAGGTGACGAACACCGGGCCCGAGCAGGAGGACATCGAGCTGTCGCTCCTCGGCGACGGCGCGGTCGTCGACCTCACGAAGCTGCGCCTCAAGCCCGGCGAGCGCCTGCCGCGCTTCTACCCGAACCTCTCCGGCGCCAGCAAGACACTCGAGGCGAAGATCGCGCCGCTCCCCGGCAGCAAGGACGCGCTCCCCGCCGACGATCACGCCTATGCGCTCTTGCCCGAGCGCCGGCGCGCCAAGGTGCTCGTCGTCTCGCCGGGCAACACGTACCTCGAGGCGGCGCTCCTCCTCGACGAGTACCTCGAGGTGCAGGTCGTCTCGCCGCGGGACTACGTCGAGAAGATCGCCCCGAGTGGCGCGAAGCAGGACGTCATCATCTTCGATGGCTCGACGCCGGCGACGATGCCGCGCACGAACGCCATCTACCTCGACCCGCGCGGCCCCGGCTCCCCGGTGAAGGTCGAGGGCGAGATGAAGAGCCCGGGGTTCGACAAGATCGATCGCAAGCACCCGATCGTCCGCTGGACGGCGCTCGACGACGTCAACATCGCCCGCGCCCACAAGCTGGTGCCCGAGCCCGGCGACAAGGTGGTCGGCGCCAGCGCCGAGGGGCCGCTGCTCGTCGCCGGGCAGCGCGGCGGCGCGAAGTTCGTGGCCATGGGCTTCGACACGCGGGACAGCGATCTGCCGCTCCGCGTCGCGTGGCCGCTCGTGCTCCTCAACAGCATCAACTGGTTCACGGACGAGGACGCCCAGTACATCTCGAGCTTCCGCACGGGTGACGTCTGGCGCGTCCCCGTGGTGTCGACGAGCGGCCAGGCCAAGCTGAAGATGCCGGACGGCGCGGAGGTCACGGTGCCCGTCCACGAGGGGCGTGCGGTCTACCTGGGCGAGCGCGCCGGGTTCTACGAGCTGACCGGCAGCGAGGGCGCCGAGCCGGCGAGCGGCGGGCCCCCGGCGACGAAGGGGTCCTTCGCCGCCAACCTGCTCGACGCCGAGGAGAGCGCCATCGAGCCCGCGCGCGAGCTCGTCATCGACGGCAAGAAGGCGGGCGCGCTCTCGGCGTTCCAGATCGGGGTGCGCCGCGAGATCTGGATCTACCTGCTGCTCGCCGCCATCCTCCTGACCGCCATCGAGTGGGTCACCTACCACCGGAGGATCACGGTATGAGCCGGCGTCGTCTCGTCACCGCGCTCGTCCTCACCGCGCTCGCCGTCGCCGGGTGGCTGATCGGGCACCGGCTGCTCCCGTGGCTGTCGCCCGAGCTCTACGTGACGTTCCTCGTGGGCGCGGCATGCGTCGCCACGCTGGCCCGCTCGCTGCTTGACGTCGGCCTGGCGCTCCGGGCGCGCCGTCCCGTCGACCGGAGCCGCGTCGCCTTCGCGGCGGTGGGCAGCCTGATCGGCCTGATCGGCGTCTACGTCTACTGGAAGGCGGTGCTCCACCCGGCGGCGGCGACCCTGACGTGGAACCGGAGCGGCACGGACTACGAGCTGCTCGCGCCGAAGATGCTCGGCCTCGCGCTCCTCGCGCCCTTCTTCTTCTGGATGATCGGCCGCTCGCTCGCCGATCTGCCCTGGCCGCAGCGCATCCTGTCGGCCGTGCTGCGCGTCGCGTTCGTCGCGCTGCTGGCGCTCGGCCTGGCGCGGCTGGCGCGCACCGCGACCACGCAGAAGGTGTGCACGGTCTACCTCGTCGACGTCTCGGAGTCGGTGCCGGACGCGGCGGTCGAGGATGCGCGCGCGGAGATCACGAAGGGGCTCCAGCAGAAGCCCGCCGACGCGCTCGTGCGCGTCATCACGTTCGCCAAGCGGCCGCGCGTCGTCCCCCTGGCGGACGACGCCAAGGAGGCGCCGGCGCTCGAGCGTCACGACGTCCCCGCCGGATCCCCCGAGGCCGCCAAGCAGCGCACCGGGCTCGGCGCCGCCACCGACCTCGCGAGCGCGCTGCAGCTCGCCTACGGCCAGTACCCCGCCGGCTACCTGCGCCGCGCGGTCCTCCTCACGGACGGCGTCCAGACCGACGGCGACGTGCTCGCCGAGGCGAACCGCTCGCGCGAGTTCGGCGTGAAGATCTTCACGGTGCCGTACCACCGCCCCGTCCCGGGCGAGGTCGCGCTCCGCGATCTGCGCCTGCCCGACAAGGTGCGGGTCGGCGAGCCCTTCAACATCCACGCGAGCATCTTCTCGAGCCGTCCCCAGAAGGTCCGCGCCACCCTCAAGCAGGGCGAGGCGATCAACGGCCTCGACGGCGTGCGCACGCTCGACCTCCAGCCCGGCGACAACGACGTCACCTTCAAGAGCGTCGTCCGCGTCGCGGGCGAGGTGACGTACGCGCTCGATCTCAGCGATCTGCCCGAGGATCGCTTCAAGGAGAACAATCGCTTCGCGGTGTCGGTCGCGGTGCCGGGGCGGCCCTCGGTGCTCTACGTCGAGGGCAACACGGCGCGCGCGAGCTACCTCTCGGCGGCGCTCTCCGCGCAGGAGCTCGACGTCGACGTCCGGGGGCCGCGCGAGATCCCCTCGTCGATCCGCGAGCTCGAACGCTACGACTTCGTCATCCTCTCGGACGCGCCCGCCGAGGCGGTGTCGCTCACCCAGCAGGACGCGATCGAGAGCTACGTGCGCGACCTCGGCGGCGGCTTCCTCTTCGCCGGCGGCGAGGCGGGGTTCGGCCTCGGCGGCTGGGCCCACACCACGATCGAGCGGATCCTGCCGGTCCGCATGGATGCCGAGAAGCGCCGCGACGAGCCGCAGGTCGCGATGGTGCTCGTGCTCGACCGCTCCGGGTCGATGAGCGGGCTGCCCATCGAGATGGCGAAGGCCGCGGCAAAGGCGACCGCCGACACGCTCGCTTCCGACGACCTCATCGAGGTCATCGCCTTCGACTCGTCGCCCACGCGGATCGTCCGGATGACGCCGGCCAAGCACCGGGCGCGCATCCAGGGCGACATCGCGCGCATCCAGGCCGGCGGCGGCACCGAGATCTTCGCGGCCCTCGACGCCGCGTACCAGACGCTCACCGTCACCCGCGCCCGGCGCAAGCACGTCATCCTCCTCACCGACGGGCAGGCGCCGCACAACGGCATCCGCGATCTCATCCAGGCGATGGCCGCCGAGGGGATCACCGCGTCCTCCGTCGGCCTGGGAGCCGGCATCGACGAGGCGCTGCTCCGGATGATCGCCGACGGCGGCGGCGGCCGCTTCTACAAGGTCGCCGATCCGCAGTCGCTGCCCCGCGTGTTCACGCGCGAGACCGAGATGGTGAGCCGCAACGCCGCCGTCGAGGAGTACTTCCAGCCCAAGGTGACGTCCCCGGCCGACTTCCTCCGCGGCATCGACATGGCGTCGGCGCCCTTCCTCCACGGGTACGTCGCGACGAAGATGAAGCCGCCCCCCGCGCAGGAGATCCTCCAGAGCGAGGTGGCGGAGCCGATCCTCGCGCGCTGGCACGTGGGGCTCGGCTGGTCACTGGCGTGGACGAGCGACGTCAAGAACCTGTGGGCCGTCGAGTGGCTGCGCTGGCCCGGCTACGGGCAGTTCTGGGGGCAGCTCGTGCGCGAGCACATGCGCCAGAAGAAGCGCCAGCAGTTCGACATGCGCGCCGAGATCGACGCGGCGACCGGCCACGTGAAGGCGTCGATCGATGCGGTGGGCGGCGACGACCGGTTCCAGAACGGTCTCGACGCGAAGCTCACCGTCCAGGGCCCGCAGCCGAACGGCGAGACCCGCAAGCTCGCCATGAAGCAGACCGCGCCCGGTCGCTACGAGTCGGACTTCCCCCTCGAGCGGTTCGGCTCGTTCATCCTCCACGCGTCGCTCGAGAAGAGCGCCGACGACGGCAAGGGCGGCACGAAGAACGTGCAGGTCGCCGAGAGCTTCGGGCACGTGACGAACCCGTACCCGCGCGAGTACCTCGCGCTCGCGCCCGACCTCGTGACGCTGTCGCGCACCGCCCAGATCACGGGCGGCCGGGTCGATCCTGACCCGAAGCAGGTGTTCGACCCGGCGGGGGAGACCATCCGCTACCACCAGGATCTCTGGTCACGGTTCATCGGGGCCGCGCTGGCGGTCTACCTGCTCGATCTCCTCGTCCGCCGCGTCCGCATCTTCGACCGGAAGAAGACCGCGAAGCCCACGATCGAGCGGCGCCCGCGTCCTGCGCGCGCCTGAGCCCGGCCGTTGCGGCAACGTGACATCCGCGATCGTGGACGGCCGTCCGGCCACTCTCTCGTTTTTCCTCACGGCAGGCGAGGGGATCGGGGCTATAACGCAACCGCTTTAGGGCGCGGGGCATCTCTCTCGGGCCGGAATTGACGCGACCTTTGCAAGGCTCCCCGTGACTGCCTCGACCAACGACCCCAACGACAAGCTCATCACGTCCTACGACGACCTCCTCGCCCTCTTCCACGAGGCCGAGAAGCCGGTCGAGCGCTTCCGCGTCGGCGCCGAGATGGAGAAGTTCGGCGTCTACGAGGATGGAAGCCCGCTCCCGTACGAGGGCGACAAGGGCGTCCTCGCGCTGATGAAGGAGCTCGCCGCGACGAAGGGCTGGACGCCCGAGGACGACGGGGAGGGCACGCCGCTCCTCGCGCTCCTCAAGGACGGGGCGAGCATCACGCTCGAGCCGGGCAGCCAGTTCGAGCTCTCCGGCGCGCCGCTCCTGACGTGCCACGAGATCTGCGCCGAGTTCCGCGGGCACATGACCGAGCTCGAGGACTTCTCGCAGCGCGAGGGCGTGCGGTGGCTCGGCGTCGGGTTCCATCCGTTCGCGAAACGCGAGGACTTCGTGATGGTGCCGAAGCCCCGCTACCCGGTGATGCGCGAGTACCTGCCGACGAAGGGCAGCCTGGCGCTCGACATGATGCTCCGCACCGCCACGGTGCAGGCGAACTACGATTTCCACTCCGAGGCCGACGCCATCATCAAGATGCGCGTGGCCCTCAAGCTCGCGCCGCTCACGACCGCCCTCTTCGCGAACTCACCGTTCGTCGAGGGCCAGCCGTTCGGGGGCAAGAGCATGCGCGCGAAGGTGTGGCTCGACGTCGACAACGACCGCTCGGGCCTCGTCCAGACGATGTGGAAGAAGAGCGCCAAGTTCGTCGACTACGTCGAGTGGGCGCTCGACATCCCGATGTTCATGTTCAAGCGCGGGACGCAGAAGTTCAACAACACGGGACAGACGTTCCGGAGCTTCTGGAAGAGCGGCTACCAGGGCCACAAGCCGACGCTCGGCGACTGGAAGACCCACCTCAACACGGTGTTCCCCGAGGTCCGCCTCAAGAACACGATCGAGGTGCGCGGAGCCGACTCGCAGGGCGCGAAGCTCGCCTGCACGCTGCCCGCGCTGTGGACGGGCATCTTCTACGACGACAAGGCGCTCGCCGCGACCGAGGCGCTGACCGCCGACTGGACCTTCGACGAGGTGAACGCGACGCGCAAGGAGGTCTGGCAGAAGGCGCTCGGCGCGCGCTTCCGCGGCGCGACCCTCCAGCCGGTCGCCGAGAAGCTGCTCGCGATCGCCGCCGGCGGCCTCGAGCGGCGCCAGCACCTGTCGCCGTCCGGGAAGACCGAGCGCGCACACCTCACGCGGCTCGAGGAGCTCGTCAGCCACGGGCAGTGCCCGGCGGACGTCCTGCTCGAAGGAATCGAGCACGTGCGTGACATGCGCCAGGAGATCATGCGGCGCACCGATCTCGGCACCGGCGCCTGACCCGGGCGGCTCAGGCGCGGCGGGCGGCGCGGATGAAGGCGGCCACGAGGTCGTGATCCTTCACGCCGGGCGCGCTCTCGACGCCGCTCGCGACGTCGACGCAGTACGGCCGTAGCGTGCGCACCGCATCCTCGACGTTCCCGGGGGTGAGGCCGCCTGCGACCGTCACCCGGCGCTCGTGCACGAGGTCCTTCACGAGGCTCCAGTCGAAGGCGCGCCCGGTGCCGCCGAGCGCGCCGCCCGGCACCTTCGCATCGACGAGCAGGTACTCGCCGGGGACGCGCCGCGCGGCGGCCACGTCGTTCGCGTCGCCGATGCGTACCGCCTTGTACGCGTGGGGCAGGAGGGCCTCGAGGACGTCGTCGGGCTCGCTGCCGTGGAGCTGGAGGCAGTCGAGCCCCGCGTCGCGGGTGAGCGCGCGCATCGCCTCGAGCGAGAGATCGGCGACCACGCCGACCACGATCACCTTGGCGCCGTCCGGCCCGCGGGCATCGAGCGCGTGCACCGCGTCGGCGATGGCGCGAGCGCGCGCGACGTCGAGGCAGCGCGGGCTTCCTTCCACGAAGTTCACGCCGATCGCGCTCGCGCCCGCCATGACCGAGGCGGTCGCGTCGGCGGGCGTGGTCACGCCGCAGATCTTCACGTGCACGGCGCGGGGCTCGGCTGCCATGGCGCGTTCAGCCCTCGATCCCGAGGAGCTCCTTCACCTTCGCGATGACCTGCGGTGCCTGGATGGGCTTCGTGATGTACGCGTTCGCGCCGAGCGCGAGCGCCCGCTGGCGGTCCTCCTCCGCGCTCTCGGTCGTGATGACCACGATGGGCACGTCCTTGTGGACCGGGTCGGTCCGGACGCGCTTCACGAGCTTCAGCCCGTCCATGATGGGCATGTTGATGTCGGTGAGGATGATGTCGAAGCGTCCGCTCGCGAGCTTGCGGAGCCCGTCGACGCCATCGTCGGCCTCGGTGACCCGCAGCTGCTTCACGCGGGAGAGCGCGAAGACGAGCAGCTGGCGCATCATCGGTGAGTCCTCGACGACGAGGCAGTGGAACTCGGTAAGGGGCGCGTCGGACACGGACCGCCATCCTAACATCAGGAGTCGACGCAACGCTCCGAGCGCGGCCGCGGGGCCTCGGCCTAAGCTATAGAAACTCTTCAAAGAAAACTGAAAGCACGCGGATTCGCACGACAAAATAATAGCACCGCCCGTTGACGCGCGCCGGTCGTGCTCCTAGAAAGACGCTTGTGTCAGGTCCCCGATCGCGCATGGACCTTCGCGGATGAACCCCTCGCTAACCTCCTCCCGCGCCGCATCGGCTGCGTCGACCCCGCCCGACTTCACGAGCCTGCTTGCCGCGGTCCGCACGCACGTCGACGCGCAGCTCCGGGACTGGCTCCGTCCGCGCGTCGCGGCGGCCCGTGACATCAGTGACGAGGTCGGGGCAGCCGCCTCCGCGGTCGAGCGGCTCGCGCTGCGCGGCGGCAAGCGCATGCGGGCGGCGCTGATCGTCGCCGGGTACGCAGCGGCGAGCAGCGGCGCCGCGGGCGTCGACTTCGAGGCCGCGCTGCGGGCGACGGGCAGCGCGTCGGTGGCGATGGAGCTCCTCCAGGTCTACCTGCTCGTGCACGACGACTGGATGGACGATGACGACGTGCGGCGCGGCGGACCCTCGGTCCACGTCGAGCTGCGGGAGCGGCTCGGCGGCCGCCGGCTCGGCGACTCCGCGGCGGTGCTCGCGGGGGATCTCGCCAACGCCTACGCCCAGGCGGCGCTCCTCGAGTCGCCGGTCCCGGAGGCGCGGGTGCTCGCCGCCGCCCGTTCGTTCGCGCGCATCCAGGAGGAGGTCGTGAGCGGGCAGCTCGCCGAGATCTCGCCGATGATCGCGAAGCCGGGAGGCCGCTTGCCGCCGAGCGTCGAGCTGATCCACAGCCTCAAGACGGCGAGCTACACGGTGACTGGCCCGCTCGCGCTCGGCGCTCGCCTCGCCGGCGCCTCCGACGCGAAGGCCGCGCAGCTCGGGCAGTACGGCCGCCCGCTCGGCATCGCGTTCCAGCTCCGTGACGACGTGCTCGGCGTCTTCGGTGACGAGAGCGCCACGGGCAAGCCGGTCGGCAACGATCTGCGCCAGGGCAAGCGCACCACCCTCGTCACCGAGGCGGAGAAGGATCCCGGCGCTGCGGCGCTGCTCGCGTCGGTGCTCGGACGTCCGGACGCGACCGACGCCGAGGTGGCGAGCGCCGCCGCCGCCATCGAGAAGGTGGGGGCGCGCGCACGCGTCGAGGCGCGCGTCGCGGAGCTGCTCGCGGAGTCACGGGCGGCGCTCGCGTCGCTCGAGCTCCCCGAGGGGTCCGTGGCGCAGGTCTGGCTCGCGGGGGCGGTCAAGGCCCTCGGGGAGCGCGCGTCATGACGAGCCGCGGCACCGCACACGGCAAGGTGATCCTCTTCGGCGAGCACGCCGTCGTGCACGGCGTGCCGGCGCTCGCGGTCGGCATCGAGCGCGGCGCGTGGGCGGAGGCGAGCGCTCGGCCCGAGCTCGGGCCCGGCGAACGACCGCTGCCGAGCAGCTTGTACGTCCGGACGTGGGGCGTGACGGTCTCCGACGACGTGGACGGCGAGGGTCCTCCGCTGGCGCGCGCCTTTCGCGACCTGCTCGCGGTCACCCGCGCCAGCCAGCGCGAGGCGGCGCTCGCCCCCGTCGGCGCGTTGGCGGTCGAGGCCGACGCCGATCTTCCTCCGGGCGGGGGCCTCGGCTGCTCGGCGGCGCTCGGCGTCGCGGTCGCCCGGGCTGCGAGCCCGCGGGCCTCGACCGAGGCGCTGACCGCCGCGGCCACCGCCTGGGAGCGCGTCTTCCACGGCAATCCCTCGGGCATCGACGCCGCCGTCGCCCTCCAGGGCGGGTGCGTGCATTTTACACGGACGCAGGGCTCGACCACGGGGGTCATCGAGCGCGTCCGCTTGCCCGTGCCGATGCAGCTCTGCATCGGGCACAGCGGCGTCGCCTCGAGCACGAAGGCGATGGTCGAGGCGGTGGCGCGCATGCGCGAGCGCCGTCCCGAGGCGACCCAGCGAACCTTCGACGCCATCCACACGCTCGTGAAGAACGCGCGTCCCGCGCTCGAGGCCGGCGACCACCGCGCGGTGGGACAGCTCATGGACCTGAACCAGATGCTGCTCTCCGGCCTCTTTCTCTCCACGCCGGAGATCGAGCAGATGTGCGAGGGCGCGAGGTCGGCAGGCGCGCTGGGCGCGAAGCTCACCGGAGCCGGCGGCGGCGGGTGCGTGGTCGCGCTCGTCGAGAGCGCTGCGCAGGGCTCCGCGGTGATCGCGGCCTGGAAGGCGCTCGGGTTCGAGGGCTTCGGGACCACGGCGTCGGCCGAGCGCACGATGGCCCGCGAGACCCAAGCCGAGCTCGATGTGCTCGCGGGGCTCCTGTGAGCGGCCGCGCCGACGGCGGGCGCACGGCGACGGTGCTCGCGCATCCGAACATCGCGCTCGCCAAGTACTGGGGCAAGCGCGCGGGGGAGGGGAACGTCCCCGCGGTCCCCTCGCTGTCCGTCACCCTCGCCGGCATGACCACGAGGACGACGGTCTCGTTCGACGACACGCTCGTCGACGACGAGCTCGTGCTCGACGGCAAGGACGTGGCCGGTACGCGCGCCAAGTCACGGGCGAGCCAGCTGCTCGATCGCGTCCGCACCGCCGCCGGCACGCGCACCCGTGCTCGCATCGTCAGCGCCAACGACTTTCCGACCGCGAGCGGGCTCGCGTCGAGCGCCTCCGGGTTCGCGGCCCTCGCCCTCGCCGCGGTGACCGCCGCCGGGCTGACGTGGCGGGTCGAAGAGATCGCCGATCTCGCGCGCCGCAGCTCGGCGAGCGCCGCGCGCAGCCTGTTCGGGGGCTTTGCGGAGCTCGATGGCGGCGACGTGCCGACCGCGGGCGACGCGCGGGCCGTCGCTCCGGGCAGCGCGCTCGACCTGCACGTGCTCGTGTGCGTGACCACCGAGGAGGCGAAGTCGACCTCGTCGACGGACGGCATGCGGCTCACCCAGGAGACGAGCCCGTACTACGAGGCATGGGTGGGCGACGCCCCGTCCTCGCACCGGCACCTCCGCGAGGCGCTGCTCGCGGGCGACTTCCGCCGCGTCGGCGAGCTCGCCGAGCGGAGCGCCCTCGCGATGCATGCGTGCGCGCTCGGGGCCGGCATCCTCTACTTCACGCCCGCCACGCTGGCGGCGATCGCCAAGGTGCGCGAGCTCCGTCACGAAGGCATGGCCGTCTACGCGACGGTCGACGCGGGCCCCCACGTGAAGTGCCTCGTCCAGAGGCGTGACGTGGCCCGCGCGCGCGAGGCGCTCGGCGCCGTCCCCGGCGTGCTGCGCATCCTCGAGACCGTGCCCGGCGACGCGGCGCGCGTCGTCGACGAGGCGTCGTCATGACCGTCGTGTTCGCGCCCGGGAAGCTCGTGCTCACCGGCGCCTACGCGGTGCTCACCGGGGCGCCGGCGGTGGTGGTCGCGACGAGCCGCGGGGCGTATGCCGACGCGTCGCGGGCCGCGCCGACCGCGACGCCCGAGGTGCGCGCCGCGCTCGGCGAGGGCGTGATCGCCCCGCACGTTGACGCGTCCTCGCTCTTCGTCGGCGCGCGGAAGCTCGGGCTCGGCGCGAGCGCCGCGATCCTGGTCGCGTCGCTCGCCGCGATCGACGTCCGCGACGGGGCCCGGCTCGACGACGCCGCGGCGCGCGCCTCGCTCTTCCAGCGCGCCTACGCAGCCCACGCGGTCGCGCAGGGCGGAGGCAGCGGGGTCGACGTCGCGGCGAGCACGTACGGGGGCGTCCTCGAGTACCAGCGCGGGGTGCCGACCGCGCGCGCGCTGCCGCCCGGCACCGTGCTGACGGTCTTTGCCTGCGCGGCCAGCGCGCGCACCTCGGAGCTGCGCGGGCTCGTCGATGGGCTCGCGCGGCGGTCGCCGGCCGAGCACGGAGCGCTCCTCGGCGAGCTCTCGGCCGTCGCCGCCGACGCCGCCGTCGCGGTGCGCCGCGGTGATCATGTCGGCTTCGTGGGCGCGATGCGCCGCGCCGCGCGTGGCCTCGCCGCGCTCGGCGCCGCCTCGGGGGCGCCCATCGTGCCGGCCGGCTTCGAGGTGCTCGAGGGCCTCGCCGCCGCCGAGGACGCCGCCTTCTGCGTCTCGGGCGCGGGCGGCGGCGACGTCGCCGTGTTCGCGGGAAGCGCCCCGCCGAGCGCCGCGTTCCAGGAGCGTGCCCGGGCGCTCGGTCTCTTCGCGATCGATCTCAGCGTGGACGAGAAAGGAGTGAGGGCCCTCTCGCAGGACGTCTCCGCCACCTCCGGCGGAGCGCACCACGAGCACGCCCCTACGTCATGACGAAGCGCACCTCGAATCATCGAACCTCCCAGCTCCCCGGCTTCTACAAGGTGACCGTCGCCGAGCGGCGCAAGCTGGTCAGCGAGGCCACCGGCGTCGACAGCGAGGCCATCGCGCGCGCGCTCGAGCACGGCGGTCTCGAGGCGGAGACCGCGGACAAGTTCGTCGAGAACGTGCTCGGCACCTACAGTCTTCCCTACGGCGTCGCGCTGAACGTGCGCGTCAACGGGCAGGACCACGTCGTGCCGATGGTCGTCGAGGAGCCGAGCGTCGTCGCCGCTGCGTCGAACGCCGCGAAGATGGTGCGGGCCGGCGGCGGCTTCACCGTCGAGATCGACGCGCCGCTGATGATCAGCCAGATCCAGCTGATCCAGGTCGCCGACACCGCGGCCGCAGCGGAGGCGATCCTGGCGGCGCGCGAGGAGATCCTCGCCCGCGCCGACCGCTCGGTGCCCGGCCTCGTGAACCGCGGCGGCGGCGCGCGCGACATCGAGGTTCGCGTGCTCGGTGACGCTTCGGACGCGATGATCGCGGTCCACATCATCGTCGACTGCCGCGACGCGATGGGCGCGAACCTCATCAACACCGTCGCCGAGGCGGTGGCCGACCGGCTCGCGGTCCTCGCACGCGGCAAGGTGGGCCTCCGCATCCTGTCGAACCTCTGTGACAAGCGCTGCGTGCGCGTGCGCTGCCGCGTCCCGGCGAGCGTGCTCGCGACGGACGACATGGATGGCGACGCGGTCATCGACGGCATCGTCAACGCTTCACGCTTCGCGGAGCTCGATCCCTACCGCGCCGCCACCCACAACAAGGGGATCATGAACGGCATCGACGCCGTCGTGATCGCGACCGGCAACGACTGGCGCGCGGTCGAGGCCGGCGCCCATGCGTTCGCGGCGCGCTCGGGCCGCTACGCCCCACTGTCGATCTGGCGACGGGATCCCGCGTCTCCCGACGTGCTCTCCGGGTTCCTCGAGGTTCCGCTGGCGCTCGGGACCGTCGGCGGCACGCTGCGCGTCCACCCGAGCGCGCGGCTCTCGCTCGAGATCGCCGGTATCGAGTCGGCCGGTCAGCTCGCGGCCGTCGCGGCCTCGGTGGGCCTCGCCTCGAACCTCGCTGCGGTGCGCGCCCTCGCCACCGACGGCATCCAGCGCGGGCACATGGCGCTCCACGCGCGCTCCGTCGCGCTGGCGGCGGGCGGGCAGGGCGGTGAGGTCGAGAGCGTTGCGGCGATCATCGTCGAGGCCCGTGACATCACCGTCGAGGCGGCGCGTCGGGCCCTCGCCATGCTGCGCGGCTCGGCCCGGCCCTCGGCGCCGGCGCCCGCGCCCGACAGCGCGCCGCTCGTCACGTGACGCCGCGCGCCCTCATACCGAGGGCGTGACCGACCGCACCACGTCGAGGAGCGCGCTCTCGAGGAGCATCATCACCTCGCGCTGTGACGGCGCCTCGTCACCGGCGGAGATCGCCTCGGACCACCCGAGGCTCACCGCCTCGGCGAAGCCGATCCAGCCCCGGAGCGCGAGGCGTGCGCGCGGCGACCCGAGCAGCTCGGGGGCGAGGCCGTCGGTCAAGCGCGACAGGAGCTTCGTGCGCGTGTGGTCGACGATGCGCGCGATGGCCGGGTCGACGCCGATGCCGCTGCGCAGCAGCGTGGCGTACGCCGTCGCGTGCTCGCGCACGTAGCTCAGGTACCCGTCGATCGCGCCGTGCAGCCGGTCGAGCGGGGGCAGGGACGGATCCGTCTCCGTGCAGGCGAGCACCTCGCCGGCCGCCTCGGCGATGATGGCCGCGTAGAACGCCCGCTTGTTCGGGAAGTAGTGGTAGAGGAGGCCCTTCGAGATCCCGGCGCGGGTCGCGATGTAGTCGATCGAGACGTCGTCGTACGTCTTGTCCCCGAACTCCGCGAGCCCGAGGTCGACGAGCTGGGCGCGCCGCTCCTCGACATCGAGACGAACGCGGGGGGCACGGGCGGCCTTCAACCCGCGGCAGCATAGAGGATCGCCCACGCGAGGAGCGGCTCTCGCGCGCCGCGCCGTGGTCGGCGGGATGTTGACTTCCGTTCAATAGGCGCTATTGAACAAGAGTCAGCAAGGAGACCCTGTCATGGACATCCCGAAGATGCGCGCGCCCAAAGTCGCTTTTTCCGGCGTTCCCCGGTTCTGGTTCGCGGACAGCCGCGCCGCCACGAACGTCGCGAACGCGGTGAACCTCCTCTTTCCTGCGGGCGAGCGGTTCTTCATCCGCAGCGTTCGCCACTACCTGCCGCAGCTCTC
>JAQBQL010000148.1 GCA_028287035.1 Labilithrix sp. | reverse complement strand
CGAGGCGCTCGGGGAGCCGGCCGGCACACACGCGCGGCCGCTCGCCGAGCTCGTGGACCTTGCCTCCGTCCGGAGGTCGCGCGCCGACGCCGCCCGCCAGGCGAGCGCGGCGAGCGCCAGCGCCGTGGCCAAGCTCGAAGCGCAGCTCGAGGAGCGTCGCCAGAGCATCGCACGGGACGAGGCGGTCCTCGACGAGACGCGCGCGCGGCTCGCCGAGCTGCTGACGCCCCTCGGCCTCGGCGAGGAGGCGGACGCCGACGAGGTGACGCGCGCCATCGATGCCCTGCGGGAGCTCTTCGCGCTGGACGATGAACGAGCCCAGCACGAGGCCGCGCTCGTCGCCGCGACGGAGGCGATCGCCGCCTTCGAGGAGCAGGCGGCGTCCACCGCCGCGGCCGTCGCCCCGGACCTCGTCGGGCTACCCGCGGCAGACGCCGCGCGTGAGCTCGTCGCGAGGCGCGCGCGCGCCCTCGCTGCCGCCGAGCAGCTCGCCGACGCAGAGCAGCAGCTCGCCGAGATGCACGAGGCCGACGTCCCGCCGGAGATCGCGGCGCTCGCCGCCTCGCCCGAGCTGGCGGCCCAGGCGGTGGAAGAGGCCGACGCGCGCCTCGACGAGCTCGACGAGCGCGTGAGGACGGAGACGCAGCTGGTCGCCCGCCTCGAGGTCGGCCTCGAGCAGCTGCGCGGCGACTCCGGCGCGGCCGAATCGGCGGCCCGCGCGCAGGAGGCGCTCGCCCGCGCCCGCGCCGAGCTCGAACGCTACGTGCGTGCGCGGGCGGCAGCGACGCTCCTCTCCCGCGAGATCGAGCGCTACCGGGCGGAGAACCAGGGGCCGCTGCTCACGAAGGCCTCCGAGCTCTTCGCGCGCCTCACGCTCGGCCACTTCGAGGGGGTGCGCGCCGGCTACGACGACAAGGACAAGGCGGCGCTCCGCTGCGTGCGGAGGGGCGTGGAGGTGGACGTCGCCGGCCTCAGCGAGGGCACGCGCGATCAGCTGCACCTCGGCCTGCGGCTCGCGAGCCTGCTCCGTTACGCGGAGCTCGCCGACCCGATGCCGCTCGTCCTCGACGATCTCCTCGTGCAGTTCGACGACGAGCGTTCGCAGGCCGCGCTCACCGTGATCGGGGAGGTCGCGGGGCACATGCAGGTCCTCTTCTTCACCCACCACGCGCGGATGGTCGATCTCGCGCGTGCCGCGATCCCGGCCGCGAGCCTCACCGTCCACGAGCTGCCGGGGCCCGTCGGGAGCGCTGCGTCCGCGGCGCCCGATCCCAGCGCGCGGGAAACCGGCTTCGCGTGAGGCGGCCGTTCGCGTAGGGTCGCAGCCATGATGAATGGTCCGTCCCTCCGCTCCGCGTTCGGGATCGTCGCGGCCTTCGCGCTCGCGTCGGTGACCGTCACCGCCTGCAACACCGACAAGAACAAGCCGGGCACGGGGCTCGTCGTCGCCGACGCGTCCGGACCGGTCGCGGCCGAGGCGGGCGCCACCACGGACCTCTCGCAGTGCACGGGCTGCTCGCTCGCGCCCATCCCGGCCTGGACCTTCGAGGGGGTCTACAAGGACGCGCAGTGCACCGAGCCGGTCGCGCAGCTCGTGACCCCGTCGTGCGGCTCGGTCCCGGCGCTCGGCGTCACCAACCTCACGTACGTCGACGCGGTCGGCCTACGGAAGGCGAACGAGACGGCGAGCGTCACCCTTGCCGACCAGGTGTCGCCCGAGACCCCTCGGTACCGCAAGGCCGGCGCCACGTGCGTGCGCTCGAACGAGGGCGCGGTCGACGTCACGCCGGCGGGTTGCGCCGGGCAGCGCGTGTGCCGCGACGCGAACGGCGCGCTCACCTGCGCCGGATGCCGGACGTTCGCGAACGGCTGCCCGGACTTCGAGGAGACGCGGCTCTACGCTTCGATCACCGACCCCGGGCTGAAGGCCACCGGCGGAACCGGGGGCAGTAATAGCCTCGCGCGCCTCGCGCAGTGCTGCGCCGCGATCACCGCCGAGGGCAAGCGCCTCGGCCCCTCGCCGGAGGGCGGGATGATCATCGCCGCCGGCGCGCAGTGCTCGGCGCTCGTCCAGGCCGCCGGCCCGAACGGCAACGCGCCCGAGCTCGGCGCGGTGAAGGGGATGCTCGCCGGCCGTCAGCTGCCGGCGGTGTGCTCCGGGCTGTGAGCCCTCCCGGCGCGGGCGCTACTTCAGCGCCCAGTGCCCCTTCGCGTCGTACCTCACGGTCCTGAGCCCGCCGCACGGCAGGTCGACGGGCTGCTTCGGCGCGCCGGCGTTCATCTGCAAGAGATGCCTGCCGCACGGGACCGAGGCGCCCTCGAGCGGCGTCTTGCCGACGGGCTTGCCGTCCAGCAGCACCTCGCGGCCCGGCGGCGCGTTCTGCGTGCTCAGGGTCGCGGTGTCCTCGAGCTCCTCGGCGACCGCCTCGGGGAGGGCAGGGGGCGCAGGCACGGCAGGAGCGGAGGGCGCGGCCGTTCCCTCGTTCGCCGGCGGCACGATGCGGACGGCCGCGCTGGCGCTCGGCGCGGGCCCCGCGGTGAGGGTGGCGGCAGCGGCGACGTGATCGGGCGCGGCTTCGCGCGTGACGATGACCGCGGCGGTGATCGCGAGGGCGAGCAGCGGCGCCCCCACCGCGGCGACCAGCAGCCCCGCGTTCCGCGACCGGCGAGCGGGCTCCGGGTGCGCGCGGCTCGTGGCCTGCACGAGGCGCGGAACGTCGCCCGTCTTCGACAGCGGGTCGTACATCACGGGCCGGTTGCGGACGGGCGGCGGCGCCACCGAGGGCGCCTTCGCGCTCCGCAGGTACCCGATCATCGATCCTTCCTCGATCGGCCTCGACTCCGGCGGGGGCTCGGGGTGCTCGCCGAGCGTCAGTGCGAGGGGCGTGTCATGGCTCGACAGCCGCGCGGAGCTCGGCGGCCCGAGATCCGGAAAGCTTCCCGAGCCGCGCACCGGCGCGACGATGGGGTCCGGAGAGGCGGCGCGCCAGCCGGCCTGGGCAGCCGCGACGTCCGCGTACGTGCCGGCGAGCATCGCGTCGAGCACCGCCCGCGACGAGCCGGGGTCGGCGACCTCGGAGGTGAGCGCCCGGAGCGCGCGGAGCAGATGCTGGACGTCGAGCGCCACGCCCGCCGGCGTGAGCGGCGTGAGGGCATGCAGGTCGAGCAGCGCGACGTCACCGTTCTCGAAGACGAGCACGTCCTCGTCGGCGAGCCCGGCGGTCACGAAGCCGATCGCGTGGATCGAGGCGACGACCCGCGCGAGCGCATCCCCGATCGTCATCGCGCGCGCGAGCGCGGTCTTCGCCCCTGCGGCGCCGCGTGCGCGCAGGTCCTTCAGCGGCTCGGCGGCCGGCGGATCGAGGATCAGGTAGGGCATGCCGTCCGGCGTCGTCCCGTCGTCGCGAACGATCAGCGGCGAGCCGATGGTGTTCGCGATGCGCGCCTCGAGAGCGATCTGGGACGCGTGCGCAGCGAGCAGCGGCATCTTGAGCCACGCCGTCGACCCGTTGCGATGGGTCGCGAGATGGATGGTCGTCGTCGGCGAGCGGCGGATCTCCTTGTCGAGACGATACCGCCCGTCGAGGAGTGCCTGCGCCTCCATGATGTGGTCCGCGATCGACGCCTGCCGTTTGCGCATGGTCAGGTGCTCACTTCGGGATGACCGCGTCCGTCTTGCAGGTCGACGAGCAGCCGTCGCTGCTCACCAGGTTCGCGTCGTCGCACTGCTCGCCCTGATCGGACTGCACGACGCCGTCCCCGCAGCGCGGGCCGAGCACGCAACCAGGCGCGCACTTCCCGTAGCCGCCCGTGTTCACGCCGTCGTCGCACGCCTCGTTCTTCGTCTTGATCGCGTCGCCGCACTTGGCGACGCACGACGTCTTCTTCTTCTCGAAGCCGCGCAGCGTGAGCTTGTAGTTGCTCTCGCTGGTGTGCCGCTCGGCCTGGAACAGATCGAGCTCGTACATGCCGCCGACCGTCAGGCCGAGCGCCGTCGCCACCGTGGGGGTCAGCGTGACCGAGTCGCCGACCGCGCCGTGGACGCCGCCGATGTCGACCGCGAGCTTGCCGTTGATATAGACCCAGACGTCGTCGTCGCCGCGGAACTCGAGGACCTCACCGCCGCTGTACGTGAAGTAGTACCGGAGCTCGCTCGTGAAGTGGAAGTTGTGCGCGCGGCCCTGGTTGCCGAACGCCTTGCCGTCGAGCGGGAAGAAACTCGAGTTGTCGTAGACGTACGACGAGTCGGGCTGCTTCGTGAACGTGAGCTTGTCGAGCACGACCTGGTTGGTCGGCCCGTCGTGGTACCAGGTCGCGAACGACGCGGCGCTCGAGATGCTCTGCGGGCTGCCGACCGAGAGGAGCTCGGGCTCGTTGTCGGCGGCGAGCATCGGCTTGACCATGCCCTTCACGAGACCGGCGTTGAAGGTCTCGAAGTCGACGTCGGGCGTCTGCTTGTCACGGTAGATGATCGGGACGTCGATCGTCGCGGGAAGATCCGCGGTCACCACCGTGCAGTCGAAGCCCTTCTCGAACTTGCACGTCGGGTCGCAGCCGTCGCCGGCGCGGACGTTGCCGTCGTCGCACTCCTCGGTCGGGAACTTGATGCCGTCGCCGCAGACCGAGCTGCAGCTGCCGCCGGCGCACTTCGGCTCGATCTCGCAGGTCGGCGAGCACCCGTCGTAGGGCCGGACGTTGTGGTCGTCGCACTGCTCGGTGCCCTGCTTGCTGCCGTCGCCGCAGGTCGTCTTCACGCACATCGCGCCGGGCATCGGGCAGTAGTAGCCGCTCTCGAACACGCACTTCGCGCTGCAGCCGTCGGCGGCCGCGGTGTTGCCGTCGTCGCAGTCCTCGTCACCGGCAACGATGCCGTCGCCGCACGCGGCTGCGATGCAATCGGCGCCGAGCGTCTTGCACTCGTAGCCCTTCTCGACCTGGCACTTGTCGGTGCAGCCATCGCCGGACTTCGCGTTGCCGTCGTCACACTGCTCGCCCGGATCCTGGACGGCATTCCCGCAGACGGCGGCGCCTCCGCCCTCGCCGCTGCTGCCGCCGCCGCTGTCGCCGAAGTTGCCGGAGCTGCCCGACGTGCCGGAGCTTCCGCTGCTGCTGCTGCCCGCGTCCTCGAAGACGCTTCCGTCCGGGGAGTCGCTGCAGCCGAAGGCGACCAGCGCGCCTGCTCCACACACCATCAAGAAGGAAAGCGAACGTGCGCGAAGGATCATCGGCTGCGGCTCCGGCGGAACAATCCGCTCCTGACAGTAAATCAGCAACGGTTTCGCCGCGCTACGGAGGTGTCGCGGCGCTCTCGTGGGCATTCGTGGGCGCCGTGCGTGCGGCTCCGACCTGCGCCTCCAGAGGCTGCTCGGGGCGGCGGGCTCGTCGTAGACTGCATCGATGATCGGTCCCGGCAGCCCGCGCGACCCACGCGTCATCGCGCTCATGGACGCGCAGCAGACCGAGATCTGCGGCGTCTACGAGAACAACGTCACCGAGCCGTTCGACCCGGCGGTGCTCGAGGGTGAAGGGTGCGTGCTCCTCGTCGACGTCGAAGGCGGCGAGCTCGTCGCGTGCGCCGCTCTGAAGCGGTGGGACGACGGGGCCACCGCCGAGGTGAAGCGCATGTACACCGCGCCCGCGGAGCGCGGGAAGGGTCGCGCCGCCCGGCTGCTCGAGGCGCTCGTCACCGAGGGCCGGCGCCTCGGCTACGCGCGCATCGTGCTCGAGACCGGGGACCTCCTGAAGGAAGCCATCGCCCTCTACGAGCGCGCCGGCTTCGTGCGGATCCCGAACTACGGCTTCTACGAGGGCATCGAACAGAGCTACTGCTTCGAGCTGCCGCTCGGCACGACCGGTGCAACCAGCGCGAGCGATGGCCAACGTCCTGACCCGCGAGAGCGGTAATTTCCCCCGTGTTGCGCCTCCCGTCGACGCGATCATCGCCGCCCCGCACGTGGCAGCCCTCGCGCGACCCATCCCCGACGTGGCATTTTTGTCCGCGCTCGCGGTCATTCCTGCCACGGTAGGCCTCGTCACCGCCGCGGTGCTCGGCGGCCGGGCGGCGCGGGCGGGCCTCTGGGCGGGGCTCGGCGCCGCCGGCGGCCTCGGCCTGATGCGCTGGCAGATGCAGCGGCTCTTCACGACCGAGCCCCGTTACGAGGTGCTCCGGAAGGTCGGCCGGCTCGAGGTGCGGAGCTACCCGACGCTCGTGCGCGCCGAGACGACGGTGCGCGGGCACGCCTGGCGCGGAGCCCTCGACGAGGGGTTCGGTCGCCTCGCCCGCTACATCTACGGCGGCAACGAGGAGCAGGAGCACATCGAGATGACCACGCCGGTCACGACGTTCCGCAACGAGTCCGACCTCCACCCGAACGAGCACGACGCCGTGGACGTGTCCTTCGTGATGCCCGAGGGCCGGACGCTTGCCTCGCTCCCGGTCCCCGTGGACGAGCGCATCCACCTCGTCGAGGACGCGCCGCGCCACGTCGCCGTGCTCCGCTTCGCCGGCTCGTTCGACATCGAGCTCACGCGCCGCAAGCAGCGCGAGCTCTTCACCCTCGTCGAGAAGGCAGGGCTGAAGCCGGTCGGAGATCCCGGGTTCGCCGGCTACGACCCGCCGAGCACGTTGCCGCTGCTGCGGCGCAACGAGGTGTGGATGGAAGTCGGTCCCTGACCGCGCGGCGCTGAAGGTCCGGCGCGGCCGGCCGTTCCAAGGGAGCATGGCCACACCGAGCTATGCCCCCTCGAGGAACGACCACGACGACCAGGCGCTCATCGCTCGCCCTCGCACCACGCTGACCCTGTCGCGGATGCCGGCTCCCTACGCCATCGTCGCGAGGCCGCTCCCGCTGGTGACGGAGACCATCCGCCGCCTCGCCGCGGGGCCTACCGCTCGCCACGCGAACGACGATGCCGAGCCCCTCGACGAGGACGAGCTCTTCGCCATCTGGCAGGCGCGGCTGCGCTGACGCGCGTCGTGCTGCACGGGAAGGGTTGACCTCGCACCGTCAGGCGCTAGGTTGCTGTCCATCGGCGTGAGGCGAGGTGCCCACGTCAGAAACCCCGCCGGGAGCGAGATAGCCCTGGCGAGTCGGAGACAGCACATCATGAATCCCGCATTCCTCTCGTGGTGGAAACACGCCCGCGACCATCGTCGCGCCGTGCTCCACGCGCACATGGGCCATCACGGCTTCGGCCACGGCCCTTCCTCCTACGACCTCGGGGAGGTGAGCCCGCCGGAACCCTTCACGTCGGCCGGCGGCGGCCCCTGGGACGACGGCCCGCGCGGACCTCGTGGCGGTCCGCGCCGCGAGGGCCCTGGCGGTCCCGAGCACCACGGCCCGCACGGTCCTGGCCCGCACGGTCATCGGCATGGCCCGGGCCCCTTCGGTGACGACGGCGGCGGCTTCGGCGTTCGCCGGCCCCTCCGCTTCCTCGCGCACAAGCTCGATCTCTCGGAGTCCCAGGTCCCCGAGCTCGCGCGCATCCTCGACGAGCTGAAGACGGAGCGGGCGCAGGGCGAGGTCGACCTGCGCCGCACCATCTCCACGTTCGCCGATGCGGTCGAGACCGGCACGTTCGACGAGGCCCGGGCCCGCGAAGGCGGTGAGCTCCGGGTGAAGAGCGCCGAGCGCCTACGCGACGCGGTCGTGAAGGCGCTCGCGCGCATCCACGCCATGCTCGAGGAGGATCAGCGCAAGCGCTTCTCGTACCTGATCCGAACCGGCGTCGTCACGCTGTGACGGTGCGGGCCGCGGCGCTGGCGCGTCTGGCGCCGCTGGCCCTCTCGTGGATCGTCGCCGTCGTCGCGGGCTGCGGAGGCGCGCCGTCCGTCATCCGTGACGAGCAGCGCGCCACGCCGCGTGGCGTGGTGACGATCGTGATGTTCACGGATTTCCAGTGTCCCTTCTGCCGGCGCACGCACGCCGCGCTCGAGGCGGCCCTCGCGGACCGTCCCGGGCGCGCGCGTGTCGTGCTCCGTCACGTGCCCCTCCGCATGCATCCCGACGCGGAGGGCGCGGCGCGCGCCGCGATCTGCACCGAGTCGCTGCCCGCCCACGAGGCGATGATCCGCGGCCTCTACGCGGCCAGTGATCTCGGCGAGGCCGCGAACGAGCAGCTCGCGATCGGCCTCGGCGCGGATCCCGCGACCTACCGCGCGTGCATCGCCTCGCCCGGGACCACGAAGCGGCTCGCCAGCGACGTCGCGATGATGGATGCGGTCGGCGGAGATGGTGTGCCGCTTCTCTACGTCGGCTCCATGCGGATGGACGGCGCGCAGACTCTTCGGGATCTCGCCGCGGCGATCGACGCTGAATCCGGCGGCGCGAAGCCGTCGGGACGTTGAGCGGCGACCCGGGCGGCTCGGGTTTCCCGGGCTGCGCGTACACGTGGTTCTCGCTCTTACCGAAGCGAAGCCGAGACGTGAACGCGACGGCCCCGGAAGGTCCGGTGACGAAGCTCTGCGCTACCGTGCTGGTCAGATGAAACGCGCGTCGCTGGGGTGGATGGTCGTCACGGGTCTCGGGCTCGCTGCTCTCGTGGGCTGCGCGGTCGGCGCGGAGGGCGAGGACGTCGGGCAGAGCGATCTCACGACGCTCGGGGCCGACGCGAGCGACGAGAACAGCGTCGTGCTGCAGCCGCCGAGCGACGGCGACGATGCGGGCAGCGACGAGGACGCGAGTGCGCCGGACAGCGGCGTCACCGTGGACGGCGGCAAGGACGGCGGCACCGGCACCGATGCGGGCCCGACCTCGTGCGCCGCGGCGAACGCGTGCGCCGGCGCGACCGACCTCGGCAGCGTCAGTGGCGACCAGGGGAGCGACACGAAGACGTTCCAGGGCACCGGCTCGCAATGGTTCAAGGTGCGCGTCACCGAGAACGACAACGGCGTCTTCGGCACGAAGCTCGAGGTCCGCGCCGACCTCACCTCGCCGGCCGGCACCAACTTCGATCTCTTCGTCTACCGCGCGAACGACGGCACCGCGGTCGAGTGCTCATCCGTGACCACGAGCTCGACCAGCACGGGCAGCGGCGACAGCGCGGCGACCGACTGGGGCGAGGGCACGGTGTCGAACGGCAACAGCGACGACCGGACGGTCACCGTCGAGGTGCGCTATGTCTCCGGGACGTGCTCACCGACCTCGAAGTGGACGCTCTCCGTTCGCGGCAATCCCTGAATCCGAAGCGGCGCGCTCCTGCGCTGCGCTTCGTACGCGGGTGCGCGGCCCTGGCGCTCGCGGGTGCCCTGGGCGGCTGCGGCGGCGACCCGGCGGCCGCG
>JAQBQL010000142.1 GCA_028287035.1 Labilithrix sp. | reverse complement strand
CGCCCGCGCCGGTGGTCAGCGCGGCGCCTGCGGCGGATTCGGCGCAGCTCGCCGCGGCGGCCGCGCCGGCCCTCGCTCCGGCGCCGATGCCGGTGATGCCCAGCGTGAACGAGTCGATGGCGGCGACGGCCGCGGAGCTCGGCGCGGACCCGAACGCCAAGCCGGGGAAGGTCACGCCGTTCGGCAACGGACCGGTGAGCCACGGCAACGTGCTCAGGATCAAGATGGACGGCGCGGTCGCGCGCATCCAGGGCGCCTCGCAGCCTTCGGGCTTCACGGTCGTCATCCCCGGTCGCAAGTCGCTCGACGCGGCCGGTCCGCTCGCCGCGAAGGACCCGCGCATCGCCGCCATCCGCGTCTCGAACGAGCCGGCGGGCGCGGAGCTCACGGTCACGTTCAAGGACGGCGTCCCGAACTACCAGGTGAAGGCGCACGGCGACACGCTCGAGATGCACCTCGCGAAGGCGGGCCATGCCTCGGGCGACAAGGCGCCGGAAGCCCACGCCCCGACGCACACGAAGAAGAAGCATCACTGATCGAAGCGACCCGACGCGAGGCCGCAGCTCCCGAGGGGCTGCGGCCTCGTTCGCGTTTGTGGTGCCTGCTTCGGGGCGTTAGAAAATAGACGGCGCGCGCGCGCGAGGCAGGTGTCACTGTCGCCGCGTGGGGAAGATGAAGAACGCGCTCGGCTTCGCGCTGTTGCTGACCGCGTGCGGTCGCATCGCGGACACTCCCGAGGTGGTGGAGCCGCCGGTCACGCTCGAGAGCTCACCCTGGGTGATCTCGTTCGTGAACCCGCCGGCGGGGCCGCGGACGTTGCGGGCCGACCGGTTCGTGGCGTCACGTGTCGAGAGCGTCGTGCTCGAGGCCTCGGCGGTGCGCCCCCTGGGGTGGTCGCCCGACGGAACGTGGTTCGCCTACGAGTCACTCGATGCCGATGGTCTTCACTCGGTCTCGCTCCGCCGCCTCTCGGGGGACGTATGGGGCGAGGCGAAGCGCGTCCTCTCCCTTCCCGCGGGAGGCTCCGTCGGCGTCAACAGTCAGTGGTCGAAGCATGGTCCGCACCTGCTGATCTTCGATCGCCACGAGCTCTCGACGAACGAGACGTACGTGGTGACGCTCGAGTCGGACGGTCGCGTCACCAGCTTGCCCCTTCCGGTGGACAGCGCAGTCGACATCGACGGGCCCGTCTGGTCACCCGTCGGCGAGCGTCTGGTGCTCGGCGGCCGCTACCTGGACGGCTCGGGCGCTTGGCTGGAGGTCTGCGACCTCGCTCGCTCGGGCCCCCACGACGACTTCGCCACGGACCGAGTGCGCGTGCCGGCGGGCTCGGTCCCCACCGGCAGCGTCGCTAGCTCTTTTCTCACGACCTTGGCGGACCGAGCGATCTCGCCGGACGGCCGATGGCTCGTGAGCGAGGCCACCGCGACCGCGCTCGACAGCCATGGACTTCCTGCGCTGCCGCGTGAGGTGGTCGTGTCACTCGATGGCCTGGGTACCGCCCGCGAGGTGCCCGGGTGCGAGTCGTCCGGGGACGCCGTCCCGACGTCGTCCACCCACTGCCAGGTGTCCGGGTGGCTGCCAGGAAAGCCGCGCCTCCTCGTCGGCGTCTACGCGAACGGGGACGATCTCCCGACCACGCTCGTGGCGTGGAGCCCGGACGACGACTCGCGCCTGGTGATCGAGGCGCCGCCGCCGGGTCGCTGGCTCGCCCCACACGGCGGCACGCGCTACCTGTCCGCCGAGCGGCGAGGCGGCGCGGCCATCGTCGACCTCGCGGACCCGGCGAAGCCCGTGGTCGTACCGGTCCCGACCAGCGAGCTGCCGTCGTTCCACGGCATCAACGTCTCTCCCGACCAAGGATGGCTGGTGGTCCTCCACGAGCGGGCGGCAGCCGGCGCCGGAAGCGTCGAGCTCGTCGACGTCCGCGGCGAGCCACCGTTCGACCATCGGCCGATCGCGCTCCCCAGCGGAAATCGGGGCATCACCGACCCGGTCTGGTCCGCGAGCAGCGCGTTCTTCGTCCTCGACGACCCGGCGGATACACGAAAGAGTATGGGCGGGCTGCGCGTCGAAGCCGCGACGGGGGTCACGCGTCCCCTCGCGATCGACCTCGGGCCTGTCCCCAGCAACTTCGTTTCGACGTGGGAAGGCCGCCTCTCGCCGGATGACCGCTTGTTGGTCACTGCGCGCGGTGGCTCGCTCGCATTGCAACCGCTCGACGCGCCGAGCACCGCGGCCGCGCCGCTCGGCGAGGTTCCCGAGTGGGCGACGCCATCCTGGAGCCCCCGCCATGTTCCGTGACCTCACGACGATGATCCTCGCGGGCGCGCTGGCCGCGGGCTGCGGGTCGACGGACGAGAACGCCACCTCGGCGCCGGCCCCCATCGCACCCGTGGTCGGAACCGTCACGCTTCGCGAGGGCGACTGCATGCCCGTGACGACGCCGGAGCGCTGCAGGACGCGTCCCCTCGCCACGCGTGTCGACGCCTACCCGGTGCTCGAGATGGTGGGCCATGGTCGTCGTGACGCCGTCCCGGCCGGCGCCCGGCCCACCGCGACGACGCTGTCCGACGAGGGGGGCCGGTTCGGGTTCCGCCTTCCCGAAGGCCGCTACACGATCCTCGTGTCCGACGATGGCGTCCTCTATCCACCTGCCAACAGCGATGGCGAGTGGGCGCCCGTCGAGGTGAACACCGGCTGGCTCGAGGACGTCACGATCGTCGTCGACCGCGCGACGGACTGAACAATCCTCAGCGGCTTCGCGCGACGCTGATCCCCGCGCTCGTCACGCTCTCCAGCGGGAGCGATCCGGCCTCGGCCTCGGCGTAGATGCGCGTGAGCGCCTCCTCGACGGCGGGGAGGTACGTCGCCGCGGTCTCCTGGTGGAAGCCGATCGACACGACGCGGCTCTTCGTCGGCTCCTTGCGGAAAGCCTCCTCGTTCGCCTCGAACGTCTCCACCATCTGGTCGGCGGTCACGTAGTCGGCGAGGGCGCCGTTGTCGGGGACCTCGACGATCGACGACGTCGCCGTCGCGAGCACCGCGGGCTGCGAGAGCTCGGTCGTGTCCTTCCACAGGTCGGAGAGCCACGCGAGCAGCGGCAGTCCCTTCAGCTTCGGCGCGAGGAACGTCGGCGGCACCGACGAGTGGTCGTACCGCACGCCCTCGGCGGCGATCGCGTCGCGCACGTTGTCCTTCGCGATCCAGCCGCCGCAGCGGAAGCTCGTCGGCCGCCCGAAGCCGTTCGCCTCGAGCGTGTCGAGGCTGAAGTGCACGACCTCGCGGAGCTCCGCGGTGTCGTAGAGGCTGATCGGCACCTCGTGCCCGCAGTCGCTGCTCGTGCACTCGGCGCTGGTCTCGTCGATGCTCGTGCCCCAGAACGTGGGCGAGCCGCGGAACGTGACGTCGCTCGCCTCGAAGAGCCGCTTCCACCCGTGGATGTGGAGACCCTTCTCGTCGCCGGGCAAGAGCACGCGGCCGATCTGCGCGGTGACGGCAGCGGCATCGGCGCCCTTCTTCGCGTAATAGGCGGCGTTCAGGAAGTGCACGATCTTCACCTGCGGGAAGCGCGCCCGGAGATCCTCCATGGCCCGCAGGTTGGCGTCGCGTAGATCGCGGCCCTCCCAGTCGACGGTGACGACGAGCTGCAGCTTCGCCTTGCGACGGAGCTCGTCTTCGCCGGAGCCGGCGCGGTCGTCGTCCGCCTGCGCGCAGCCGCTGCCCGCCACCCCGAGGGCGAGCAAGGAAGAGAAGAGCGACGTCCAGAGACCGAGCCGACGGAGCATGGCGCACCCGTACGCACAACGTGTGCCGCGGAAGAAGACGCAGGAACCGGGCGTTTCCTCGCTCTCATGACCCGAGGCGGATCGCTCGTGAACCAGGACCCCGGTACGCGCGGGCAGAAACCCGGGAGGCCCTTCGCGAATTGCGCAAGGCTAGCGGCGATGGCTCGCATCCTCCTCGTCGACGACGACGCCTCGCTCCTCGACGCGCTGTCCCTCACGTTCGAGGACGCGGGCTACGACGTGCTCACCGCGCCCGACGGGCTCCGCGGCCTCGAGCTCGCGCGCAAGAACGCGCCAGACGCGATCATCTCCGACGTGAACATGCCGGGCCTCGACGGCTTCTCGCTCTGCAAGAAGCTGCGCGAAGGCGGGAGCAGCACGCCGCTCGTGCTCCTCACGTCACGCGACGACGAGATCGACGAGGCGCTCGGCCTCGAGCTCGGCGCCGACGACTACGTGGCGAAGCCCTTCAGCACGCGCGTGCTGCTCGCCCGGATCACCGCGCTGCTCCGGCGCGATGCCATGCGCAAGAGCCACCAGACCGAGCGAGCGGTCGCGAAGGGCTCGCTCGAGCTGTTCCCGGAGCGCCTCGAGGTCCGCTACGCGGGCACGCCGCTCACCGTGACCGTGACCGAGTTCCGGCTCCTCGAGGCGCTCGCCACGCGGGCCGGCCTCGTGCTCTCGCGCGAGCGGCTCCTCGACATCGTGCGCGGCGACGAGTCGGTGGTCGCCGAGCGCATCATCGACACCTACGTGCGCCGCCTGCGGCGGAAGCTCGAGGCCATCGACCCCGCGTTCGATCGCATCGATACCGTGATCGGAGCAGGCTATCGCTGGAAGGACGGCTGAGGGTTGGCCTCGCGCATCCAGACGCGCGCGCTGCCGCGCAACTCGCTCCGCACCAACGCCGTCCTCATGGTGCTCGCGATGCTGGTGCTCCCACAGGCCCTCGTCATCGGCTGGAGCGCGATGGAGCGCGACATCGGCGGCAAGCTGCAGTGGAGCTCGCACGAGGCCGCGAAGGCCGCCGAGGAGGTCCTCCGCGAGGCAAGGCGGGACGGGCTCGACCCGCTCGTCACCGAGTCGCGCCTCGACGAGGTGGCGGTCCGGTACACCGCGCGCATCCGCGTGGTCCGCCAGGACGGCAGCGAGCCCTTCGACCTCGATCGCGACCAGGGCACCGACTTCGTCCACCACATCGGCACGTGGTTCTTCGGGCCGGACGGCGCGCCGACCCTCCGCGAGTTCGACGAGACGCTGGGGCCCGTGCCGAAGCGCGCGGAGATCGCGAACGTCACGCGCTGGGCCGCCGACGCACCCGCCCCACGCGACGACATCGAGACCGGATGCCGGACCAGCCCCGCCGGCAAGCTGCTCGTGTGCCATGCCGCGCGCGCGCTCGAGGTGGACGGGGTCACCGAGGCCATCTACGTGCAGGAGTCGTCGCGCCGCGCGGTGCGTGCGCTCTACGATCTGCGCTACCAGCTGCTGCGCCTGTCGGTGGTCATGCTGCCGCTCGCGCTCGGCTTCTCCTGGTGGATGGGCCGGCGCATGGTGAAGCCGATCGGCTGGCTGCGCGAGCGCGTGCTCGAGAAGGCACGGAGCGCCAACCCGCGTGCCGACCTCGACGCGCCGCCCGGTGACGAGGTCGCCGAGCTCGCGGACGCGTTCAACGGCTTGCTCGGCGCGCTCGACGAGCGACGCCTCGCCAACGAGGCCTTCGTCGCCGACCTCGTGCACGAGTTCAAGAACCCGGTCGCGGCGATCCGCACGTGCGCCGAGACCCTCGATGCCGGGGCGGTCGACGCGGCGCGCGCCGCACGCCTCTCGCGCATCCTCGCCGACTCGAGCTCGCGCCTCGACGCGCTCGTCTCGCAGTTCCTCGAGCTCGCCCGCGCCGAGGCGGGCATGCCCAACGAGGCACGCGCCGATGTCGACCTGGCGGCGCTCGCGCGGGGCGTCACGCGCGCCATCGAGGAGGCCCACCCCGACGTGCGCTTCGTGCTCGACACGCCCGAGCACGCGACGCTCATCGGCGTCGAGCAGCGCCTCGATTCGCTGGTGCGAAACCTCGTCGACAACGCCGCCTCGTTCGCGGGCGACGGCGGCGAGGTGCGCGTGAAGGTCGCGCCCGACGAGCACGAGCCGCGCTTCCTCGCCCTCGAGGTGTCGGACACGGGGCCCGGCATCGCCGACAAGGATCTGCCGCGCATGTTCGAGCGCTTCTTCACGACGCGCGCGGTGGCGGCCGGGAGCGCGGAGCCGTCGGCCCGCAAGCACCGGCTGGGGACCGGGCTCGGCCTCGCGCTCGTGAAGGCGGTCGCGGAGGCGCACGGCGGACGGGTCGTCGCGCTCTCGCGGCCCGGCGCCGGCGCGACGTTCCGCGTGCTCCTGCCGACCAGCTGACCGGGCGTTCACACCGTTTTCACAGCGCTCGTGCTGGCGTTTCACGGCGTCACGAGCGCGCGTCCACACCGCGGCCCCAGGATGATCCTCGGAGGCAACGGACACATGGGAACTCTCGTCACGATGATCGACATCGCCTGCGGGCGCGCCATCCCACCGGAGGATGCGGGGCGATCGCGCCGGCTACAGCTGATGGTCTTCTCGCTGCTCGCGTCGCTCGTCTTCGCGGCGGCGTGGGGGCTCGCGGCGGGGAGCCACTCGATGGGGCTCGCGATGGCGAACCTCTACAAGGTGCCGATGGTGGTGCTCCTCTCGTCGGCCTTCGCGGCGCCGGCCGGGCTCCTCGCGTGGCGCCTCTCGGGAGCGCGCGTCCGCGGCACCGATCTCGCGCTCGGCTTCACGGGCGGCGTCTTCGGCGGCACCCTCGTCCTCGCCGTCTTCGCGCCGCTCCTCGCGCTCTACTATCACTCGAGCGCGTGGGCCGGACCGCTGCTCGGCATCGGGTCCGCGGTGCTCGCGCTCGTCACCGGAACGCTCATGTTCGTGCGCGGGGTCATGCGCCGCCTCGAGCCCGGCACGAGGAAGCGCGCCGCGCTCCTCCCCGTCGGCGCCACGCTCGTGATGCAGCTGCTCACGCTCCTCCAGCTCGTCTCGCTCGCCGCGCCGATCTTTCCGGAGCGGACCGCCTTCAGCGGCGGCATCGATCACATCACGACGCACGCGGTGCCCGCGCCGTCGCCGGTCGAGGAGTGAGCGATGGACCGCGCGCTGGTCTCTGCCGCGGCGCGAGGCGTCGCCTTCGTCGTGCTCTTCGCCCTGCTCTCCGTCGCCGGGACCGCCAGCGCCTCGAGCGGTGCGCCGGTGCCCGATCCGCCGCCGGCGCGTGTCGCCGCCGGGCTCTTCACACCGGCGCGAACCGATGACGGCCTCGCCTGGCGCGTCCGGTGGGTGCTCTCGCCCGAGTCGGTCGACGAGATCTACGCCGACGGACCCCGGGTGCTGCGCTTCGCCTTGCCGCTCCCCGAGGGCTCGCGGCTCGAGCAGGGCGCCGGGCTCGTGCCTGTCACCGAGGGCACGCAGGTGGTGGGCGTCGTCGTGAGCCGCTCGGCGGTCCATGGCCGCGAGGTGCACGCGACGGTGCTCCAGCACCTCGCGCGAGGCGCGCGTCCCGCGGCGACCACCCTCGCCGCGCCCCTCGCCGCGGGCGGCGCGCTCCAGCTCATCGACGGCGATCTCGGCTCGGGAACGCGCCTCGCCGTGACCGAGGGCCGCGTCCTCGAGCAGCACGTCGGCTTCATGGCGCCCGCCGGCGTGAGCCTCGCGGCCCGCGAGGAGGTGAGGCGGCTCACCGGCTTCGAGGAGCGCGTGAGCGGCGCCGCGATCTACGTTCGTGGCGACGACGTGCGCGTGGGCGGCGGGATCACCGCGACGCTCGAGACCCCCCACGACCGCGGAAGGCCGGGCGTCATCGCCATCGCTCTCGCGTTCGGCGGGATGGCGGTCGCGCTGGTCGTCGCGGCGAGCCGGCTCCGGCACGCGGCCAGCATCGAGCGCGCGGACGCCATCCTCGCCGCCGAGCTCGACGCCCTGCCGGCTCCCCGCCGCTCCGGGGAGGGCTGAATGTTCCCGATCATCCCCCTGCGCACGACGGCGTTCCTTGCGAGCGCCATGTTCCTCGTCGTGATGTTCTCGGTGCGCCTGGTGCAGCCGGCGTTCTGGCGGTCGCCCTACGTGAAGGTCCTCGTCGTCGCGGTGTTCGGCACGCTCGCGTTAGGGCTCGGTCTGTGGGCGACCGGCGAGCACCTCCAACGCTGGCCGATGGTCACCGACGGCGCCGGGCTCACCTACGTGGGGATGCTCTCGCTCGCGCCGGCGGCGTGCGTGACGCCCATCTCGGCCGCTCTCGATCGCGGGCTCATGCGGCTCACGCGTCCCGCCGGACCGGCGCCCGCCAGCGGTGCTCCGTCTCGCGGCATCTCGCGCCGCGGCCTCATCCGGGCCGGCGCCGCCGCGCTCCCCACGATGGCCGCGGCGACCGGCGCGAGCGGCTTCGCGTCGGCGCGTAGCCGGCCGCGCCTGCCGGTCGTGACCATGCGCTACGACGACCTGCACCCCGACCTCGAGGGCTTCCGCATCCTCCACCTGAGCGATGTGCACCTCGGCGCGTGCGTGTCGCTCGCCGACGTCGAAGCGGCGCTCGACGCGGCGTGCGCCAAGGGAACGCCCGACCTCGTCGTGGTGACGGGCGATCTCGCCGACGACGTGTCCCAGATCCCCGGGGCGCTCGAGCTCGTGGCGAAGGTCGCCGCGAAGCACGGGGCGTTCGCCTCGCTCGGCAACCACGAGTACCTCCACGACATCGCCCACGTGCGGCCGCTCTACGAGGCGAGCCCGGTGCCGCTGCTCGTCTCGAGCGGACGCACCCTCCAGGTCGGCGGCGCGCGTCTCTTCGTCGCCGGCGCCGACGACCCGGTGCTCATGCAGGAGGGCACGTCGGAGAAGCTCGAGCCGTCGATCCGCGAGGCAGCCCGTCACGCCCCGGCCCACGCCGACTTCCGGCTCCTCCTCTGCCATCGTCCGGAGGGGCTCGGCCCGGCCGCCGCGCACGGTTTCGATCTCACGCTCGCCGGCCACACCCATGGCGGGCAGATCGGGATGCTCGGCCGGAGCCTGCTCGAGCACGTCCGCCCCGGGGTCGGCTGGTGGGGAACGTACGAGCGCGAACGGCCGCTGACCGCGGCGGCGCAACGTTCGGTGTTGCGGAGGTCACCCTCGCGCCTCTACACGACGTCCGGCTTCGGGCACTGGTTCCCGTTTCGCCTGGGTTGCCCGACCGAGCTCCCGATCATCGTGCTCACGGGCGCTCCACGTCCGCGCAGGATCGGCTCGTCCCCAGCATGACATCGCTGTCGCGAACCGCGGTCCAGAGGCATCCACTTCGTGGCCGCGACGGCGGTGAGCCCCGGAAATCACGTTGTTTTCCGGATGACGCGGCACGGCGCGCGGCTTGCACTCTCAGGGCTCGGTGCCGCCGCTCGAACATCCCATCGTCCGCATGCTCCTGCCCCTCTGGGGTGTCGCCTTCGTGGCGGGCTTCCTGATGACCGCCTGTCATCGCTGAAGCCTGAGTGAGGCCGGCGCGTCAGCGAACGCCGCGGCCCTTGCGGGTGGTGCGCGGCAAGGTCGTCGCGTTCGTCGCGACGAGATCCCAGCCGTCGCGCTCGCCCGCCCGCAGGCGCACGAGACCGGCATAGGCGATCATCGCCGCGTTGTCGGTGCAGCTCGCGATCTCGGGCAGCACCGCGCGGATGCCGCGCGTGGCGGCGAGCTCGGTCACGCGCGCCCGGAGCTCGCGGTTCGCCGCGACGCCGCCGCCGATGACCACCGTCTGGACGTCCTCGGCGACCGCCGCGGCGACGAGCTTCTTCGCGAGCACCGACGTGACGGCCGCCTGGAACGAGGCGCACGTGTCGGCGAGCTCCTTCGGGGTCTTCGGCACGCCGTGCTCGCGCACGTGCGCGGCCACCTGCGTCTTGATCCCGGAGAAGCTCATCTCGAGCGAGCTGCCGTGGCCCATCGGCAGCGTGAGCGCCACCGCCGTCGCGTCGCCCTCGCGCGCCAGCCGATCGATCGCTGGGCCGCCCGGGTAGCCGAGGCCGAGGACCTTGGCGACCTTGTCGAACGCCTCGCCGGCGGCGTCGTCGCGCGTGGCGCCCAGCTCGCGCACGAGGTCGGCGCGGGGCCCGTCCACCCTGTAGATCGCGGTGTGACCGCCCGAGGCGAGCAGCGCGACGAACGGAAAGGCGGGCGGCGTGCGCTCGGCCGGGCGCGTCGCGACGTCCCCGCGCTCGAGGAACACCGCGAGGAGGTGACCGACGAGGTGATCGACGCCGACCAGCGGCAGGCCCTCGGCCCACGCCATTCCCTTGGCCGCCTGCACGCCGACGAGGAGCGCACCCACGAGGCCCGGCCGGTTGGTGACCGCGATTCCCGCGAGGTCCGCGAAGGTCACGTTCGCCTTCTGCAGCGCCTCGCGCACCACGGGGCCGACGTTGCGAAGGTGGTCGCGTGACGCGAGCTCGGGGATGACGCCGCCGTAGGGCGCATGCACCGCGATCTGGGAGTGCACGACGTCGGAGAGCACCCGGCCGTGCTCGTCGACGACGGCGGCGCCGGTCTCGTCGCACGACGACTCGATGCCTAGAACGAGCACGCCCCGTCCCGTCGTTCGAGCGTGAACACCCCGAACACCGGCGCCGCGCCGGTCGGCACGCCCGGGGCCGGCGCGCCGCGCACGAGGCGCACCTCGACCCCACCTTCGGACATGAGCGAGAGGAACACCATGAGGTCGGTCGTGTCGCCGCTGTCGGCGTCGGGAGTGGCGGCATACACCAGGTTCTGGCGGCGCCCCTCACCGAACGAGAGGGTCGACAGCGGATCGTGCCATATCTGCGGGATCGGCCGGAGGGGCGTCGCGCGGAAGCGACCGTCGGCGGTCGTGATCGAGCCGGGCGCGTCCTGGAGGTGGTCGGCGTCGAGCGAGAGGCACATCCGGGCGTCTTCCCCGATGCCGGTGCGGACGAAGCTGCCCTTCACGACGTCGCCCTCGTAGTGGTCGCCGCGCGAGGAGTACCGGCTCACGTCGCGACAGCCGACCGCGAGCAGCGCCGCGCCGAGGAGGAGGAGAGGCGTGGCCCTCATCGTCCGGAACGGATGCGTGCCGCCGTCTCGCGCACGCGCGGCTCCGCGTCGGTCTTCTCGATGGCCGCCGCGAGGGCCTGCGCCTCGGCGCGATCGTACGAGGCGAGCGCGAGGAGCGCGGCCTCGCGGACGAGCGCGTAGCTCTCCTTCTGGCCGGCCTCGCGGAGGGCCTTCGTGGCGTCGGCCCCGGCGCCGGCCTGTCCGAGGCGGCCGAGCGCCTGCGCCGCGAGCACGCGCATCGCCCAGCTCTCGTGCGTGCGCATCACCTTCGTCACCGCGGCGACCGCCCTGGCGTCGGAGTGACCGATGCCGGTCGACGCGAGCGCCACGCGCTGGACGGCGTCCGAGGGATCGGTGACGGCCTGGGTGACGGCGCCCGACGCGGCATCGGTCTTCGAGCGGGCGAGGAGCACGAGCGCCTTCGTGCGCACCGCGGCGTCGGGATGACGGGAGAGCGCGATGACGCTCGGCTCGATCGCCGCGGCGATCTCGCGCGCCTTGCCGTGCGCGGCGGCGAGCTCGGGCGCGTCCTCGGCGCCGACGAACGGCTCGAACGCGCCCTCGCGTGTGCCGAACGCGTCGAGCACGCTGCGCGCGCGCTCGGTGGACGTCGAGAGCGCGCTCAGCGCGGCATGCTCGAGCGGCTCGGAAAACGCGACGAGCGCCGCAGCGCGGTCCTTGGCAGTGAACGTGCGCGGCACGAGCTGCTCGAGCGTCGTCTCGGCGTCGACGGACTCGTCGGGCGGCGGCAGCGCATCGGCCCGCGGGTCGACCGCGCCGCGCGTGGCGAGCAGCACGAGGGCTCCGCTCGCCGCCTTGTGGAGCGTCTCTGACGACTGCCGCGCGCGGCCCGCGTCGGCATCTCCGGTGAACACCGCGTCGGCGATCGCGTTGAGGGCCGCCTTGCCGCCGGGCGGCTCGCCCCTGGCCGCGCCCATGCGAGCGAGCGCGAGGATCGCCATCGCGCGGGGCAGGGGATCGGTGCCTTCGGCGAGCGTCACGAGCGTCGTCGCCTCGCTGTCGGCGCCGAGCTCGCCGAGCGCGTAGGCCGCCGCGGCGCGCGCCACGGTTCCAGCATCGACCGAGCGCGCCGTTGCGGTGAGCAGCGGAGCCGCGCTGCGATCCTTCAGGGCGCCGAGGCCGAGCACGGCGAACGCGCGCATGTCGGGGGTGCCGCTCTGGGCGATCTTGCGGAGCAGCGGTACCGCGCGCTTGTCGCCGAGCTTCGCGACCGACCACGACGCGGCGACCGCGATGGTGTCCGACGTCATCGCCTCGCCGCCGCCTTCCTGCTTCGGGAAGAGGAGCGCCTGGTACCTGGGCAGGAGCGCGGGATCGCGGAGCGCCCCGCAGGCGAGCATCGCGCGCGTACGAAGCGGCGCCTCGGCCTGCCCGGTGGCGAAGGAGAAGAGCGCGGGCCCGGCGTTCTTGTTCTGGACGTACCCGAGCACGTCGATGGCGACGCGCTGCTGCCCGGCGTCACCGTCGGCGAGCGCGTCGAGCAGCGGCTTGACCGCGCGACCGCCGATGCGCGCGAGCGCCGCCCGCGCCTCTTCCTGCTCCTTGCCGTTGCCGTGGCGGCTCCGCTGCACGAGCGCGAACGTGAGGTTGCCGTAGATCTCGACGAGAAGGCGCCGGTACACCTTGCGCTGCGGGTTGCCGATCGCGAGCGGCAGGAGCTCCTGCTCGAGCGACTCGAGCGTCCCCTTGCCGAGGTTGATCTGCATCGAGAGGCGCGCCGCGCGGGAGACGAGCTCCTCGTCGGGAGCGCCGCGGATGACCCGCCGGAACATGCGGTCGGCCTCGTCGCTCTGGCCCTTCGAGAGCAGCAGATCGGCGAGGTCGAAGTACGTGATGAACAGGCGATCGTTCTTGGCGATGGCCGCGCGCAGCTCGACGATCGCGTGCTCCACGTCCTGGCGCTGCCGGTACATGTCGCCGAGGCGGCGATGGCCTTCCGCGTCGTCGGGGTTCAGCTCCACGGCGCGCGCCGCGTACGTGATCGCGTCGTCGTCGCGATAGAGCTGGAGGGCGTACTGCGCCATGCGCTGATAGAGCTCGCGCGCGCGCTTCGGCTCGACGGCGACGAGCTTCTCGAGCACCGCGATGGCGTCCGCGGTCTTGTTCTCCTGGACGAGCACGCGCTCGAGCGCGAGGTAGCTGTCGGCGTCACCGGGGGCGGCGGCGATGACGCGGCGTAGCGTGGTCTCCGCCTCGCCGAGCTTGCGCGCGTGGAGCTGCACCTCCGCGAGCATGCGCCCCGCCTCGACGTCGGGCGGCTTCGCCGAGAACTTCGCGTCGAGCTGGGGGATCTGCGCGTCGAGGACGTGCTCGAAGCCCCACAGCGTCACGATGCGCGAGCGAGCCTCGCGGGCCAGCACCTTGTCGCCGCTCGCCTTCGCCTTGTCGGCGAGCTCCTGCCAGAGGATGCGCGCCTCGCGGTAGCTCTTGCTCCGCTCGAGCGCGCCGGCGAGCTGCTTCTTGTAGACGAGGTTCTGCGGGTCGAGCTGGGTGGCCTCCTTGAGCGCGGCGAGCGCGTCGGCCGTCATCTCGTGCTCGAGGTACACGTCGCCGAGCGCGGAGAGCGCGCGCGCCCGCGGCGTGATCGTGGTGAGGATGCGCCGCCACGTCTGCACCGCGAGCGCCGGGTTCCCGTCCTGGAAGTAGCGGTCGCCGAGGTCGACGAGGTGGCCCGGGTCGTTCGCGCCCACCGCGGCGAGGCGCGTGAGCACCTTCAGCGAGCGCTCGTTCTCGCCGATGCGACCGTAGAAGTCGGCGAGTCGCGAGAGCACCTCCTCGTCGGCCTGGCCACGCGCCTCGAGCTCGGTGAGCAGCTTCATCGCGCGCACCCGATCGCCGCGCTGCATGAGCGCCTCGCACTGCTCGAACACGAACTGCGGGTTGTTCGGCGCCGCGCGGATGAGCGCCTCGTACTCGGCGATGGCCTTGTCGAGCTCGCCCTGCGACTGGAGCACGCGGATCATCTTGAGGCGCAGATCGATCTGCTTGGGATCGACGGAGAGCGCCTTCTTGTACGCGTCCATGGCGCGCGTCGCGTCGCCGGTCTCCTCGTAGAGGGCGCCGAGCAGCGCGAGCCGCGCATAGTCGCCGGGGTGCTCGTCCTCGATCTGCTTGATGAGCACCGGCAGCTGCTGATCGGCGCGGTAGATCTCGGTGATCGTCTCGTAGACCTCGGCGCGGACCGCCGCCTCCTGGCCCGCCGCGGCGAGCGCCCTCTTCAGCGTGACGAGCGCCTCGGCGTTCTTGTGGGCCTTCGCCTGCGCCTTG
Organism: Labilithrix sp.; assembly: GCA_028287035.1. The sequence goes on along the minus strand of JAQBQL010000142.1, from coordinate 2,139 downwards.
CCGAGATCCTTGAGCGCCGGGGCGAGCACGCGGTTGTCGCCGGCCGAGCTGGCGACCACGTCCTTCAGCTCGGTCTCGGCGCGCTCGTACTCGGCGCGCTGGAACAGCTCGCGCGCGAGCTCGCCGCGCACCGTCGCGCTCGTGGGCTGCGCGCGTACGAGCTGCTGGTGGAAGGCCTTCGCGCCGGCGAAGTCCTTGCCGTCGAGGGCGAGGGTCATAAGCGTGCGCAGCGTGAGCTCGCGGTCGGACGCGGCGGTCTGCAGGGCGAGCGCGTCCTCGTAGCGCTTGCGGGCGCCCGGATCGCCGCGATCCTGCAGCAGGTGCGCGAGCGCGAGGATCGCGACGGGGTCGTTGCCCTTCATCGCGATGGCCTTTTCGTAGAGGCGGATCGCGTCGTCGGCGCGCCCGTCGATCTTCGCGATGCCGGCGGCGATGACCGTCGAGGCGTACTGCTCGGGCCCGGCCTGCGCGGCCCGCTGATCGAAGTCCTTCACGAGCGCGGCGAGGTTTCCGTCGCGATCGCGATAGAGCTGCGCGAGGCGCTGCAGCGGGAAGGGCGAGCCCGGCTGCGCGAGAACGATCTTCGTGTAGCGATCGATGAGGACGGTCTGCGACTGCCCCGCATCGGGGGAGGTGGCGGGGCGGCCATCGCCGCCGGGCGCGGGCGCCGGTCCCGCGGGACGGGGCCGCGCCCCACCGGGCTGCGGTTGCGTCGGGGGCTTGCCGCCCGGCTTCCGTCGGCCACGCGGGTCGAAGTCCTGCGCGCCTGCCGGCGGCGCCACGACGAGCGCCGCGAGGCCGAGAGACGTCACTGCGAGGAGCCTCGGGAACCGCACCTCCCGATCCTAGCGGCTCAGAACTGCAAGGTGTAGCCAGCTCCCACGCTCAAGGCGACGTTCAGCCCCTCGTTCAGGTCCTCGTTCCTGCCGATGAGGTTGAGGACCATGACCTGGACGCGCACGTCGATGGGCAGCTTCTCGCTGAAGAGCCAGCCGGCGCCGACGTTGCCGCCGAACCGCCGGCGCAGCTCGACGAAGCGCTCGGCGGTCCGCGTGGTCGGGGGCGGGCTGATCTTCGGCAGGATCGAGTTCATTCCGCCCTCGAGCGCCACGTACGGACCCTTGAAGGGCCGCCAGGCGAAGAAGCGAGCGCCGACCCAGAGCGGAAGGATGTCGACCCGGACGTCCGCCCCCGCCGAGCGCCGCGCGATGCCGAAGAGGTAGCCGGCGCGGAGGGCGAGCTCCAGGCGAGGCACGACGCGGTACCCGAACCGCAGCACCGGTCCGCCGAGCGGCCCGGTCGTCTCCCCCAACTCCGCGAGCGGCAGGACGAAGAGCGCGTCCACCCCGACGCCGATGCGCTTGCCGGTCTCGTTGGTCGTCGGGTCGGCCGGCGAGCCCGGCGCCGGATCGACGCCCGGTCCGGCGGGGTGCTCCGGGTCGATGCTGCCCGGCGCCTCGGCGGGAGTGTCGGAGGGCGGCGGCGGCGGGGTTTCGGGCGTATCGGCCCGTGCGGTACGCGCCAGCGCGAGGAGCGCGAAGGTGATCGTGGCGGCGGCGCGCATGGTCAGAACGACAGGGTATAACCGACCGAGAGGCCGAGACCCATGAACGGCTCGTCCCCGCTCTCGGTGCCGACCACGTTGAGGTACGTGTATTGTACCCGGAAGTCGATCGGGAGGTGCTCGCCGAGCACGTACCCGACGCCCACCGCGAAGCCGCCGCGGGCGCGTACACCGTTCGCCTTCGTGGCCTCGCTCGGGAGGTCCTGGTCCGAATGGAGGTGGAGCTGCAGCAGGTTCATGCCGAGCTCGGCCCCTCCGTAGAGGCCGTACGTCGGATGCTGGACGAAGTAGCGCGCGCCGACCAGGACCGGCACGACGGTGAGGCTCGTCGCGTAGCCTGGCTGCTGCTCGCGGTTCAGACCGAGGAGGAACCCGGCGCGGAACGTGAGCTCGAGGCGCGGCGTCGCGCGGTAGCCGAGGCGCGCCACCGGGCCGATCAGGAGACCGGTCGCATCGGCGAGGGTGCCGAACGGAACGAGCACGAGGGCGTCGAGGCCGACGGCCATGCGCCTCGGCATGTTCTCGGCGGCGGGGGCGGGCGCGGGTGCGCCGTCGGCGCGCGGCTCGGGGGCAGG
>JAQBQL010000137.1 GCA_028287035.1 Labilithrix sp. | reverse complement strand
GGCGGCCGCGCTCGTCGGGGCCGCGGGCTCGCTCGCGGTGCGCGCATCACCGGCCCGCGGCTCCGGGCCGGAAGGCTCCGCGGCCGGCGCAGGCGCCGTGATGACGGGCGAGGGGAGGGACGAGCCTTGCTGGGACCCCGCGACGCCGTTGAACGCGGCGCGCGCGCTCGTGAACGGGCCGCCCGCGGCGCTCGCGGCGCTCGTGGCGGTGGCCGGCCGCGATGTGGGCGCAGCGGGGCTGGCCGACGAGAGGATCGCGATCACGACGCCCGCGATGAGCAGCGCCACCGAGCACGAGAGCGCGGCGACGACCCACATCGGAGGCCGCCGCTTGAAGCGCTGCGCCGTCATGGTGCGGTTGTCGTAGGTCGGCGCGTTCAGCCGGTTCATCGTGGGCGCGACGCGCGCCGAGGCCCGGGGGTTCAGCTCGGACGGGCCGGTCGGCATCGGCGCGAACGCGGAGCTCGACACCTGCCGGAGCTCGGGATTCTGCGGGGCGCTGCCCATCCCCATCGTCTCGGCGAAGGAGATCTCACCACTCGCCTGATCGGGCCGCATCCCTCCGAACGACCCGTGCGGCGGCGGGAAGCCGTTCTGCGGCGGCATCGACGGCGGGCCCTGTCCGAACGCGTTCCGCCCGAGCGGCGGCGGCGCGGCCGGCGACCTCGAGGTCGTGCGGGCGGGCTGCAGGACCGGCGACGAGCTGGGCGAGGGCGCGTTCGACCGGCCGGGTCCGGTCGGGAACATGGGCGGCGCCTGGAGCGGGCTCGGCTCGGCGCGCGTCGTCGCGACGACCGTCTGGTCCTGGTCCTCGTCGTCCATCGCGTCGGGCTCGATGGCCTCGATCTCGCCGGTGTCGGTGGCGGGCGCGGTCCCCGTGACGCTTCCGGTGACGCTGTTGCTCGTCGCCATCGGGGCGCGCCCGCGCGCGTTCGCCGCCTCCATCACCGTGGGGATGTCGTTGTGCGCGGCGAGCGGGTTCGCGTAGCTCAGGCTGGGCGGCAGGCTCGGGCCGAGGCTCGGGCCGAAGTGGGCCTCGAGCATCGGCGGCAGGGCCTGGATGGTCGGACCGTCGCCGTCGGCCGGGTGGTCGTCCTCGTCCTCGCGCACCGGCGCGTAGGCCTCGGGTCGCGGCGAGGACGCGGGAGGCATGCCGGCGGCAGGTCGGGGCGGACCCGCACTGACCGGCGCCCGCGGCCGCGCAGAGGCCTCGCGCGGCTCCTCCTCACGGTCGAGGGCGGGCATCCCGGCGGCCGGCCTCGGTCCGACCGGCTTCTGCGCCTGCACGTCCGAGTTCGTGAACTCGGGGCCGAGCTTCGGCTTGCTGAGCAGCTGCTCGACGTTGATCGTCGACGTGACCTCGGACGCCCAGCGAAGGTGCGCCTCGCGCTTCTGGATGCGCTCGTTGAAGATCGACTGCGTGTACGCGGACACCTCGTCCGAAGCGATGAAGAGGCCGCGCCGCATGAGCAGCGACTGCAGCGCCCGCGAGAACTCGCGCGCGGTGCGGAACCGCTCGCCGCGGTTCTTCGCGAGCGCCTTCATCACGATCTTCTCGAGGTCGACCGGGTAGCCGCGGATCAGCGTCGAGGGGCGCGGGACGTTGCACTCCTGGACCTTCGCCAGCGTGTCGAGATCGCTCTCCATGCGGAAGAGCCGCTGGCCGGTCGTGAGCTCCCAGAGCACCACGCCGAGCGCGAAGATGTCGGTCCGCCGGTCGATGCCCTCGCCGTGCACCTGCTCGGGAGACATGTACGCGAGCTTGCCCTTCAGCGTGCCGGCACGCGTGTGGCTCATGCGCGAGCTGAACTTCGCGATGCCGAAGTCGACGACCTTCGTGACGCCGTCGTAGGTGACGAACAGGTTGTGCGGGGTGACGTCGCGATGCACGAGGCCCAGCTTCTCGCCGGCCCTTCCGAGCAGCTCGTGGGCGGCGTGGAGCCCCTCGGCCGCGTCGGCGATCACGCGGCAGGCGATCTCCGGAGGCATCGCGGTGCCGAGCTCCTCCGTCCGCCGCATCACCTCGCGAAGCGGCTCGCCGTGGAGATACTCCATGGCGATCCAGTACGTGTCGTCGTGCTTGCCGAGATCGAAGACGGTGGCGACGTTCGGGTGCGAGATGCGGGCCGCGACGCGCGCCTCGTCGAGGAACATCTGCACGAACGAGTCGTCCTCCACGAGGTGGGGGTGGATCTTCTTGATCGCGACCCACTTCTGGAAGCCTCCCGGGCCGTCCATGCGCGCGAGGTGCACGGAGGCCATGCCGCCGAGGCCGATCTCGTCGACGATGCGGTAGCGACCGAGGAAGTACGTGCCGGCGCCCTGCGCGCGGATGTCCGGGAGCGAGCCGCCCATCGGATACGCCACCGGCGCGTGCGGGTCCGAGCCGGTCGGATCGCCGCCCTGGCTCTGGTCGGGGCGATGGGCGCGATCGTGGTTCAAGCGGCTGTTCGACCTTTCTCAGCGGGCGCGCACGCCGACTTGCCCGACGGTGACCTGATCGGAAGGACGGGTGCCGAAGTAGACGGCGGTGCCCGCGCCGGCGAGCGCGAGGCCCCCGACGATGTACGGCCAGGGCGAGGACCAGAAACCGCCGCCCGAGCGCACGCCGCCGTCGGCCCCGTGCACCGCGCCGGCGCTGCTGCCGCTCGTGCCGCTCGCGCTGGCGACCGCGCTCGAGCCGCCGGCCTCCGTCACGTGCACGCGGCTGTCGGTGGTCGCAATGCGATTACCCTGCCGGTCGAGCGCATCGACGCGGACGAGGACGTTCGCGTTCGGCATCGTCACGTCGGCGGGCACGTCGAACTCGATGTTCTCGGCGGGCCGCGCCTCGGAGGTGACCTCCTTGCCGCTCGTGCCGTCGCGCGCGACGAGCCCGATGCGCGCCACGATGGGCACGTGCGCCGCGTCGAGCGAGGCGACCACCTTGAAGCCTCGCCCGGACGGCGTCTCGCGGGGAGCGCGGACGTAGAGCTGGATGGAACCGATCTTCACGGTCTCGCGCTTGGCCTGCGCCGCGAGGATCGTGCCCTTCGGACCGGCTTCCGTGGGGACGGGAAAGCTCGCGTCGAGGATGCTCGCCGCGCGGAAGGCCGCGAGGGCCGAGGTCTTGTTGCCGAGCGCCGCGCGGATCGAGCCGAGGCGCACGTAACCCTCGAGGACCTCGGTCGGTGCGAGGCCGCCCTTCTCGATGGCCTCGCGGTAGAGCGGCTCGGCCGTCTCCATCGATCCTTTGTCCCAGGCTGCGCGCGCCTGGCGCAGTGCCCCTCCGCCCGCCGGCTCGGCGCTCGCCGGCAAGGCAGCCGTCGACATCGCGCACGCCCCGAGGATGGCGACGACGATCGCGGCACGCGCGCCTCTGCGACGGGACAATTCCACGCGAAATAAAACGTATCGGTCGCCGCCACCCTGCGCAAGGACGCGCATTTTCCGCTCCTTGCCTAGATGTAGGACGTTCGCGCCTACGGGAAGGGCTGCGAAGGTCGCCCGCGCTCGAAGTAGAAGCTGAACGTGCCGCGGATGTGGCCTCGGCAGCGCGGCGGGCCGCCGAGCCCGCCCGGCGACACCTCGCGCGGATCGGCGAGATAGACGTCGAAGCACCCGGCGGAGAGCCGCTCGTTCGCCTGCGGCTCGGCAACGTTGCCGTCGAACACGTAGGTGAACGCGATCTGGCTCTTGCCGGTGCCGACGCCGGCGGGAAGCTCCTTGGAAGGATCGCAGCCGGTCGCGGGATCGGCGCCCATGAGCGCCGGCGCGTCGCACGTGCCGTCGTCGATGAGCTGCACTTCCTCCATCGCGTACACGGTGACGTTCTGCGTACGGCAGCTCTTCTGCATGTAGAGCGCGAGGCTCACGATGGCCGGATCGGGGTCGGCGACCACCGGAACGCCGGGGGGCGTCACCTCGGGCGGGATGTCGACCTTGAGCGGCTTTCCGTACGCGCCGGCGAACCCGGCGCTCGCGTTGGGCCGCACCTTGTTGATGTCCGAGAGGAGGATCGAGATCCCGTCGCTGAACGACTGGTAGTCCGACCCGTTCTGGATGCGGAGCTGCAGCGTCTCGCGGAACGGAACGCCGGCGAGGAAATCGGCGGTCAGCTCGAACGGGCCGGTCCAGCAGTTCGGCAGGTTCAGCGTGCCCGTCACCTTGCCCGAGCCCTCGCCCTGCGAGCACGCCGGCAGCGACGCCGTGACGAGCGCGCTCACCGCGAGCGCGCAGGCGAAGGAGGCGCGAAGGCGGGTCCTGGACGAGCGACGTTGCACGACCGGCACTCTACCAGACGCCGGCGGCGCGCGGCTCGCTCGCATGCGCCGCGGCAGCCTGGCTCTCCGCTGCCGCCGTGATGCGCGCGCCGCCGAGCACGCGGTCGCCTTCGTAGAAGACCGCCACCTGACCGGGGCTGACCGCCCGGACCGGCTCGGTGAACCGGGCGACTGCCCGTGCGCCTTCCCGTGCCGTGACGTGGGCGGCCGCGCCCTCGTGACGGTAGCGGACGCGGATCCGGGCCTCCCGCGGGAGCGTCACCCCCGGCGCGAGCACGAGGTCGTCGAGCTCGGCGACCGTTGCATGGAGCGGCGCCCCCGAACCCAGGTGGACCGTGCCGGTGTCCACGTCGATGGCGGTCACGAAGGTGCGGTGCCCGACCGCGATGCCGAGGCCCTTGCGCTGGCCGATCGTGAAGCGATGGATGCCCTCGTGCTGGCCGACCACGCGGCCCTCCTCGTCGACGACGGGGCCCGGCCGGACCCGACCCTTCGCCCGCTGCTCGACGAAGGACGCGTAGGCGCCGGCGCCCGCTCCCACGAAGCAAAGCTCCTGGCTCTCGCCCTTCGCGGCGCCCGGGATCCCGCGCGCGAGCGCCTCGGCGCGCACCTCCGGCTTCAGGCTCTCGCCGAGCGGGAAGGCGAGGCGTTCGAGCTGCGCGGGCGGCGTCGCGTAGAGGAAGTAGCTCTGGTCCTTGGCCGGATCGCGCCCCTCGCGGAGGAAGGGTGTCCCGTCGGCGTCGTGCCCGAGGCGCGCGTAATGGCCGGTCGCGATGCGCGCCGCGCCGAGCCGGTCGGCGATCGCGACGAGCTCCGCGATCTTCACGCCGCGGTTGCACGCGGTGCACGGGCTCGGCGTCTCGCCGGCGAGATACGCCTCGACGAACGGCGCCACCACGGTGCGCTCGAACAGCTCGCGGCGATCGAACGTGAAGTGCGGGATCCCGAGCGCGTCGGCGGTGCGCCGCGCGTCGTACTGGTCCTCGGGCGCGCAGCAGCGGCCGTGCGCGCCCGGGCCCTCGTCGGGGTAGTCCCAGAGGTGGAGCGTCACCCCGACCACGTCGTACCCCTGATCGACGAGGCGCGCCGCCGCCACCGCCGAGTCGACGCCGCCCGACATGGCGATGAGGATGCGCTCGCGGCCCATGGCCCCGGCTCTTAGCGCATCACTGCCCCTGGAGCACCGTCTTCACGCCGCTCGTCGCGCGATCGATGAGCTTGGCGGTCAGGTCGACCGCCTCGCTGTAGCGGTAGACGCCGGCCTGCAGCGCGAGGAGCTCGCTCGGGCCGAGATCCTTGCCGCCGCCGTCGACCGCGCGGTGCACGGCCTTCTCGCCCTGATCGACCTGCTTGCCGAGGTTGCGCAGCACCTTCGCGAACGGGCTCGGCTCGTCGGTGGAGGCCGCCTCGTGCGGGGCCGCGGCGCGCCCATGCGTTCCGGCGCCGTCGACCTCGCCCCTCGGGACACGGACCTGCTGGGGGACGCCGACTTCACCGATGCGCATGAGGGGCTGGTCGTCCCCCGCGCGGGTGAGTTGCTGAAAAAATCGCCAGCCGCGCGTCGCTCAGGCGAAGCCGCGGCTCTTCAGCGTCTTCGCGAGGCCCTCGATGGCGCGCGCGTGGAGGCGGCTCGCCCACGACTTCGACAGGCCGATCTCGCGGGCCGCCTCGTCGAAGTTCACGTCGTCGAAGTAGTGACGCTGCAGGAGGTGCCGCTCGGCGTCGGGCCGCTCGGCGATGGCGGCGCGGATCACCTCGAGCGTCTGGGCGCGGACGGTCTGCTCCTCGGGGCTCGCGCTGGCGTCCTCGGCGTGGTCGAGCGCGTCGCTCGTGCGCCGCGCCAGGAAGCCGATGGCCATCGCCATCGCGGCGGTCCCGAGCTGATCGGACAGCTTCTTGTCGGCCTCTTCGGCGCTCGCCGCGGGCGCCGCGCCCTGCTCCTCGCCCGACGCCTCGTGGATCTGGTCGGCGGCCTGCACCGCGCGGAGCTTGCGGTAGACGCGCCGCGGGAGGTTTCCGCTCTGCCTCATCGAGTCGATCATCGCGCCGCGCACCCGGAGGTTCGCCCAGCGGCGGAAGGGGAGGCCGCGATCGGGATCGAAGCTGCGCGCCGCGGCGAGGAGTGCCTCGCGTCCCTGCGAGACGAGGTCCTCGTGCTGCTGGTACGGACCGAACTGACGCCGCATCTGACGCGCCAGCATGTCGACGAGGTCGAGCCCCTCGGTGATGCGCGCGAGCACCTCCGGCGAGTCGGGCGGCGGCTTCGTGGGTTCGGCCATGTGGATATCTTGTTATTTCAAAATCACGCAGCCTAGCAAGCTCGTCGTGGCTTCCGGTCCGCGACGACCCCGGCTAGGGTTCGCGCGTCAGGGCCATGACCGACGCGAGCGACCCCACCGAGAAGGACGCAGCGAGCGTCGCGAGCCTCCGCCTCGCTGCGAGCGATCGCGTCTCGTCCGTCGATCCTCGCGCTCATGCCGCATGGCGGACCTGGCTCGCCGCGCTCGCGATCAGCGCCGATGCCGCGACGGCCGCGGCGCTCGCCTACGAGTCGCTCTCGCCCGAGGGGCGGCATGCCTGGCTCGATGCGCTCGACACCGATGCGCCGTCGGTCGACGTGCCGAAGATCGCGCTCTTCGCCCCCCTGCTCGCGGTCGAGCAGGACGAGGATCGCCGCGCCCGCATCGCGCAGAACGTCACCGGCGCGGCGCGGCGCAGCACGCCTCCCCAGGCGCTCGTCGCGACCCGGAAGGACGGACGGCTCTGCCTCGTCGTGTCCCCGCTCTACCTCGACTTCGTCGAGCTGCTCGTCTGCCACTACCACCCCGACGAGGGGATCCGCGAGGCGCGGCACGAGTGGCTCGTGCACCGTGACGAGGTGAGGAACGTCGCCCGCGACCGCGGCGTGAAGCTCATCGAGGTGCCGCTCCCGGAGCTCGTCGAGGAGCTCGCCCATGCCGTGGTCGCCGATCGCCGCGCCGGCCGGGCGGCGCCGGAAGCGCTCCTGCGCTACACCGACCTCTTCGCGCCGGATCTCCCGGCACCCGCCGACGACGAGGATCCGACCCCTTCATGAACGCGCCGCCGCCCCAGGAGAAGCGCTGCGGAAACTGCGCCCGCTTCGTCCGCGTCGTCGAGAAGATCGACGTCACCGGCGAGGTTCATCGCGAGGGCGAGTGCCTGCTCGGCGTCTGGCCTTCGCCGCTGCGTGCTCACAACGTCTGCTCGCAGTGGGTGCTGAAGGGCACCTTCACCGCGAAGCCGCAGCCGGGCGTGCGCGGGCGCAGCTTCGGTGGCCGCGCGCTCCGGATGCTGACGCCGACCACCAACGACGCGGGCCCGCGCCTGCCCATCGAACTGCCAGAGGAGCTGCTCGACATGAACGCTGACGAGTTTCGCGAGGTGTTGCGCGAGGTGCTGCGGGACGAGCTCGGCCTGTCCGACTCGCCGCTCGGTCAGCGGTGGGAAGGCGGCGAGGTCATCTTCAAGCCCGGCAAGGAAGGCACGGCCGAGAAGCGCCTCCCCATCGACTCGGTCTTCTCCAAGATCGTGATGATCCGGGACAAGCTCCGCGTGCTCGAGCAGAAGCTCAACGCGCATCCGAAGCTCGCCCCCGAGGAGAAGGTCGCGATGCAGGGCTACATCACCGGGTGCTACGGCTCGCTCACCACGTTCAACGTGCTGTTCGCCAACAAGAGCGACAACTTCGTCGGCGCCAAGGGCGACGAGTAAGCGCCCGGTGCGGCTCGCCCTCTCGCGCGCGGTGATGGCCGCCTCTCTCGCATGTGCGGCAGGCGCCAGCGGGTGCACGTCGACGAAGTCCGACCTGGGACCGGTCGGCGTCTCGGACAAGCCCGGCTCGTCGCTCGCCGACCGCGCGACGACGTACGCGTTCGACGCGCTCGATGACCGTGCCGTGTCGAGCGCCGCGCATCGCGGCAAGCCGGCCATCCTGTGCTTCGTCACGACCGGCGACATCGTCGGTCAGGCGCAGGTCGACTATTTAGTGGCCATGGAGAAGAACGACAGCAAGCGCGTGAGCTACGCGCTCGTCGCCCTCCACCCGCGCAAGGAGATCGTCCTCGTCGAGGCCTACGTCGCGGCGCTGAAGGTGACGTTCCCCGTGGCGCTCGGGCCGCCGCCGGTGATGGGCAA
>JAQBQL010000135.1 GCA_028287035.1 Labilithrix sp. | reverse complement strand
CCGTCCCCGCGCCGGCCGTCTCCGCGGCGCCCGCGCCGCCGCTCGCCGGCCGCGCCGCGCTCCTCGTCGCACCCAGCGCGTCGGCGATGACGCCCGCCTTGTAGCCGGAGGTCGCCGCGACGCCGGTGACGTCGAGCACCTCGCGCTCGGCCATCGCGAGGCTCGCGATGCCCTCGACCGCCTCGCGGTGGGCGAGCAGCCGCGCGAGCTCCTCGAACGACTCCTTGTGCAGCCACGTCTCGCCGCCCGCATGGTGGACGCCGAGGAGCGCCCGCCCGAGATCGTCCTCGAGGGCAGCGGCCATGCTCTCGCGCAGCGGCCCGGCGGGCAGCGTCGCCGCGACGAGCACGAGGGCGGCCCGCCGATGTGCGGCGGCGTCCGTGTCGTCGCCGTCGCGGCCCAGCGACTCGCCGAGCGGAAGCGCGAGCTCCCAGTCGGTCACGAGGTCCGCGCGCTTCTTGTTCGGCTCGACCTGGGCGAGGAGGTCGAGGACCGCCTCCACCTCGGCCCAGGCGACGAGCAGCGCCGTGTCCACGGCCGGAAGGCTGGGCGGCGCGCTGGAGGGCTTCGCGGCCTCCGCCTCCGAGGCGGGGGGCTCTGCGTCGGCGGCGATGGCAGCGTCCGCCTTGGGCGCGTCCGTCTTCGGGGCGGAGCCGGTGAGCTTGGCGACGACGCTCGCCAGCTTCGCCACGACGCCGGTGGGCTTCGCCGGTGCGACGGAGGGCTTGCCGGTGCCGTCCGACGCCTCCGACGCGCCTGCCGCCTTCGCGATCCCGCCGGCGGCGCCGCGCTCGTGGATGGCGGCTCGGTCCGTGGCCTCGGCGTTCGCGAGGCTCAGGATCTTCGCGTACCGCTTGCGCAGGACGGCGAGCGGCTCCTCGCGATCGAGCGTCACGTCGGGACGCATGTACGCGAGCCCGTCGCCCAGGTAGCCGAGGCGCTGCTCGAGGGCGGTCAGCGCCGCCTTCGTGGGCGCCTTCGTCTTCGGATCCCAGCCGCCGGCCAGGTAGGCGAGGTGCGCGGTCGAGGCGGCGTCACGCAGCGGCGCGTGCACCGGGCGGTAGCGCAGCATCACCATTGCCCGCGCGAGCGAAGGCACCCCGCGCCGCCCGATCTCCGCGGCGAGCTCGTGGTACGGCATCTCGGCGGACGCGGTCACGGTGCGGAACTCGGTGAGCACGTGGTACTTGAACGCGCCGAGCTCCCACGAGAAGCCGCCCTCGATCTCGCCGAGCGGCCGCAGGTAGTCGAGCCCCTTCGCGATGTCCCGGAAGACGAGCCACTCGCCTCCGGCGCCCGCGACGCCCATCGCCTCGGCCGCGGTGCGTGCCGTCGCGTGCCCGTCCGCGCGGCGCGTCGGCATGCTGCGGAGGATCCGGCCGCGCGTGTCCTTGAACTTGTTGTTGTAGAGGACGAGCGCCCGCTCCTCGCCGACGCCGTTGGCGTACGCGTACACGTCCTCGTCGACGTGGCCCTCCTCGGTCACGAAGTCGAAGAGCGAGAACTCCGCGACGTTGCTGAAGAGGTACCGCTTCTTGATGACGGGGAAGACCTCGCGCTCGTGGCGCTCCACGAGCGACTGGCTCGGGTGCTCGTCGAGCTTCGGGCGGCGGTACTCCATCCCGTACTTCTCGTGCAGGCCCTCGACCTGGCCGTGCCCGAACATCGGCAGGCCGGGCATCGTGCACATCACGACGCACACGCCGAAGTACTTGTCGTCGCCCCCGAACTGCTCGACGGCCGTCTCCTCGTCGGGGTTGTTCATGAAGTTGACGAAGCGCTCGAGGATCTCCGGCTCGAAGTCGAGGACGTTCTTGATCGTCTCCCGGTACTTCGCGTTCTCCTCGCGCTTCATCATGTTCATGAACGCGCTGTTGTAGACGCGGTGCATGCCGAGGCTGCGGACGAAGTAGCCCTCCATCATCCAGAAGGCCTCGGCGAGGAGCAGCGTGTCCGGCGCGCGCGCCGCGACGGTGTCGACGACCTCGCGCCAGAACTCGACGGGGAAGACGTGCTCGAACTCCTCCTGGGTCATCGCGTAGTCGGAGCGCGACGGGATCGCGCCGCCCGAGCCGGGCAGCGGGAACCACAGGCGCGAGAAGTGGCGCTTGGCGAGCGTCATCGCCGCGTCGAAGCGGATGATCGGGAACATCCGCGCGACGTGCAGGATGGTCTCGATGACGGCATGCCGGACCTCGGCGCGCGTGTAATCGAGCTGCGCGGTGTCGTTCCACGGCATGCTCGTGCCGTCGTTGCCGTGGTAGAGGAAGCGGTCCTCGTTGGTCTGGCGATCGTGCCGGCGGAAGACGACCGCCGCGTCGGTCTTGTTCCAGTAGCCGTCCTCGATGTAGACGCCGACGCGCGGGTCCTCCGAGAGATCGGGCCCCGTGAACTTGTAGCCGGGGAACGGCGGCTGCGGGGTCTGGAGGAACCACTCCGGATGCTGGATGACCCAGTCGGCGTCGATGCCGACGTGGTTCGGCACCATGTCGGCGGCGAGCCGGATGCCCCGCTGCCACGCGCGCTCGCGCAGGCTCTGGTAGGCGGGGTATCCACCGAGCTCGGCGGCGATGTCGTAGCGCATGAGCGAGTAGGCGGAGGCGACGGCCTCGGCGTCGCCGCGCATCTGCTTGATCTTGCGCGACGCGATGCTCCGCTCGAAGAGCCCGATGAGCCACAGGCCGGTGAAGCCGCGCGACGCGAGCAGATCGAGCTCCTCGTCGGGGATCTCGTCGAGGCGCTCGATGGTGCGCCCGTACTTCTTCGACAGCTGATCGAGCCACACGAACACCGTCTTCGCGACGAGCACGACGCGCGGCATCCACGCGAGGTCGGCGCTGAAGCGCTTCGGCTCCTCCTCCGGGGTGCGCTCGAAGCGCATCGCCTCGGCCTTCGGCGCGCCGGGACCGGGGCCGCCGCGCGTGAAGTACTTGCCTTCCTCGCTCAGGAAGTCGCGCGCCCAGAGCACGCGGCGCGTCAGCCCGAGCTCGCCCAGGTTGAGCGCCTCGGCCCACGTGCCCTCGATGAACTTCAGCTGATCGAGGATCGAATGCGGTGCGGCGCGGCTCGGCGCGAGCAGCAGGTCGAGGAGCTTCTCGCCGTTCGGCCCGAAGCCGCGGTCCTCGCGGAAGTAGCTCTCGGCCTCGCCGACGAACGCCTTGTACTCGGGCCCCATGTCCTCGTCGGTGATGAGCGGCCGGACGGGCTCGTACGCGGGGTTCTGGTTGGTCAACCAGAGGAGGATCACCTCCTCGGTGATCTCGTCCTCCGCGGACTGCCCGCCGGTCGCGAGGTACGTCTCGGGCGTCTCGTCGCCCTCGTTCGCGACCTGGCGCCGGTAGATGCCGGGCGTCGGGAAGTGCCGCAGGAAGTCGAGACGCGTGCTCCGCGCGGCGCCGCCCAGCCGCTCACCGAGCCGGGCCTGCAGCGCGGCGAAGCTTGCCGGGTGCTGCTTGCGATAGACGCCGAGGACCGCGTGCAGGATCTCGTGCACCAGCGCCATCGCGGCGAGCTCGGCGGGCCGGAGCGCGTGCTCGCCGTGGCGACCGTCGCGCGCGTTGATCTTGTCGGCGAAGCGCCGCGCGTCACCGGTGCCCTTGAAGGCGATGTCCCCGCGAGGAGCGAAGAAGACGTCGTCGAACGGCGAAGGGAAATACTGGTCGCGGGCCGACTTCCGGGCGTGCATACCCCGAGGAGTAGCGCGTCAATCGCCAGGCGCCCACGCTGAAACGTCGCGATTGCTGCGGCAATTTCCGCGGAGCACCGTCCCCGCGGCGGCGCCCGGAACTTTGCGGAGGCCTTCCTGTCCGCCCCGACGACCGATGCCAGCGTGGGGCCACAGGCCGCTCTCCGAGCGTGACTTTGCACTCCTCGACGAACCTGTTGCACCATGGGCGGACGTGGCGCTGCCTGAAGACCTCGAAGCAAAGCTGATCGAGCGCCTCATCGCGCGTGACGAACGCGCCTTCAACGAGCTCGTCACGACGTACGGGCGCCGCGTCTCTGCGCTCGTTCTCCGCATGCTCGGCAACCGCGCCGAGGCAGAGGATCTCACGCAGGAGGTCTTCGTCCAGGTCTTCAAGGCCATCGGCACCTTCCGCGGCGAGTCGAAGCTCTCGACGTGGATCTACCGGATCGCCGTGAACCTCTGCAAAAATCGCTCGAAGTACCTCCGCGTGCGCCACTCCAACGAGCAGGACGAGCTCGAAGCGGTGGCGGAGCGGATGCCCCTCGGCGACGGCGGCACGTCCAACGTGAGCCACATCGCGCGCCCCGACGAGGCGATGGCCGGCCGTCAGGTCGAGAAGATCGTCCAGGACGCGATCATGAAGATCGACCCGGCCTTCCGGGAGTGTCTCATCCTGCGCGACGTCGAGGAGATGAGCTACGAGGAGATCGAGCAGATCACCGGGCTCGCGCAGGGAACCGTGAAGAGCAGGATCTTCCGCGCGCGGGCCCAGCTGAAGGAGCTCGTGGAGCGGGAGCTCGGGGAGAAGATCGGATGAGCGACGAGACCAAGGCCCCCGCCGACGAGCGTTCGAGTGTCCCCGAGATCGAGGTGCCGGCCCTGAGCGCGCTCCTGAAGCGCTCCCTCGAGGTGCCCCCCGACGCGGCGAGCGGCGACGACGCCGAGAAGGATCGCCTGCTGCTCGCGTCGGTGCAGAAGAAGCTGCGGCAGCGATCGAAGGGGAAGTTCTACGCCGACGGGTGGAGCACGTCGCAGTCGCGCGTGAACTACGCGCTCGTCGCGGGCGTGATGCTGGTGGTCATCGTGGC
The DNA here is from genome assembly GCA_028287035.1 of Labilithrix sp. Next base: position 27,580 of record JAQBQL010000135.1, on the reverse strand, counting down.
GGTCTACCTGGCGCTCGGCCCGATGGGCATCTCGCTGAAGTGAGGCGCCGCGCGTTCGCGGCCGGGCTGCGGGCCGGCGCGATCCCCGTCCTGCTGGCGCTGCTCGCGTGCGTGCCGGGCCGGCGGGTCTATGCGCTCCACGAGGCGCTGCACGGACGACCGTGGGGGCAGCTCCTCGCGGCGAGCTTGCTCGGTGACCTGCTCTACGTCGGGCCGCTGCTCGTGCTCGTCATCGGGGTCCCGGCGAGCTTCGTCGGCCGGGCCCGGGCGGCGCGCTGGGTGGCCGCGGGGGCCGGCGCTTCGGCGGTGATCCTCGCGTGGATGTTCTCGGTCGCCGCCATCGAGTCACGCCTCGAGCGCGGGCTCTACCCGACCTACCTCGAGACGCGCGTGGCGCTCGCGAGCCGCTCGTTCGCGCTCGGTCAGCTGCCGACGCTCGGCCTCGACCGGTACCGCATCGCCAGCCTCGTCGCCCTCGCTCTCGCCGGGTCGCTCCTCGTCCTCTTCGTGCGGCGGGCGCCTCTCACGTTCGCCACGAGCACCGGGGTGCTCGGGTTCTGGGCGGGGGCGCTCGGGCTGCTGCTCGTCGCGGGGGCGGCGGTGCGCTGCGGGGCCTTGCTCTTCCCGCGCACCGGCGGGTACCTGGAGACGCGGTCGCCGCTCGAGACGATCGCGATCGGCGTCCTGCCGTTCCGGGACCGCGCGGCGCTCGCCGGCGGGATGCGCGAGCTGCTCGCCAGCCAGTCGTACGGCGACGCCGAGCTGGCGGAAGGTCTCCACATCCTCGGCTACCCGCCGGAGGGCGCCGCCGCGCTGCGCGCCTTCGAGCGCGACGCGCCGTGCGAGGGTCCGCACCCGCTCGCCCGCCCCCTCGATCGCCCGCGCGGTGAGACCCCGCTCCTCGACGCGCTCGAGGACGTGTCGGCGGGGCTCTTCGACCGCCGTGCCGCGGACGCGCCGCCGGTCATCGTCTGGCACGTCGCCATGGAGAGCTTCCGCGCCGACGATCTGCACGCCCTGAACCCGCTCGCCCCCGCGGGCCTCACCCCGCGCGCGAGCGCCCTTCACGACGACCCCTCGGCCATCGCCTTTGCGCACGCCTTCCAGGGCGGCTTCCGCACCGCGCAGAACCTGTCGTCGCTGACGTGCGGCGTCGGCAGCCTCCCGTTCGACATCGCCCTCGCGCGCGATCTCGGGCACGTGCCGCTGCGCTGCCTGCCCGACGTGCTCGCCGACGGCGGCTTCGACACGCGCGCGTTCTACGCCTCGGACCTCGCGTACGACGCGATGCAGGAGTTCTTCCGCTACCACGGGGTCACGACGCGCGAGGCCGCCGACCTGCCCGCCGACCTTCCGCGAGGGAGCTGGCATGGCGTGAGCGACCGCGCCCTCTACGCCGCCGCCCTCGCCGACGCGGTGGCCCGCGCGCACGACGCGCCGGAGCGTGCACAATACAACTTCGTCCTGACGATGAGCGGTCACTCGCCGTTCGTCGCGCCCGCCGATCTGCCCCCCGCGGTGGCGGCGCGGGCCGCCGAGGCGTGCGCGAAGAGCCCGGTCGCCAGGCCCGACGACTGCGCGCGGCTCACCGTCATCGCGTATGCCGACCACGCCATTGGTGAGCTCCTCGACGCCATCGCACGGTCGCCCGTTGCCTCGCGCAGCCTCGTCGTGCTCTCCGCCGACCACGCGACCAGCGAGATCGGCCTCTGGCCCGGGTCGGCCGAGGCGAAGGGAAGGGCGCACGTTCCCTTCGTCCTGCTCGTTCCCGAGGCGCTCGTCGCGACCGCGGCGCGCCCCGCCGACCTCCGCGCTCGCCTCGCCGCCGGCCACGAGGCGGCGCGTGCCACGCCGGTCTCGCTCGCCGACGCACCCTCGCTCGTGACGGCGCTGCTCGCGCGCTCCCCGCAGCTACGCGGCATCCCTGCGCCGTGGCGCTTCCAAACCTACGGCGGACAGGCGACGAGCCCGTCGTTCGCGTTCGCCGCGCGGCCCGCGGCGCGCCTGTGGGGCACCGACTCGGCGGCGTTCGTGTTCTGGGCCGACGGCGCCGGCGAGGTCGAGACCTTCGCGTCGAAGAACCGCATGTTCGACGACAGCGATGCGCTGACGCTGAACCCGAGCCTCCGCGGGCCGGCCGCCGTGCTCTCGTCCTTCACGAAGGGCTACCTTCGTCGCTGCGAGTCGCGCGCGCGCCTTCGCCGCTGACCGGCGCGTCTCAGGCGCAGAGCGCGCGCAGGGCGTCGAGGACGTCCTCCACGTGCGGATCGAGCAGCCGCGCCCGCGGCGGACGCTTCACGATCACCGTCATGCTCGGCTCGTGCGCGAGGCCGGCGCGCTCGGCGAGCGCATGGAGGCCGACGCCGCCGTCCTTCCGGCTCACCGCGGCCATCTCGACCAGCACACGGGTCCAGGGTTCACGCGGGACCGGCAGCCACCGCCTCTCGAGCACCTTCGCCATCACGGAGGCTCCTGACGCACCATGCGTGCCGTTCATTCCCCGGAGGTGGATCGGGCAGTGCCCGCGGCGCAACCCGGCGGAACTCGGCGCTGGAATCGGGCGCTCGGGGGACCGCCCCCACCCCTGGAGGCCGGATCCCGGTCCGGCACCGTGGATCGATTTGTCCTCGGGGGCGATGTCGCTAGCCGAGCTCGCGCAGCCCGGCGAAGTCCCGGGGCAGCCCTTGCCGCCACGTCGAGATCGCCGAGGCGAGGCACACGGCGGCCCCGAGCAGCATCGCACCGCGCACGCCGACGCGGTCGGCGACGAGGCCGCCCACGATCGAGGCGACCGCCCACATCGCGAGGTGGAGCATCTGGTAGAGCGCGATGGTCCGCGCGCGCAGGCGGTCGGGCGCCCAGAGCTGGACGAGGGCCTGGAGCGACGAGAAGGTGCCGAGCCACCCGACGCCGGCCGGCAGGAGCAGCACCATCGCGAGCTCGATCGACGTGGCGCGCGAGACGAGCGCGATGCTGACCGCGAAGGTCACCATGGTCCCCGTCACGATCCCGCGCGGCGAGAACCGGCGACGGAGCCTCTTCACGATCGAGGCGCCGGCCACCGCGCCCGCGCCCATCGCGCCGATCATCACGCCGTACGCGAACGCCGATGCGCCGAGCGTGTCCTTCCCGAACGAGGGCGTGAGGGCATAGAACACGCCGGCGCCGAACGTGAAGCCCATCATCGCGCCGAACACGCGCCGCACGTCGCCCGGCGCGACGACGAAGGCCCACGGCTCGGCGAAGGTCGACGCCAGTGGGCGGATCGATGGCGCGCGCTGCGGACCCGTGTGCGAGCGGAACATGGCAAGCGCGATCATCACCACCACGAAGCTCGCGGCGTTGATGGCGAACGACGTCGGCGCGCCGAACCGCGCGAGCACCACGCCGCCGATCGCCGGCCCGAGCGCCCGCGCCAGGTTGTACGCCACCGAGTTGAGCGCCACGCCTTCGGCCACCAGATCGAGCGGCAGGATCTCGGGGACGAGCGCCGCCCACGCGGGCGATCCGAGCGCGGCCCCGATGCCGATCATGATGACGCCGCCCACCAGCACCGCGGGCGTGACGTGGTGGGTGAACGCGAGCACCGACATCGTCAGGGCCGCGATGGCCTGGATGATCTGCGAGAGGATGGCGACCCGTCGCCGGTCGTACCGGTCGGCCAGGATCCCGCCTGGCAACATGGCGACGAGGGACGAGCCGACGAACGCCGCCCCGAGCGCCGCGACCGGCATCGCGCCCTGCGTGAGATCCATCATCAGCCACGCCTCGCCGATGCTCTGCACGAAGGTGCCGAGGAACGTGACGATGCCCGCGAGCCACAGCGCGAGGAACGCCGGGTACGCGAGCGGGGAGCTACGGACGGCGCTCATCGCGAGAGCGAGTCTAGGGCGGCGTGGGCGACTTCCCAGCCCCAGCCCGCTGCGATCGCCGGGCGATCAGGCGGCGGAGTCGTCGACCCAGCGCGCGAGGATCGCGGTGATGTTGTCGGGCCCGCCGTTCTCGTTGGCGCGCTCGATGAGCTTCGACGCTGCGACCTTGAGGTCGGTGTAGCGCGTGCAGATCTCGAGCATCTCCGGGTCCTCGACGGGGCCGGAGAGCCCGTCCGAGCACAGGATGTAGATGTCGTTCGCGCGCGGCGTCTCGAAGCGCGTGTCCACCTTCACGGTGTCCTTCATGCCGAGCGCGCGGACGATGACGTTCTTGTGCGGGAAGTTCGCGATCTCTTCCGGCGTGAGCCGCTTCATCTTGATGTAGTCGTTCAGCAGCGAGTGGTCCTCGCTGAGCTGCTCGATGCGGCCGTCGCGGATGCGGTAGCCGCGCGAGTCGCCGACGTGGGCGACGTAGACGCCTTCCTCGACCGCGAACATCACGACGATGGTGGTGCCCATGCCGCGCTTGCCCGCCTCGCGCTGGGCGGTCTCGTAGATGCGCAGGTTCGCGAGCTTGATGCCGGTGATGAGCCGGTTCTCCTCGTAGCCCTTCGCGCGATCCATCTTGTACGGCCACGTGCGCTCGGGATCCTGCGCGGTCGCGGCGAAGAACTCCTTCAGCGAGTCGACCGCCATCTTGCTGGCGACCTCGCCCGACGCGTGACCGCCCATGCCATCGGCGACGACGTAGAGGCCACTGTCCTCGATGATCGAGAAGTTGTCCTCGTTGTGCGTGCGCTTCATGCCGACGTTCGTCTCGCCGGCGACTTCGATTCGCAATCCCACAGGGGAATCGTCTTAGGGACGGGGCATCCCTGTCAACCGGTTAGGTCCTCGCGTCTCGCATCAGCGTCGATCCGGCCGGATCAAGGCGCTGCGCGGAGGGTCACGCTCGCGTCCCGGAATTTGCCGCTGCTGAAGACTAGGAGCTTGACCTGCTGGCCGATCGCGCGTTTGGCGATCACCTCGGCGAGCTGTTCGGGCGTCTCGACGGGCTGGCCATCGACCGCGATGATCATGTCCTCGTTCGGCTTGAGGCCGCCCTTCTCGGCCGGGCTGCCGGGCGCGACGCCCATCACCTTCACGCCCTTCGTGGTGCCCTCGACGTTGGGCGCGCCGCCCATCCCGAGCCACGGGGCGGGGGCCACGGCGGTCGCCGGCGTCTTCACGAGGAAGCCGCGCAGCGCATAGACCGGGGCGCCCACGCTGATCGCCGTGCACGGTGCGGCGCCGTTCGGGGCCGGGGGCGCGCCGCCCTCCTTGCAGGCCCGGACGACGATGCCGACCACGCGGCCGTTCGCGTCGAGCAGCGGGGCGCCGGGCGCGCTCGGGCCGCCCTTCGCATCGAGCTCGAGGGCGCTCTTCAGGGCCTCGCCCTCCTTGGAGCGGGCGTCGAGGCGGCCCTTCACGGCGATGGGCGCAGCGGCGAGCTTGCCGGCCCTCGGGGCGAACGACCGGAGGTCCGCGCCGAGCGGATCGGAGTCGGTCGGGACGAGCCCGTCGAGCCACTTTCCGCTCTGGGGAACGAGGAGCGCGAGGTCCCAGGCCTTGTCGTGGTGACCGACCCGCGCCTTCACGACGGTGCCGTCCGCGTAGCGGATGTCGGCCTGCTCGCCGCCGCCGAGGACCGAGAGGGCGGTGAGCACGCGTCCGTCCTTGAGGAGCACGGTGCCGACGCCGAGCGCCCGGCCGTTCTGCTCGATCTGCACGATCCCGCGCCGGACCTGGTCGGCGGTGAACCCGCTCACGTCGCCGGCCGGGGCGGACGCCGGCGAGGGCAGCGGGGGCGGAGCGGCGCCGGCCGCCCCGGCGGTCGCCAGGCCTCCGGCGAGGAGCGCCGCCGCGAGCCCGCGGGTGATCGAAGAGGAGGAGCGGGAGGCTGAGGGGCGGGCCATGTCGCGTCGAATCTAGCACCAGGCGTGCCGGGCGCCGGCGGCCCGGCAGCCTTGACACCACCGGCCGAACGGTGGGAAAGACTGGGCTGGGTGAGCCATGAGTTCAAGTCACGGAAATCACGACGCTTCGTATGACGACAGCGAGCTCGATCACGACGCGAGCGACCACGCGCACCACGGCCCTCCCGCGCCGCCCGAGCCGAAGACGCCGCTCTGGCTGCCCGCAGTAGGCGCCGCGCTCTTCCTCGCCGCCGGCCTCTGGTGGGCTCTCTCCGGCGGAGCTCCGCTCCCGCACGACGCCGCCCAGGCCGCCCACGCTGGCCAGTCCGCCGACGGCGGACACTGATCGCCAGCGACGTTCGACTGTGAAGCGCCGGTCATGGTCCCGGCGAGAAGAGGACGGAGCCGTTGGACGAAGAACAGGTTTGTTGCGCCGACGGCAACGTGGCCCGGACCGACGCCACCGGGCGCATGGAGATGCTCCCGGAGCTCGTCGCCTGGACGACCTCGATGGAGCACGACCGCTCGCTCGTCCGTGAGGACCTGCTGGGCAGCGCGGCCCACGTCACGATGCTGCGCAAGGTCGGCCTGCTCGATCAGGACGATGCCCGGCAGCTCCGCGGCGCGCTCCTCGCCATGTTCGACGCCGCCGAGGCCGGAACGCTCGCGCTGCCCGACGGCGAAGAGGACGTCCACATGGCCATCGAGGCGAAGCTCACGCGCGACCTCGGACAGGTCGGCAAGCGCCTCCACGCCGCGCGCTCACGGAACGATCAGGTCGCGCTCGCGCTGCGCCTTCACGTGCGCGATCAGGCGGCGCGGACGCTCGGCGAGGTGGTCTCGCTGATCGACGAGCTCGTCGTGCGCGCCGACCGCGAGCGCCACGTCATCCTGCCCGCGTACACGCACCGGCAGCGCGCGCAGCCGGTCTCCGCGTCGTTCCTCCTCCTTGCCTGGGCGAACCAGCTGCTCCGTGCCGGCGCCGCGCTCGCCACCGCCATCGACCGCGCGAACGTGTCGCCGCTCGGCTGCGGCGCGTGCTCGGGCACCTCGCTGCCGATCGACCGTGACGTCGTCGCCGACCTCCTGCAGTTCCCGACCATCACCGCCAACGCGCTCGACACCATCGGCGATCGCGACTTCGGCCTCGACTGGACGTACGCAGGCGCCCGCGTGCTGCTGGCGCTGAGCCGCCTCAGCACCGACGTCATCGACTTCACGACCGCCGAGTTCGGGTTCCTCGCCATCGGCGACGCCATCGCCGCCGGCTCGAGCATGATGCCCCAGAAGAAGAACCCGGACGTCTTCGAGCTGGTGCGCGGCAAGACCGCCCGCGGCGTCGGGAACCTGAGCCACATGCTGACGCTCGTGAAGGGCCTGCCGAGCGGCTACGCGCGCGACCTGCAGGACGACCGCGAGCCGCTCCTCTCGACCGGGCCGCTCGTCCGCGGCGCGGTCCGCGCGGTACGGGCCGCGATGATCCACCTCACGTTCGACGCCGAGCGCTGCCTGAAGGCGGTCTCCGATGGCTCGACGCAGGCGACCGACGTGGCCGAGGCGCTCGTCCGCAAGGGCCTGCCGTTCCGCGAGGCCTACAAGGCGACGGGGGCTCTCGTGCACCTCGCGCGCGAGCGGAAGATCGACCTCGCGCAGCTTCCTCTCGCCGACGCGCAGGCGGTGCACGCATCGTTCGACGCCGCCGTCCTCGCCGTCCTCGACCCGCGCGTCGCGGTGGCGGCGAAGAAGAGCGCCGGCGGCACCGCCCCCGAGCGCATCGACGAGCAGATCGGGGGCGTCCGCGCGGCCTCGTACGACCTCGGGTACAAGGTGAGCACCATCGCGCCACTGGTCGCCCTCCGGGCCGCGGTCGAGGCGGAAGCGATCTGACGGCTCACGAAAGGTCGGGTAGTCTCGGGACATGGCGCGTTCGCCGCGGATCGAGGCCCTCTACGACGTCTTCCTGAGGAAGCGCCCCCGGCAGTCGCGCTCCCGTTCGGTGGTCGAGGCGATCCTCGGCGCGACCGGCGAGCGGCTCTCCGCAGCGGAGGCGGAGGACGCGGTCACGGTGCAGGGCGTCGCCGAGCGCGCCGGCGTCGGCATCGGCTCGCTCTACGATTACTTCCGCGATCGCGAGGGGCTCCTCGCCGGCTTCGCGGCGAAGGTCACCGAGGACAACCTCCGCGACTTCGAGGAGCTGCTCGCGCGCACCCGCTCGCTGCCGCTCCGCGAGAGCGTGGCGCTCATCGTCGATCACGCGTTCGCCATCTACGCCGAGTCGCCGAAGGTCGCGCGCAGCATCATGCGCATCGCCCACGCGGTCGGGTTCGTGCCGACCGCCATCGAGGGGCAGAACGCCTTTGCCGCCGCGCTCGGCCGCGCCCTCGTCGAGCGCACCGACCTGCCGCCCCGCGACTTCGAGGCCGCGGGCTACGTGCTCACGCATTCCATCATGGGCGTCATGCTCACGCAGGTCTGGCAGAACGAGGCGCCGGTCCCGCGCGAGCACGTCCGCAACGAGCTCGTCACGATGTGCTGCGAGTATCTCGGGGCCCGGGGCGACGCGCCGGCCGGCCCGGATCCGATGCCGGCCGCCGACGCGTGAGTCAGCGGCGGGGGCGCGCCGCGAGCTCGCGGGGGGCCGCTTCCGTGTCGACCGGCGCCGCCGCGGCCGTGCGCGTAGACGCGCGGCGTTCCAGCTTGCCCACGTGCCGGATGTCCTTGCCGCGCACCATGAAGACCACCATCTCGGCGAGGTTCGTGGCGTGGTCGGCGATGCGCTCGATGTACTTTGCAATCGATTGCTCGCGCGTTGCCCGGTAGATGTTGCGCGGGTTCTCCATCATGTACGTGAGGAGCTCGCGGAAGATCGCCGCGTAGTACGCGTCGACCTTGGAGTCGCGTTCGATGATCGCCTGCGCGCGGTCGGCGTCGCCCGCGACGAACGCGTCGAGCGCCTCGCGCAGCATCTCCTGCGCGGCCTCGGCCATGTTGACGACCTCGAGGTATGGCTTGAGCGGCGGCTCCTGATTCAGCTCCATGACCCGCTCGCAGATGTTCACCGCGAGGTCGCCCATGCGCTCGAGATCGGTCACCACCTTGAGGGCCATCGTGATGAAGCGGAGATCGCTGGCGACGGGCTGGCGGCGCGCGAGCACCCGCAGGCACAGGTCGTCGACCTCGATCTCGAGCCGGTTGATCTGCCGGTCGATGTAGAGCGTGCTGTCGGCGAGCTCGGTGTCGCGCTCGACGAGCGCCTTCATCGCCTGACCGAGCATCTCCTCGACCTTCGCGCCCATCATGAGGAGCATCTCGCGGATGCGCCGCAGCTCGCCTTCGTAGGCCTGATCGGTGTGAAGGCGAGGCATGGTCTCGGGCGGGCTCCTCTAAGGCGTGGCGTCCGTCATCCGAAGCGCCCCGTGATGTAGTCCTCGGTCCGAGGATCGGAGGGCTTCGTGAAGATGACGTCCGCGTGATCGTACTCCACGAGCTCCCCGACGTAGAAGAAGGCCGTGAAGTCCGAGACGCGCGCCGCCTGCTGCATGCTGTGCGTCACGATGACGATCGTGTAGCGCTCGCGCAGATCGTGAATGAGCTCCTCGATCTTCGCGGTGGCAACGGGGTCGAGCGAGGAGCACGGCTCGTCCATGAGGATGACCTCCGGCTCGAGCGCGAGCGCACGCGCCAGGCAGAGCCGCTGCTGCTGACCGCCGGAGAGCGCGCCGCCGGGACGGCCGAGCGCGTCCTTCACGTCGTCCCACAGCGCGACCTGGCGCAGGGCCTCCTCGGTGAGCCGCGCCGGATCGCCAGGCCTCACGCCGGCGAGGCGGAGACCCGCGAGCACGTTGTCCTGCACGCTCATCGCCGGGAAGGGGTTCGGCTTCTGGAACACCATGCCCACGCGGCGCCGCACGCGGACCGCATCGACGTCGCGCGCGTAGATGCTCTGTCCGTCGAGGAGGACGCGGCCCTCGGTGCGCGCGCCGGGCACGACCTCGTGCATCCGGTTCAGGCAGCGGATGAACGTGGACTTGCCGCAGCCCGACGGGCCGATGACCGCGGTGACCTTGCGCTCGACGAGCGGCATGGTGATGCCGCGGAGGGCGCGCGTCTCGCCGAACCACGCGGAGAGCCCCTCGGCGCGCATCTTCGCGGGTCCGGGCGGCGGGGCCGGGGTGCTGGTCCTTCCGTTCACGTGGTCCTCGGCGCCCGGAGGACGCGGCGCGCCGCCAGGTTCAGGACGATCACGAGCCCCACGAGGACGAGCGCCGCCGCCCACGCCTGCGCGTGCCAGTCGTCGTACGGGGACATCGTGTAGCTGAAGATCTGCACCTGGAGCGAGGAGGTCGGGTCGGACAGGCTCTCGTTCCAGAACCGGTTGTTGAACGCCGTGAAGAGGAGCGGCGCAGTCTCGCCGGAGACGCGCGCGACGGCAAGCATGCATCCTGCACGAATTCCGGGTGAGGCCGTGCGTAGCACCACGTGGATGGCGATGCGCCAGCGCGACGCGCCGAGCGCGAGCGCCGCCTCGCGCAGGGAATCGGGCACCGTGCGCGCCAGCTCGTCGGTGGTGCGCGCGACGAGCGGCAGCATCAGGACGGCGAGGGCGATGGCGCCGGCGAGGGTCGAGAAGTGACGGCTCGGCGCGACGACCGTGAGGTACACGACGACGCCGACCAGGATCGAAGGGACGCCGGCGAGCACGTCGGCGCTGAACCGGACCGCGCGGGCGAGGAGCGTAGCGCGATACTCGGCGAGGAAGAGGCCAGCCGCGACGCCGACCGGGATCCCGAAGAGGCTCGCCAGCCCCACGAGCTCGAGGGTGCCCACCACCGCGTTGGCCATGCCGCCGCCCGTCTCCCCGACCGGGGCGGGAAGGCGGAGGAAGAACGCCAAGGACAGCGCGTTCGCGCCGCGCTCCGCGATGTAGACGAGGATCGCGACGAGCGGGAACAGCGCGAGCGCCACCGCCAGGCCGGCAGCCACGGTGGCGGCGCGGGCCGCGAGCTTCCGCCCGGCGTACGCGTTCTCGACGTCGACGTTCACGGCGTCTCCTCGGCGGCGGGCATCACCGGGGCGAGCGGCCGGGCGCCGGGACGCACGCGCGTCACGAGGAGGCGCGCCGCGACGTTGAAGGCGAGCGTGATCGCGAACAGAAGGAGCCCGATCTCGGCGAGCGCGGCGACGTGGAGGCGCGTGCCGGCCTGCGCGAACTCGTTGGCGAGCACGCTGGCCATCGTGTAGCCGGGCGAGAAGAGCGAGCCCGTGATCTCGGCGCGGCTACCGACCACCATCGCGACGGCCATCGTCTCGCCGACCGCCCGGCCGAAGCCGAGCAGCACCGCGCCGAGGACGCCGGACCGCGCATGGGGCAGCACGATGAGGCGGGCCACGTCCCACGGCGTCGCGCCGAGCGCGAGCGCACCCTCGCGCAGCTCGCTGGGAACCGCGCGCAGCACCTCGCGCGAGACGGACGCGATGGTCGGCATGATCATGACCGCCAGCACCGCGGCCGCGCAGAGGAGGCCGACGCCGACCTGAGGCCCGCGGAAGAGCGGCACCACCCCGGCGGTCGCGGCGAGCGCCGGCTCGACGTGCTCGCGCATGAGCGGCGCCAGCACGATCGCCGCCCACAGGCCGTAGACGACGCCCGGCACCGCGGCGAGCAGCTCGACGATCGCCGAGACCGGCCGGCGCAGGACGAGCGGACCGAGATCGGTGAGGAACAGCGCGACGCCGAGCGCCACCGGCACCGCGAGCAGGAGCGCCACCGCGGACGTCACCGCGGTCCCGTAGAGGAACGGCAGCGCGCCGAGCTCGCCGGTGTCGGGCCGCCACGTGCGCCCGCTCACGAAGCCGAGCCCCAGCTCGCGAAGGGCGGGCCACGCGAGCGCCACCATGCACGCGGCGACGACGAGGAGGACCACGCCGATCAGCGCCGCCGCGCCCCCGCCGATCGCGGTGAAGAGGCGATCGATCGTGGCACGCCGCGGAGCGTCCGCGAACCGTGGGCGCGCCGACACCGGCGCGGGGGGCGCAGCTTCGGTCGTCGCGAGTGCCGGCTCGTTCATCGGTCAGCCGCCCGGCGGGAGGAGGGGGCGGCCGTCCGCGCGCAGCTCACCGAGGCGCCGCTCGGCGCGCTCCACGATGGCCGGGGGGAGCTGCGCGTAATCGAGCGCGCGAGCGAAGGACTGACCCTCGTGCACGCCCCACCACAGGAACCTGGCGAGCGCCTCGCCCTTGGCCCGACCGGGCAGGTCGCGCGGGACCACCACGAACGAGAGCGCCGCGATCGGGTAGGCGGCCTCGTCCTCCGCGGCGGCGAGCACGATGCGCGCGTCCGGGGCGTCGGGCAGGGGCGCGCTCCTCGCCGCGCGATCCACGGACTCGACGGAGGGCGCGACCATCCTTCCGCGCGCGTTGCGGACGCTCGCCATGGCGAGGCCCGCCTGCCGCGCGTAGACGAGCTCGACGTAGCCGATCGCGAGCGGGGTGCTCTTCACGAAGGCGGTCACGCCCTCGTTGCCCTTCGCGCCCACCCCGACCGGGAAGTGCGGGGACGTGGTGGTGCCGACCGTGGTGCGCCAGGTCGCGTTCTCCTTGGCGAGGTAGCTCGTGAGCGCGGCGCTCGTGCCGCTCCCGTCGGCGCGGTGCACGACGGTGATGGCGCCGCTCGGCAGCTCGGCGCCGGGGTTCTCGCGGCGGATGCGCGCGTCGTCCCACGTGCTCACCTTGCCGAGGAAGATGTCGCCGGCGAGCTCACCGGACAGCGACAGCGCACGGAGCCCCGGCACGTTGAACGCGAAGACGACCGCGCCGATGGTGGTCGGCACGTAGACGAGCTTCGCGCCGCCCGGCGTCTCGACGTCGCCCGGCGCGTCGGTGGCGCCGAAGTCGACCACCCCGTCGGCGAGCTGACGCACGCCCGCGCCAGAGCCGATCGACTGGTAGTTCACGCGCACGGTGGGCTCGACGCGCGCGTACTCGGCCGACCACTTCGAGTAGAGCGGGAAGGGCAGGGTCGCGCCGGCCCCGACGAGCACCCGCGGCGAGGCCTCGCTCGGCGCCGCGTTCGAGCGTGAGCAGCCCGCGAGGATCACCGCGAGAGCGAGGAAGGAGCGCCGGATCATGCCGCGTCCTCCCGGGTCACGTCGTCCGACGAGCCGCTCCGCTCGCGGTGCCCGACGCGCGCGCTCGCGTCCGGGATGGTGACGTCGAAGGTGGTCCCCGTGCCGACCTTGCTGACGACGTCGATGCTTCCGCCCATCGCCTCGACGAGATGCTTCACGATCGAGAGGCCGAGCCCGGTGCCGCCCATCTCGCGCGACCGGCCCGCGTCGACGCGGTAGAAGCGCTCGAAGAGCCGCGGCAGGTGCTTTTCCTCGATGCCGCCGCCGTCGTCCACGACGCGCAGGCGAACGCCGCGCACCGCGCCCTCGAGCGGCTCGGCGTGGAGCACCACCGAGGAGCCTTCCGGGCAGTACTTCACCGCGTTGTCGACGAGGTTCGTGAGCACCTGCTCGAGGGCGCGCCGGTCGACCTCGGCGTCCAGGTTCTTCGCGGTCTCGGGGCGCAGGGTGATGCGCCGCTTGTCGGCGCGCTCCTTGAACATGCCGAGCAGGTGGACGGCGAACGGCTCGAACGCGAACCGCTCCGGACGCAGCTTCAGCTCGCGCGATTCGATGCGCGACAGATCGAGGAGGTCCTCGATGAGACGCTGGAGGCGCGCCGCGTTGCGCTCGATGATCGCGAGAAAGCGCTTGGCTTGCTCGGGATCCTTGCCGAGCACCATGTCGAGCGTCTCGGCGGCCGAGAGCACCGCGGTGACCGGCGTGCGCAGCTCGTGCGAGACGTTGGCCACGAAGTCCCGGCGCAGCGACTCGAGCCGGCGGATGTCGGTGACGTCGAAGAAGACCGCGAGGAGCCCGCTCTTCGGGTCGCTGCTCCGCCCGCTCGGCCGCGCCGGCCCGACCTGCGTGAAGGCGGTGGCGCGGACCAGCAGCCGTCGCGGCTTGAGGCCTCCGAGCTCCACCTCGCCCGACGCGGGCGTGCGGCTGGTACGGGCGCGGTCGAGCAGCTCCTTCAGCTCGGCATGGCGGACCACCTCGAGGAGCGGCTGTCCGAGCAGATCGGCGCGCAGCAGCAGCATCTCGCGCAGTGCCGGGTTCATGAGCGCCACCTTCCCCTCGCCGTCGAGGAGGAGGACGCCCTCCTGCATGCCGTCGAGGATGCGGCTCACGAGATCGCGCTCCTGGCGAAGCTCGCCGACGGTCTGCGAGAGGCTCCCTGCGAGCTGATCGAAGGCCGCGCCGAGCTGCCCGACGTCCTGTTCCTTGGCGAGCCTGGCGCGCACCGTGAGATCGCCCTCGTGCATGCGCCGCGCGTTGTCGGTGAGCGGACGGACCGCGGCGTCGAACCAGCGGAGCGACAGCCCGCTCAGCACGAACGCGACGATGCCGCCCGCCACGAGGGCGAGCAGCGCCGCGGAGCCAGCCGGCACCTTCTGCTCGTACGCGACGATCGAGGCGTAGACGCAGACGGAGCCGAGGAGCCAGGTCGCGCTGAGGACGCGGACGCGCAGGCCTCCTCTCACCCGGTGGCCTCCTGGGGGTTGTCGGCGAAGCGATAGCCGACGCCGCGGACCGTCTCGATGTAGTTGCCGGCGTCGCCGAGCTTCTCGCGAAGGCGCTTCACGTGCGTGTCGACGGTGCGGGTCGTGATGTCGGCGTCGATGCCCCAGACGTCACTGAGGAGCGCAGCCCGCGTCTGGACGCGGTTCTTCCGGTCGAAGAGCGTGACCAGCAGCTTGAACTCGAGGGCGGTGAGCTCGAGCTCCGCGTCCCGCGCCCACACGCGGTGGGCCTCGCGGTCGACCCGCAGACTGCCGAACTGGAAGCCTTGCGCCGACTCGGGCTCGCCCTGCGAACGGCGGAGGATCGCCTGCACCCGCAGGAGGAGCTCGCGCACGCTGAACGGCTTCACCACGTAGTCGTCGGCGCCGAGCTCGAAGCCGACCACGCGATCGATCTCCTCGCCCTTTGCCGTGAGCATGACGACCTGCGTGGCGCGCGTCGCCGGGTCGCTCTTCAGCGCCTTGCAGATCTCGGTGCCTGGCATGTCGGGGAGCATCAGGTCGAGCAGGACGAGGTCGGGGCGCTTCTCGCGTGCGAGGCGGAGCCCTTCTTCGCCCCGGCCCGCGATGAAGACCTTGTGGCCCTTCTCGCGGAGGTTGTATTCGAGGATCTGCTGGATGTCGGGCTCGTCCTCGATCACCAAGATTCGCGCCATGATCCGGCAGTACTCTAGTCGTGTGACGACCAGGTGTCATGGCGGCGTCATCGAGCCTCCTCGAGCGGCGACGAGGCTCTTCCGGCGGCCCCCGTGCTGAGCGGCGCGCGCGTCGCGGTCGTGGTGCCGGCCTTCCACGAGGAGCGGCACGTGGCGGGCGTCATCGCGACCATGCCGGCGTTCGTCGACGCGATCGTCCTCGTGGACGACGGGAGCGCCGACCGCACGTGCCAGGCGGCGCTCGCGGTGCAGGACCCACGCCTCGTCATCGAGCGTCACGCGGCGCGGCGCGGGGTGGGGGCCGCCCTCGTCACCGGCTACCGCGCGGCGCTGGCTCTGACGCAGGGCCCCACGGACGCGATCTGCGTCATGGCGGGGGACGGGCAGATGGATCCGGACGACCTCGTCCGTGTCGTCACGCCGGTGGTCCTCGGCGAGGCGGACTACGTGAAGGGTGACCGGTTCGCCGATCCGGCGGTTCGCCGCTCGATGGGCCTCCCTCGCTGGGTGGGCGGCCAGGTGTTCTCGCGGCTGACGTCCGCGGCCATCGGGCAGCCCGTCTCGGACAGCCAGTGCGGCTACACGGCGCTCGCGCGTCACGCGGCGCTTCGCCTCGACCTCGCCGGCCTGTGGCCGTCCTTCGGCTACCCGAACGACCTTCTCGGACAGGTCACGGCCCGGGATATGCGCGTGAAAGAGGTGCCCGTCCGGCCGGTCTACGGGGCGGAGGAAAGCAAGCTCCGTCTCCGTCACCTGCCCCCGATCTTCTACCTGATCGGCCGGGCGGCGGTCCGGAACCGCGCCCGGCGTTGACGCGGGGCGTGTCACCCGAACGGGTGAGAGAGCGCGAAGTGATGCCTCCCCCCTTGCGCGCGGCGCCAGGCATTGCATCCTTCCTGGACCGGATGCGTTCCCCGACCCCGCGTGGCATCACCCGAACCGGCCGTGGCTTCGGTACGCTGATCGGGAACGGGTGGCTGCGTGAGCCCCCGCCGCCGCCGGCGCGCCCCTACGAGGTGCTGAGCCGCGAGCCGATGCGTCGCTCGGCGATGCGTAAATGCATGTTCATGGAGGTGCCCGAGCAGCTCCGCGCGGCGTTCCCCGTGGTGAGCGCGTCGGCGCTCCCTCCGCCGCCTCGTGCGGCGCTGCCCGAGCCGATCATACCGCGCCGTCACGATCCGGCGCGCGACGTGCGCCTCATGCCCGTCTACCAGCCGGCGCCGCGCGCTGCTGGGCCCGCGATGGCGCCGAAGCCTGCCGCCGCGTGGTGGGAGGATCCCGTCGCGCTCGGGTCGCTGCTCATCCTCGTGCCGCCGATCGGGCTCGCCGCGGTGTGGAGCAGCAAGCGTTACTCGAGCGACGCGCGGTGGGCGCTCACCGTGATGACCGCCCTCACGATGTGCCTCGTGACCGCCGTCGCGGTCGCCGCGCTCGTGATGCGCTGAGCCGCGCGGTCACCCGCCGACGGCGCGCTCCACGATCCCCGGCACGTGCTGGAGCGCGTGCTCGAGATCGAAGAGCTTCGTGAGCTTGGCGTCCGGGATCTTCGAGCTCACGTCGGCGTCGGCGGCGAGGTTGTCGCGGAAGCCGCCCTCGCCGCGCCACGCCTTCATCGCGTTGCGCTGCACGAGCACGTACGCCTCCTGACGGACCATGCCCGCGTCGACCAGCGCGAGCAGCACCGCCTCGGAGAAGTACAGCTCGTTGGCGCGCTTCATGTTCTCGGAGAGGCGCTCCGGGTACACGACGAGGCCCTCCACGAGGCTCTTGCAGCGATCCAGCATGAAGCCGAGCGTGGCGGTCGTGTCGGGGGCGATCATGCGCTCGGCCGACGAGTGCGAGATGTCCCGCTCGTGCCACAGCGCCACGTTCTCGAGCGCCGGGATGCACGCGGCGCGCACGATGCGGGCGAGGCCGCACAGGTTCTCGCTGAGGACCGGGTTCCGCTTGTGGGGCATCGCGCTCGACCCCTTCTGGCCCACGGTGAAGGCCTCCTCGGCCTCGCCGACCTCGGAGCGCTGCCAGTGGCGCACGTTGGTCGCGAAGCGCTCGATGCCCGCCGCGACGAGGGCCATCGCGCAGAAGAGCTCCGCGTGGCGGTCGCGCGGGACGATCTGCGTGCTCACCGTCTCGGCCTCGAGCCCGAGCTTCGCGAGCGCCGCCTGCTCGATGGCCGGCGAGAGGTGCGCGTACGTGCCGACGGCGCCCGCGATCTTGCCGACCGCGATCTGCGCGCGCGCCCGCACGAGCCGCTCGCGCCCGCGCGCGATCTCCGCGTGATGTCCGGCGAGCGCGAGGCCGAACGTGACGGGCTCCGCGAAGATGCCGTGGCTACGACCGATCATCGGCGTCCTGGCGTGCTCACGGGCGCGCTTGGCGAGGGCCGCGAGCAGCTTCTCGGTCCGCTCGACGAGCGAGTCGGTCGCGTCGCGGAGCAGGATCGCGAACGAGCTGTCGAGCACGTCGCTCGAGGTCATCCCGCGGTGCAGCCACCGTGCGTCGGGCCCGGCGAGCTCCTCGACGTGCGTGAGGAAGGCGATGACATCGTGCTTGGTGGTCCGCTCGATCTCGTCGATGCGGTTCGCATCGAGCACGAGCTTCCTCCCCCGCAACCCGGCCGCGACCCCGGCGGGCACGAGGCCAGCATCCTCCATCGCCTCGCACGCCGCGAGCTCGACCTCGAGCCAGACCTCGTACCGGTGCTCCGGCGACCAGAGGGCAGCGAGATCCTTCGGCGTGTAGCGGGGAATCATGCCCGGCTCTTAGCAGGCCCACCGTCCCAATCCCAACTGCCGTATCGGCAGTGATCCCGCCCTTCGGCGAACCCGGCCCAACGAGCCCACCCCCGCGGCCGTCTCGCAAAATCACAAAAAATCAGCCGTAGAGCCTGTGGGAAGGGTGGGCAGCGGAAGCAGCGACGGGGGGCAGAGGGGGCAACTGCCCGCGTGACCCTTCAGTCTCGCGCCAACGCATCAGGGCAGTTGTCCCCGCTGTCCCCCGGCGCGCCGCTGTCCACGCTTTCCACAGGCTGCAAAGCCCGATGCGTTTTCTCAATGCCGCCGTGCTCACGCAGGCGCGAGCACCCGCAGCGCCTCTCGAAGGAGGTCCGGCAGAGGCGGCTCCTCGCCGGCGGACGTGACCGACGTGACGGATGCCACCGACGCGATCGCGCGCGCCGCCTCGTTCGCCTTGAAACCGAGCCCGACGAGCGCCCCGCGCAGGGTCTCGCGCGTCCGGTCGAGGAGCGGCGCCGTGCTCGCACGACGCTCGGCTATCTTCGCGGCGACGTGGGCGCGTCCGAAGTCTTGCTCGGCATGCAGCCGGTTGTGCGCGCGGCATCGCACGGCGAGATTGCCCGCATCGTCGCTGCCGCCGAGCGCTCGCGCATGAAGATGATCCAGCTCCAGCATGTGCGTCGAAGGGCAGCGGCGGCCGTTGTCGTCACGAAATCCGCAGCGCTGCCCGTCCCGCGCGAACACGGTGCGGACCGCCGCTCGTGAGACGCCCGCCTTCGCCGCGGCAGTCTCCGGCGTCGTGCGCGGACGCTCGGCCGCCCCGAGCCGCTCCTTCTCCAGCTTCGCGATGAGGAGATCGACGGCCGCCTCCATCGTGACACCGAGATCACGATCGGGCTGCCGATGGCTCAGGAGGTCGCGGGCCTTCTCGAGCTTCTCGTGGAGCCGCTGGCTCACCGTCATCTGGAGCGCGTAGCGCGCCTCGCCGAGGGGCTCGACGCGTGCGCGCGACGGC
The DNA here is from genome assembly GCA_028287035.1 of Labilithrix sp. The sequence continues at coordinate 8,718 of JAQBQL010000135.1, read as the reverse complement.
TCCGCGACAGGCGCGTTCCCCAGCAATGGCGCCTGCTCGACGACGCGCTCCAGCCGCGTGGGGACGTCAGGGCGGGGCGCCTGCTCGACGATCAGCGCCTTCACCTCGCTCGTCGTCTTTCCCGACACCGACGCGACCAGCGAAGCAGCGTTCTCGTGCGTCAGAAGTCCGTCCAGCATCACCATGCTCGAAAGCGTGAGATGCCCGTCGGCCAGGTGCTCGAGGAGCTCCGGATGCCGCCGCACCATCTTCACTGCCACCGATCTGCGGAACGCGCCGGATTCGCTCATCAGGAGAAAGCGCCTGCAAAAGTCGTATATCGAGCTGTACGCCGAACGCAGCTCGAGCCGGCGGTCCTCGACCTCGACGAGCATCCTGAGCATACGCGCGTCGATGCGGCGCTTTGCTGACCGCAGCGCTTGCAGCGCGGCGAGGAGCTGGTCGTCGGCGTAGGCGGTGAGGGCTCCGGCGTCGAGGTTAGGCTGCATCACGATAAGGTAGTTCTGGATATTGATAATTCAATATGTGAATACCGCATATGTTTGCTGATTCGCATCAGGCTTTGCAGCCTGTGGAAAGCGTGGACAGCGGCGCGCCGCGGGACAGCGGGGACAACTGCCCTGATGGGGTGTCGCGAGACTGGCGGACTCGCGCGGGCAGTTGCCCCCTCTGCCCCCCGTTGCTGCTTCCGCTGCCCACCCTTTCCACAGGCTCTACGACTGATTTTTTTTGGTGATTGGCGAGACGGCGGCCGGCGGGTCTCGAGGGGTGATGCCGCCGACGTGCCGTGACTTCCTAATCGGAAGTCGCAAGCGGCGCGGCGCTACTTCCTAATCGGCAGTCGCCCGCACCTTCAGCCGTAGAACCGCTTCCCCTGCCGCGCCATCTCAACCAGCAGCGGGGCCGGCTCGAACCGGGGGCCGAAGCGCGCTTCCAGCGAGCGCGTGCGACGCAGGATCTCCGGGGCGCCGAGCACGTCGACGTAGCGGAACGGGCCACCACGGAAGGACGGGAACGACACGCCGTACACTGCGCCGATGTCGCCGTCGCGGGCGCTGCGGAGGACGCCCTCCTCCAGGCAGCGGAGGGCCTCGTTCACCATTGCCATCGTGCAGCGCAGGCTGATGTCGTCGGGCATCAGGCGCGGGCGCGCGACCGGGCGGAGCGCGTGATAGACGGTCTCGTCGACGCGGCGGTCGGTCACGTGCGAGCTGCCGTGGAGATAGAAGCCGCGGCCGTTCTTCTTGCCTCGGCGGTCGTCGGTGCGCAGCGTGGCGAGCGCTCGCGGCGCGCGCATCCGCTCGCCGTACGCGCCCTCGAGCACCTCGGCAACATGGGTCGCGAGGTCGATGCCCGTCTCGTCGAGGAAGAGCAGCGGGCCGATCGGGAAGCCCCAGTCGACGAGCGCCTCGTCGATCGCCTCGATGCGGACGCCGTCGGAAAGCATCGACAGCGCCTCGCGGACCAGGGGCCAGACGATCCGCGTCGTGTAGAAGCCGGTGCGATCGTTGACGACGATCACGTGCTTGCCTTGCCGCTTGCCGACCTCCACCGCGGTGACGACGGCGCGCGCATCGGTGTGCGCGGTGCGGACCACCTCGAGCAGCCGCGTGTGGTGGACGGGGCTCGAGTAGTGCATGCCGACGACGCGCTCGGGATGGCGCGCCGCCCGCGCGATCTCTCCGATGGGAAGGGACGACGTATTCGAGCCGATGGTCGTCTCGGCCTTCACGCGGGCCTCGATGTACGCGAGCACCTCGTGTTTCAGCTCGAGGTCCTCGAACACCGCCTCGACGACGAGGTCGACGCCGCGGATCCCGTCGTCGTCGCGACCGCGTTCGAGGCACGAGAGCGCATGATCGCGCTGGTGGGCGTCGATGCGGCCGCGGCGGAGGCGATCGTCGAGGACGCCCCGCACGTAGGCGCCCGCCTGCTCGAGGGCATGCGGGTTGCGGTCGCTGAGGTGCACGCGGAGGCCGGCGCGGACGCTCGCGCTCGCGATGCCGGCGCCCATCAGGCCGGCGCCGACGACCGCGATGTGCGTCACGGGCCTCGGCGTCGCCTGGAGCTCGGCCTGCTCCTCCGGCTCGATCCCGCGGTCCTTCTTCGTCGCGGTGAGCGCGTGGAACAGCTCGACGAGGCGGCGCGACGTCTCGCTGACCACCAGCTCGCCGAAGAGGCGGGCCTCGAGGCGCGCCGCGGCCCGGAACCCCTTGCTGCCGTAGCAGTCGAGGACGTCGATGAGGTAGTCCGTGGCCGGGTAGTGCCCGCGCGTCTTGTGCGCGTTTGCAGCGCGCGCCCTCCGGAACAGGAGCGCGCGCCCGACGGGGTTCTTCTCGTTGAGGAGGCGAGGGGCGACGCCCCGGAGCTCCCGCAACGTCGAGCCGCGATGACGCTGCCAGGCCCGGCGTGCGCCGAGGCTCCGTCGCAGCTCGGGACGGTCGGCGAGCCGCAGCGCGAACGCGCAGGCGTGCTCCAGCGCGGTCGGCGGGGGCACCACCTCGTCGACGAGGCCGAGGGCGAGCGCCGCGTGGGCGTCGATGCTGCGTCCGGTGAGCCCGAGGTCGAGCGCAGTCTCGAGCCCGGCGCGCTCTGCGATGCGGAGGAGCCCGTTGCCCGCGGCGAGCACGCCGAGGCGCACGTCGGGCAACCCGAACACCGTCCGCGGATCCTCGGTGGCGATGGCGGCCGTGCACGCGAGCGCCAGCTCGAGGCCGCCGCCCAGCGCGTGGCCGTGGACGCAGGCGACCACCGGCTTCACCGCCTTCGCGATCCGCATCATGCGCGCGGCCAGCGCGAGGGCCGCGTCCTCACCGTCCTTCGCGAAGCGCAGCGCCGCGAGGCCGGGGATGTTGGCGCCCACCAGGAACGATCCCGGCTTGTCGCTGCGGATCACGACGGCGCGGACCCGCGTGTCACGCTCGCCGCGCTCGAGGGCGGCCGAGAGCTGCGGACCGAACGCCTCGGTGATCGTGTTGTGCGTCGCGGTCCGGTCGTCGAGCGTCACCACGAAGACCCCGTCGGCGCGGAGCTCGGAATGGACCACGCGGTCGCCTCCGGGCGGGCTCTCGATCACGTCGCCAGGGCTGGTCCCGCCGACACCACGCGCTGCAGCCTCCATACGTGTGCGACTCTCCTGCCGACCCCCCGCGCGAACGACCGTTCGATACTGCCGTTTTTGCGCGTAGCGGCGCGTCACGTCAAGCGGCTCGTACCCTTTTTCAGCGGGGCTGTGCTAATCGCGAAGGGTCTCGTTCCCCCCCTGACCAACGTACGCGAGGAAGTTCCGATGTCCCTGGCCGACGCCATCTCCGATCCCGCGAAGAAGCCCCAGATCGTGAAGGACTGCTGCGAGCTGATCGACTCCGAGGTCAGTGACAAGAGCGGCATCTCCGGGCTCGTCATCAAGGCGGGCTACGGCACGGTGAAGGGCATCAAGCCGGGCTTCGTCGAGAAGGCCGTGACCGACATGCTCCCGGATTTCGCGAAGGCGCTCGACCCGATCTACGCCGACGCGAAGTCGCAGAACAAGTCGCCGTCCGAGTTCTTCTCCTCGAACGCCAGCCGCGTCGCCGACGCGCTCCTCGCCATCACCGACGCGAAGGCGGAGCGCGCCAAGAGCGGCGCCGCCAAGGCCGCCTACGACAAGCTCCGCGGCTCCGCGAAGAAGAACGTCGAGCAGGCCGCGCCTCGCCTCGGCAAGCTGCTCGAGAAGCACGGCGTCTGACCGCGCCGCATTGAACGAAGCCTCGATCGAACAGGCCCTCGCGCGCTTCGGGTTCGCGGGCCTGCGGAACGGCCAGCGCGCGGTCATCGAGGCGCTCCTCGCCGGCCACAGCGCGCTCGCCGTGTTCCCGACGGGCGGCGGCAAATCGCTCTGCTACCAGCTGCCGGCGCTCCTCGTCGACGGGCTGACGGTGGTGGTGTCGCCGCTCATCGCCCTGATGAAGGATCAGATCGATTTCCTGCAGCGCCGCGGGATCAGCGCGGCGCGCCTCGACTCGTCGCTCACCTTCGAGGAGACGCTCGAGACGCAGCGCCGCCTCCGCAGCGGCGAGACGAAGATCCTCTACGTGGCCCCCGAGCGGTTCGCGAACGAGCGCTTCGTGGCGCTCCTCCGCGAGGTGAAGATCGGGATCTTCGCCGTCGACGAGGCCCACTGCATCTCCGAGTGGGGGCACAACTTCCGTCCCGACTACCTGAAGCTCGCCGAGACCGCGCGAGACCTCGGGGCGGCCCGCGTCCTCGCGCTCACCGCCACCGCCACGCCGTCGGTCGCGCGCGACATCCAGGCGGCCTTCGCGATCGCCGACGAGCACGCGATCGTGACCGGCTTCTACCGGAAGAACCTCGAGCTGTGGACCACGCCCGTCAGCGACGCGGGGCGCGACGCGCTGCTCGCCGAGCGGCTCCTGACGCGCGAGCCGGGCTCCGCGATCGTCTACGTGACGCTCCAGAAGACCGCCGAGCGCGTTGCCAAGGAGCTCGCCGTGCGCGGGCTACCGGCGCGGGCCTACCATGCGGGCCTGTCGCCCGAGGAGCGCGTCAGCGTGCAGGACGGCTGGATGGCGAGCGACCGCGGCATCGTCGTCGCCACCATCGCGTTCGGGATGGGCATCGACAAGTCGAACGTGCGGTACGTCTACCACTACAACCTGCCGAAGAGCCTCGAGAGCTACAGCCAGGAGATCGGCCGCGCGGGCCGTGACGGCGAGCGGTCGGTGGTCGAGCTGCTCGCCTGCGGTGACGATCTGCCGGTGCTCGAGAACTTCGCCTACGGCGACACGCCGACGCGCGCCGCGCTCCTCGGCGTGGTGCGAGAACTCCTCGCCGCCCCCGAGGTCGACGTGAGCCTCTTCACGCTCGGCGGCAAGCACGACCTCCGCCCCCTCGTGCTGCGCACCGCGGTGACCTACCTGGAGCTCGCCGGCGCGCTCCGTCAGAGCACGCCGCGGTACGCCGGCTACGAGGCGCGGCTCATCATCCCGCTGCCGGCCATCCTGGAGCGGCTGAAGGGCGAGCCCGGGGCGTTCCTCGAGACGCTGTTCGGCACCGCCAAGAAGGGGCGCATCTGGTACGCGTTCGACCCGGACGCCGCGGCGGCGACCCTCGGGCACCCGCGCGACCGCGTGGTGAGGGCGCTCGAGTACCTCGAGCAGCAGGGGTGGGCCGAGCTCCGCCCCTCCGACCTGCGCCATCGCTTCACGCGCCTCGCCGACCGCGAGGACGCGCCGCGGCTCGCCGAGGAGCTCGCGCAGCGCTTCGACAAGCGCGAGGCCGGCGAGATGGCCCGCGTCCGGCAGGTCCTCGATCTGGTCACGGCGGACGCCTGCCAGAGCGCGCTCCTCGCGCAGCACTTCGGCGAGACGCTCTCGGAGGCGTGCGGAAGCTGCACGTACTGCCGGACCGGGCACGCGCAGCAGCTGCCGGCCCCCCATGCGGTGCCGCCCCTGCCGGCCGGCTTCGACCGCGCCGCCTTCGTGAGCCTGCGCGAGCAGCAGCCGAAGGCGCTCCGCGATCCCCGCCAGGGCGCGCGGTTCCTGTGCGGCCTCACGAGCCCCGCCACGACCCAGGCCAAGCTCTCGCGCCACCCGCTCTTCGGGTCGCTCGAGGCGCGCCGCTTCGGCGACGTGCTGGCCATGCTTGCCGACCTCCCGCCGGTCTGAGCGCGCCGGCCAGCGCTGCGCGGCGCCGACAAAAACGAAACGAGCGGCGGTGGAATCACCGTCGCTCGCTTCGTCTCGGACGTGTCAGGTAGTGGGGCAACCGGGACTTGAACCCGAAACCAATGGATTAAGAGTCCACTGCTCTACCAATTGAGCTATTGCCCCGTCAGAGGGACACGCCGTTTACTTTTCGCGCGGCGGCATGTCAAGCACGCAAAATCTCACCGGGCGAAGATACACTCCCTGGCCGCATGTTCGGGCTCTATCGAAAGGTCCTCGGTCACCCCTTCGTCTACGACAAGGTGAGGCCGCGCGTGGTCGGCGGCATCGACATGAAGCCGCTCTACGGGCTTCTCGAGGGCGAGGCCCGAAAGGTCGTGCTCGACGTGGGGTGCGGCACGGGCGACGCCTTGGTCCACCTGACGGACCTCGACCAGTACCTCGGCATCGACACCGATCCCGTCGCCATCGAGGCGGCGCGGAAGCGCTACGGCAACCGGCCGAACGTCCGCTTCGAGTGCCGGCAGGTCCAGGCGAGCGACGTCGCCGACTTCGCGCCCACCGGCGTCGTGCTGGCCGGCGTGCTCCATCACCTGACCAACGCGGAAGGGGAGGGCGTCCTCCGTCTCGTCGCCGGCTCACCGCGCCTCGTGCGCATCGTGACGAGCGACATCGTCTTCCTGCCCGGGATGCTCTTCAACAACGTCCTCTCGATGATGGACCGCGGCCGCCACTGCCGTCACCCCGACGCCTACGCGGGGCTGGCGCGCGCGGCCGGCCTCGAGGTCGAGGTGGGGCGCACGATGCCGTCGAGCGCCGGCAACGACCGCGTGCAGTACTTCCTGATGGCGCTCCGGCCCGGGGAAGCCGCCGCGTGAGGGCCCTCGTGACGGGCGGCGCCGGCTTCGTCGGCTCGCACATGGTGAAGACGCTCCTCGCGGCGGGGCACGAGCCGGTCGTGCTCGACGACATGTCGAGCGGCCATCGCGACGCGGTGCCGGGGGGCGTGCCGTTCGTGCTGGGCGACGTGGCGGCGACGCGCGACGTCACGGCGCTCCTCCGCGACCAGCGCATCGACGTCGTCTTCCACTTCGCGGCCCGGATCCGCGTCGAGCAGTCCGTCACCGATCCGCGGCTCTACTGGCAGGGCAACGTCGGCGCGACCCTCGCGCTGCTCGATGCCATCCTCGACGCGGGCACCGTGAAGGCCTTCGTGCAGTCGTCGACCGCCGCCGTCTACGGGCCGCCCGACACGTCGCTCCTCGACGAGGACCATCCGAAGCGGCCGGAAAGCCCCTACGGCGAGACGAAGCTCGCCGTCGAGCGCGCCCTCGCGTCCTACGGCGCCGCGTACGGCCTGCCCTGGGCGGCGCTCCGCTACTTCAACGCGGCCGGCGCCGACCACGAGGCCGGCCTCTGCGAGCGCCACGACCCTGAGACCCACCTCGTGCCCCTCGTGCTGCAGGTCGCGGCCGGCGAGCGCCCCTCGATCTCCGTCTACGGCACCTCCTGGCCGACCCCGGACGGCACCTGCGTGCGGGACTACGTTCACGTCACCGATCTGTGCGAGGCCCACCTCGCCGCGGTGGCCCACCTGCTCGGGGGCGGCGCGAGCGGCGCGTTCAACCTTGGCTCGGGAGAGGGCCACAGCGTCCGGGCGGTCATCGCCGCAGCCCGTGAGATCACGGGGCATCCCATTCCTGCGGTCGACGCGCCCCCCCGCGCCGGCGACACCGCGGTGCTGGTCGCGGCGGTCGAGCGTGCGGCGCGCATCCTCGGCTGGCGCGCCACGCGCTCCGACCTCCGGCGCATCGTGGGCGACGCCTGGGCGGCCAGGCAGCGGGCCCCCGTCTCCGGGCACCTGGGCGTCCCCGCCTCCAGCCCGCGGCTCACCTGAGCCGAAGGGACTCGGCGCGCCGGGAAAATGCGGCTAGAAGGGGCTGCTCGATGCCGCGCCCCGAGGTCTCGCTCGTCATCCCGATCTACAACGAGGAAGCCGTGCTCCCGCGTCTGGACGAGCGGCTCGGGCAGCTCCTCGCCGCGCTCGGCGATCTGACGACCGAGGTGGTGTTCGTCGACGACGGCTCGAAGGACCGGTCGATGACCCTCCTGCGGGCCATGGTGGCCCGCGAGCCGCGGTACCGCGCGCTGTCCTTCTCGCGCAACTTCGGTCACCAGCGCGCCATCACCGCGGGCATGGATGCCTCGCGCGGCCGGGCGGTCGTGGTCATGGACGCCGACCTCCAGGACCCGCCCGAGGTCATCCTCGAGATGGTGAAGAAGTGGCGCGAAGGCTACGACGTCGTCTACGGGCGGCGCCGTTCGCGCGCCGGCGAGACGCCGTTCAAGCTGCTCACCGCGAAGCTGTTCTACCGCCTCTTCGCGGCGATGATCCCGATCGAGGTCCCGCTCGACACCGGTGACTTCCGCCTGATGAGCCGGCGCGTGGTGGTGGCGATGCGCTCGCTCCGCGAGACGCACCTCTTCGTGCGCGGCCTCGTGGCGTGGCTCGGGTTCAAGCAGACCGCCGTCGAGTACGACCGCGCGGCGCGGCTCGCCGGCGAGACCAAGTACCCGCTCCGCAAGATGCTGGCGTTCGCCTTCGACGGCATCATGTCGTTCAGCATCCTGCCGCTGCGCCTCGCGACTTACCTCGGGGCGTTCGCGTTCTTCGCGAGCATCCTCTACGGCATCATCGCGGTCGTCACCCACCTCATCGGCTACACCACGCCGGGCTGGACGACGACGGTCGTGCTGGTCTCGTTCCTCTTCAGCGTGCAGCTCGTGATGACGGGCGTGCTCGGCGAGTACGTCGGGCGCATCTACGAGGAGGTGAAGTCGCGACCGCTCTACGTGGTGGGCGAGCGCATCCGCCACAAGCGAGCGCGCAAGCGCGCCGAGACCAAGGACTTCGGCTCCATCGGCGACGTCATCGAGGAGCCTCGCGATGGATCTCCGTGAAGCGCAGGAGGAAGGAGCCGCTCGCCATCCGTGGGAAGTGGCACGCTTCGAGTTCTTCGAGGAGATCCTGCGCGGCACCGACGCGTCGCGC
>JAQBQL010000115.1 GCA_028287035.1 Labilithrix sp. | reverse complement strand
CCCCCGCGCCCCCGAAGAACCCCGGCGCCACCCTGCGGAGCCGCATGGCCGAGGCCGCCCCCGGCGGCGCGCGGCGGCGCGACCCGACGCCCACGATGCCGGAGCGTCCCGCCCCTCGGCGTCCCGACGTCGAGCACTCCACGCGCCTCGACATCAAGCGGAGCGACGTGCCGAAGCCGTCCACCGTCATCGAGGGCAGCGACTCGTACGACATCCCGGTCCACATCACCGCCTCGGAGGGCCGCGCCGCGCAGCGGAGCGCGCCGCCCCGACCGCCTGGCACCGACTTCGTCGACGACCTCCCGACCGAGGTGTTCCGGCCCGGCATGCACCTGTCGCTCGGACCGCAGAACCCCGCGAGCTTCGGCCCGGTGGACATCAGCGGCCTCGGTGACGACTGGGACGGCGAGACCGTCGTGAAGAAGCCGGCGGCGCTCACCACGCAGCGCCACCGCGAAAAGCCGCCCAGCGGACGCCAGCGCCCGGTGAAGCCCTTCAATCCCGACGAGACCGTCGCGATGAAGGAGGAGCCGAGCATCGAGGTCGACATCGACTTCGACGAGACGAACGCGGTCTCCCCGCCCCCGCGGCGCCGCTAGCGGCTCAGTCGCCGAGCGACTCGATGATGCCGGTCACGAGCCCGGCGACGCCGAGCAGCACCGAGATCCCGGTCACCACGAGGCCCGTGACGAAGCCCCACAGCAGCTTGCTCGTGAGCTGCTCCTCGGTCTTGTTGGTCAAGATGAGCTCGTGCTCGGCGCCCAGGCCCGTGAACATCACGAGCTGGGTGCCGGGCACCATGCGGTAGCCATCGTTCACGGGCGGCCCGGGATCACGCCGCGAGGGACCGAGCGCGTACACGGGGTCGCCGGGCGCGAGCAGCTCCTCCTCGTAGCGCATGCGCTTGTTGAAACCGAGCCACGACGTGCTCTTCAGCCCGCGCATCGCGAGGAACGCCTCGAGGTGCGGCTGCGCATCGTTGAACGTTCCGCTCGACGCGACGTTCACCCGCTCGAGGACGACGTTCGCGCCCGCCGGCATGATCCGCGCGAGCTGGCCGGAGCCGTCGTCGATCATGAACGGCCGCCCGTCGGCCTCGGTGTGCAGCGTGTGCCAGTAGCTGCTCTTGCCGGTCGAACGGAGCTCCTGGACGGTCACGCGCGTCCACACCGCGAGGCGACCGCTGAACGGCGTCTGGATGACCCCGAGCTCGCTCGGCACGATGCGCCCCTTGATCTCGACGAGCTGGTTGCCGGGCGCCTGCGCGATCGGCGACGTGGGCGTCGCGAGGATGCGCTGACGCCGCTTCCAGTTCTTCAGGTTCGTCAGCGTGAGGACGACCCCGATGACGAACATGACCCCACCGAGGATGAACAGCGCAACCATGCCGCGGAGGATATCCTTCACGGCGCATGGAGTCCTCGCCCTGGCGCTGCGGATCGTGCGGCGCGCGCTTCACGTCGCCGGATCCGGCGCCGCGCTGCCCGAAGTGCCTGAAACAGAGCCTCGTCGCGCGCGACGACGCCGAGACGCCGCCCGCCCCCGTTTACCTCCCCGCGCCCGCGCCCGAGCCCGAGCCCGTCGACCCGAAGCCCGGCGCGACGGTGTTCCTCGCCTGCGTTCCGGCGCTCGTCGTCGCCCTTCTTTCGTCCGGCTGGTTCGGCGCGCGGCTCGATCCGCTCCTCGCCCTCGTCCTCGCCGTCGTGACCGCGCCGTTCGCGGGGTGGGTCGGCGCGCGCGACACCGCGAGCCGCATCCACGCGAGCGTCGCCGCGATGGTCGGCTCGGTCGGCATCGTGGCGGTCACGGCGGCCTTCACGCGTGGCCGTCCGCACGTGGTGAACGTCGCGCTGCTCCTCCCGATCGTCGTCGGCGCGCTGCCCGGGCTCCTCCTCTTCTTCGTGCTGCGCGCGCTCGCGCCGCGACCCGGGCTCCGCGCGCTGGTCGCGGCGCTGGCGACGGCGGCGACGGTCATCGCCGTCGCCACCCTCTGACCGGTCAGCCGGGCAGCGTCTCGCCGGCGAGCAGGCGGTCCATCTCCTCCTCGGAGAGCACCCTCGCGCCGTGCTTCTTCGCCTGATCGAGCTTCGTCTTGCCGGTCTTGTCGCCCGCGACGAGGTAGCTCGTGTCCTTCTTCACGGAGTCGTGGATGGTGGCCCCCGCGGCGCGAAGGAGGTTGTGCACGTCCTCGCGTTTGCGGGTCAGCACGCCGGTCACGCAGAAGGATTTGCCGAGCAGGGGCCCCTCGGTGGCCACCGACTCCTTCGGCTGAGGCCGCCCCACGCCGCGCGCGAGGAGCTTCTCGAGGATCCCGCGCTCGGCGGGGTCGGCGAGGAAGTCGACCACGCTGTCGACCATCTTCGTGCCGAACCCGTGGATGCCGCCGACGCGCTCGCGGAGCTCCTCCTCGGTCCACCCCACCAGCGTCTCCAGCGTGCCCGCGACCTCCGCGATCTGCTTGCCCGCGACCTGTCCGATCTGCGGGATCCCCAGGCCGCCGATCAGCCGGTCGAGCGTGCGCTCGCGCGAGGCCTGCACCGACGTGACGACGTTGGCCGCGCTCTTCTTGCCCATGCGCTCGAGGCCGCCGAGCGTCTCGGCCGAGAGGTCGTAGAGGTCGGCGACGTCCTTCACGAGGCCCTTCGTGACGAGCTGCTCGACGAGCGACTCGCCGAGGTGGTCGATGGCCATCGCCCCGCGGCTCGCGAAGTAGAGGATGCGTCCCTGCACCTGCGCCGGGCACTGCCGGTTCGGGCATCGCACCGCGGCCTCGAGCTCGGGCTTGCCCTCCTCGCGCACGCGCGACACCACGGGCGTGCCGCAGACCGGACATTGCTTCGGGAACTCGTACGGGCCGGTGCCCGCGTCGTGGTCGCGTGACTCCACCGAAAGCACCTGCGGGATGATCTCGCCGGCCTTCTGGATCGCCACGCGATCGCCGACGCGGACGTCGAGCTCGCGGATCTGATCGGCGTTGTGGAGCGACGCGCGCGAGACGGTGGTGCCCCCGAGCTCGACGGGATCCATCATCGCGACCGGCGTGAGCGCGCCGGTGCGGCCGACCTGGACCACGATGTCCCGCACCGTCGTGATCGCGCGTTCGGCGGGGAATTTGTAGGCGATCGCCCACTTCGGGAACTTCGACGTCGCGCCGAGGACGTCCTGCTGGCGGAACGAGTCGACCTTCACCACCGCGCCGTCGGTCTCGAACGGGTAGTCGCGCCGCGCGCCGTCGATGGCCGCGATCGCGGCGAGCACGCCCTCCCACGGCGTCACCTGATGACGACGGTGGGTGGGGAGGCCGAGCTCGGCGAGCCACTCGAGCGTGGCGGCATGCGAGGGCTGCACCTGCGGACCCTCGACGGCCTGGTAGAAGAGGGCGCGCAGCGGGCGCTTGGCCACCTCGCGCGGGTCCATCATGCGCACCGCGCCGGCCGCGGCGTTCCGCGGATTGGCGAACACGTCGAGACCGGCGGCGCTGCGCTCCGCGTTGAACGCCTCGAGATCCTTGCGGTAGATGACGACCTCGCCGCGCAGCGTGAGCTTGCCCGCGTAAGCGATGCGTGTCGGGACCCCGCGGATGGTGCGGACGTTCGGGGTGATCTCCTCGCCCTCGGCGCCGTCGCCGCGCGTCGTCGCCTGCGCGAGGCGCCCGCCCTCGTACACGACCTCGATGCTCGCGCCGTCGAGCTTCGGCTCCACGCAGAAGCTCGGCACGTCGCCGTCGCGTAGCCCGTCGACGACGCGGCGATGGAACTCCGCCATCTCCTCGGCGGAGTACGCGTTGTCGAGCGAGAACATCCGGTGCTCGCGCTTGATCTTGGTGACGAACGGGCGGGACGCGCCCCCGACCCGCTGCGTCGGCGAATCCGCGGTGACGAGCTGCGGGTGGGCCAGCTCGAGCGCGCGGAGCTCCTTCATGAGCGCGTCGAACTCCGCGTCGCTGACCGTGGGGTCGTCGAGGACGTAGTACCGGTACGTGTGCGCCTCGAGCTCGCGGACGAGCTCGGCGTGCAGGCGTGCGGGGTCGGCAGGCATCGCCCGCCACTTTCCGGCGGGACGCGTCGCATTTCAATGGTGCTGGTGCCGCCCGTCGAAAGCTCTGGTACAAGACCGGCAATCCACCATGTCGATGAAGCGCGCCAAGGCGAAGACCTCCGGGAAAGACAAGGACGCGGGGACGGACTTCTGGGCCAAGCCGGTCATCCCCGAGAAGACGTGGGAAGAGGCGACCGCCGATCAGCCGGACGACGCGTTCACCGCGTACTCCTCGCAGACGGTCTTCACGAAGGGGCAGCTCATCTCGCACCCGAAGTTCGGCAAGGGCTTCGTCACCGAGGTCGAGTCGGCGCGGATCGAGATCCTCTTCCAGGACGGCAAGAAGAAGCTCGGCCTCGGCCAGAGCTGACCCGGGCGCGAGAGAAACCATGATCCGCGGCGGCCACGTCACGTTCTCGGTTCGCGACGTGGGTCGCGCGGTGCGCTTCTACATCGAGACGCTCGGCATGAAGCTCGTCGAGGAGACGGGCGACCGCTGGGCGCTCATCGACGCCGGTGAGGGCTTTCACATCGGCCTCCTGCAGGCGGCCGACGCCGCGCCCTCGACCGCCGCGGTCGGCCTCACGCCGAAGGTGCCGCTCGCCGAGGCGGTCGCGATCTACGGAAATCGCGGCGTCACGTTTGACGTCCGCAGCGACGGCGGGATCACCCGCGCTCACTTCCACGACGACGACGGCAACGCGCTCTACCTCGTCGAAGCTCGCTGAGCGCTGGCCGACCGCTCAGGACCCGGCGCGGGCCTGGGGGAGCGGAACGGTCACGGTCGTCTCGGCGCCGGCAGACCGCCCGACCACGAACTCGATGTCGAGCACGCGCTTCACGGGCTTGCAGACGCTGTGGTTCACCGCGTCGCACACCACGAGGTCGATGACGCCGCCGAGCGTCGCGTTGGGCGCGCCGGCGAGCGGCTTCACCGCGATGTCGAACCCCTTCGGCGCCGCGTTGCCCGTCGACCTCACGTCGGACGGCGCCTCGGCGAGCGCATCGCTCCGGTTCCAGCGCACCCGGAAGGGCGCGTCCTCGTTGACCGCGGTGCCCTCCGGCGTCCTCCACGCGACGTGCACGGTCGTCGTCGCGCCCGCGCGGATCGGGACCTCCGGGAACTCCACCTTCTCCGCGTGAGGCCGGCCCGAGCCCAGCGGCGCCGCGCTGGGCACCTCGAGCGGCGCCGACGCCGAGGCGACCGGCGCAGGCGGGGGCGCCTCCTTCTTGTCACACCCGGCAGCGGCGAGCGCGAGCGCGACGAGAAGCGCGGCGGCCCGCATCGTCAGGTGCCGATCGGGAGCGTGAGCGAGGCCGGCTTGTCCCAGACGCCGCTCTCGTCGTCGTCGAGCGCGCCGCCTCCGTCCTCCTCGGCGTCGCCGAAGAACGCCAGGATCTCGTCACGCCGTGCGTGCGCGTCGGCGCGGCCCATCTCGATGAGCTGCCGGCAGTAGTAACCGTCGAAGAGAAGATAGCTCGCGAGGTCGGCGTCGCCCGCGCCGATGTCGAGGAGCTCGAACAGGCGCTTCGTGAAGAACGGATTGCCGACGAACTTCCCCTTCCGCACGTGGTCGCTCGCCATGCGCCCGAGGTCCTCGCTCGGCCTTATCTCGAAGGGCTCGACGTAGCGGTACGGCGGCTTGTTGCGGCGCTGGGCTTCGCGGGTCATCGCCTCGGTGAACCCGGCGCCATACCGGTTCGTTCCGTCCTTGATGACGTCGTTCAGCCGACGAAGCACGTCGAGGTCGACGTCGACGTGGTCGAGGAGGAAGGCGTTCAGCACCTTGCCGAGGAGGAACGCCGCGCCCGGGGCCTTCAGGTGCTGCGGGTTTGGTCCCTCGTGGGTGACGACGCCCTGCACGTCGCGCGAGCTGCCGATCGCGAACACGTGCGAGGCTCCGAGCCGGAGCGCCGGCGCGATCGGGGTGTTCTGGCGGAGGCCCCCGTCGAGGTAGAGCTCGTTGTCGATGCGCACCGGCGGGAACAGCATCGGGATCGCCGCGCTCGCGAGGGCATGGTGCGGACCGATGTGGGTGCTCCGGAACAGCGTGCGCGGCGGCGCGGTCTGCGGGATGTCCACGTCGGGCGCGGTCTGCATGAAGACGACCGTGCGGCCGGTCGTGACCTCGGTGGTCGAGATGGTGAGCGCCCGGAGCTGCTTCTTCCGGATCGATCGAGCCACCGCCCGCCAGCTGACCTCGCGCTGCACGAGCTCCGCCATCGGCGTCACGTCGAAGAGGCCCGTGCCGTCCTTGCCGCCGCCGAGCAGGAGGCGCGGGATGCCGCCGAGCTGGCGCGCGCCGAAGCCGAGCACGCGCGTGAGCTGCAGCTCGCTCCACAGGTTGACGAGGCGGCGCATCCCGAGCACCGGGTCGCCGAGGTGCGCGGCGAGGTAGCACGCGTTGATGGCCCCGACGCTCGTCCCGCAGAGCACGTCGATCCGCGGCGGGGCCCCGCGCATGCGGGTCAGCTCGTCGAACACGTACCAGAGGACGCCGACCTCGTACGCCCCGCGGGCGCCGCCGCCGGAGAGGATCATCGCGGTGCGACGGCGGTTACCACCGGCTCGCGTGAGATTGCCCATCGTCATCGTCGATCGTTCTCGGAGGCGGCAGCATGAGGCATGGGAGTGCTGTCGAACAAGGTCGTGACGAGGGGACGCTCCGAGAAGCAGCGCTTCAGCCGCGAATCGCGGATCGCTATCATGAGCGCGGCCGCGTAATCCACGGCCTTCTGCCGGGCCGCCGGGGCCTGCGGCGACGCGGCGCGCTTCAGGGCATCGGCACACAGCACGCGGATCTCGAGGCCGTACTCGCAGCCCTGGAGCGCCTCGACGGCGCCGAGCGCGGTCGTGGCGAGCAGGGTCGCGGCGTGGACCTCGCCGGCGTCGACGCGCGCCGCGGCCTCGATCGCGAAGGCGTAGAAGTGGAACGACACGAGCGCCTGCTGCTCGGCGCTGCGCCGGGCCTGGCCGGCATACTGGAGCGCGAGGGAGGCGTCCCGCCGGTAACGCGCGACCGCGGCGGCGAGCACCTCGGCGTGCGTCTGGTCGTACGTGTTGCCGGTGACCGCGACGATCGACATCGCCTCGCGAACGTAGGCTCCCGCCGCCTCCACGTCGCCGAGCTCGAGGACGACGCCCGCGCTCACGAGCAGCGTGTCGGCGCGCCCGTCCTGATCGCCGTACCGCTCGTGCGCCTCGCGTGCGCGCTTCAGGTACGCCTGCGCGCGGGCCATGTCACCGAGCCGCGCGTAGCACTGACCGATGTTGGAGAGCGTCTTGGCGAGCTGGAAGCGCCCGCCGATCGACAGATCGATGCGGATCGACTCGAGGGCGAGCGCGATCGCGTCCTCGTAGCGGCCCTGCACGAACATCGCGTAGGCGAGCGCGTTCTTGGCGCGCGCCTCCTGGCGGCGCGCGCCCGCCCTGCGGAAGACGCCGATCGCCTCGACGTAGGCGTCGACCGCCTCGCGCACGCGGCCCACGCGGCGGAGCAGGACGCCCCGCGAGCGGAGCACGTCGGCCCTCGCGCGCGCGGGGACGCTGGGGTTCACCCTCGGGTTGCAGGCGGCGAGCGCGCGGTCACACGCGGCGAGCGCGCCCTGGACGTCGCCGAGCTCGCGGGCCAGCTCGCTGACGAGCAGCTCGGCGTCGATCTCGTAGGCCGCGATGTTGGCGGAGTGCGCGATGGCCGCCGCCTTTCGCGCCACCGGGAGGCCGTGCGAGAGGTGCCCCTCGTCGAGGTCGTAGCGGCCGGTGCGGAGGAGGGCGAGGCAGGCGGCGCGTGCGGTGCCGATCGAGCGCGCGGTACGCCGGAGCAGCTCGAGGTGCCGCACCCGCTCACGCTTCCGGCCGAGCACGCGGAACGTGCCCTCGAGCGCCTCGTGCACGAGCAGGAGCTGCCGCGCGTCGGCCGGGAAATGCTGGGCGGCCCGCAGGTAGTAGCGGATCGCGAGCTGCGTCTGGTACGCGGCACGCGCCGCGCTCGCCGCCTCGAGGTAGAACTGCGCAGCGCGGGACGGGGCGTCGCCCTTCACGAGGTGCCGCGCGACGATCGCCGCCTCGACGCCGCGCGCGAGCGACGTGTTGTCGGCGAGGTGCTCGCCGAGGGCGCTGTGCATGCGCGACCGCGTCATCGGGTCGAGCGCCGCGTAGGCGACGTCGCGCGTGAGCGGATGCCGGAAATCGAGGACGTCACCCTTGCGATCGCAGAGCCCGCGCGCGCAGAGGCGGACCACCGCGTCCTCGGTGGTGCGGAGCGCGCTCTTCGCGACGTCCGCCTCGGACGGGGCCGGCGGCGCTCCCCGCTGCTGGGCGGCGCGCGTGTTGAGCTTCGTGAGGTCGGCGAGCCCGAGCGGACCGCCCGCGATGGCGAGCCAGTCGACGACGACGTGCTCCGGCCCGGGGAGCTCCTGGATGCGATCGGCGAGGAGCTGCTCGAGCGTCGACGGAAGGCCCATCGCGTCGAGGTCGCCGCCGTGCGGACGCGTGAGCACGTCGTCGCGGATCTCGAGGATGCCACGCTCGAGCAGCGCGTCGATCATCTCGAGCAGATAGAAGGGGTTGCCGCCGACGCGGGGCATCAGCTCCTCGCACACCGGGCGCGCTCCCTCGCGGACGGCGAGGCGCGTCTCGACGAGCCGGATCTGCTCCTCGCTCGAGAGCGCCTGCAGCTCGATGCGCACCTTGCCCTCGAGCAGCGAGGCCACGCGCTCGTCCGGCCGGGTCACGAGGAGGAGGAGCACCGGCAGCGCATCCGGCGTGCGAAGGACGTCCCCGAGGAGATCGAGCGTCGGCTTGTCGGCCCACTGGAGACCGTCGATGACGAGGACGAGCGGTTGGTCGAGCGCGATGGCCGCGACGAGGTAGCGGACGCCGCTCACCAGCACCTTGCGCCGGTAGTGCGCGTCCTCGTCCTCGGCCGAGGGGAGCGCGACGTTGGCGCCGGCCTGCTGGTTGGCGGCGATCTCGGCGAGCCGCGCCACCATCGGGTTCGTGGTGTCCGCCTGTGCCGAGCCGCCCCCGGCGCGCGCGATGAGGTGGGCGATCTCGTCGTAAGACTCCTCGCCGCTCGCGCCGATCGCGTCGCGGACGAGCTCGGCGAGCGCGCTGTACGGCACCTCCATGCGCACCGGCGTGCACTCGCAGCGCACGAGGCGAGCGGCCATCGGGAGCTCGCCGCTGAACGTCGAGACGAGGGCGGTCTTGCCGATACCGAGCTCCCCGACGATGGCGCGGCACGAGACGAGCCCGCCGCCCGGACCGTTGAGGGCCGCGTGATACGCCGCGTGGAGGTCGGCCTTCTCCGCGTCGCGCCCCACGAGGTCGCTCTGCGCGCTCTCCTGCTCCGCGGCCTTCTCGTCCCGCGAGAGGCTGCGGCGGAGCGTGTAGATCCGCATCGTGGGCGGCAGGTGCTGCACGCGATCGGCAGTGGCGAGGTCGGCCTTCAGGTCGAGCGTCGGGGCGTCGCCCCACTTGAAGTCGCGCCGCACGAGCCGGAAGACGCCGCCCGCCACCCACGTCTCGTGGGGCGGCGTCGCGCGCGCGACGACGTCGGCGAGGTACGTGACGGGGTCGTGGAGCACGTAGCGGACGAGGTTCCCCTCGGGGTCGCGCGTGCCCGAGGCGATGCCGCGGACGATGCTCACCGACGCCGCGACCGGCACCGGCAGATCCTCCTCGATCGCGTGGATCGCCTCGTGGGTCTCGACGGCGAGCCACGCCGCGTCGGCGGCGGCCTTCGCGGGCTTCGGGCCGAGCCCCGCGATGGCGCGCGCCTCGAAGTCGCCGGTCCAGACCCAGCGCATCCCGCGCTTGTACGCCATGTCGCCGAACATGCCGCGCGAGCGCTCGAGCGCCCGGACGAGGGCGCGGCGCTGCTCCACCGTGGAGACGGGCGGCTCGCCGTCGGCGGGCGCGGGGGGCGGGACGAGCCGCAGCGTGACCAGCGCCACGTGACGCACCTCGCGTGCCTCCGGTCTCCGCGATGCGGCGGCCCCCGGCGGCGAGCTCTTGCGACCGGCCAGCGGAGGCTGCGAATTCGACATGGAGCGCGGCGCGCCCTCGGCGCCGGAGAGCGCGTGCGGGGCCGCGGCCTGCGTGTGGTGCTCGGGCGGCGCGTGCGAGTCGTGCTGGTGGAACGTGAGCGACGGCCCTTCGCGGGGCACGAACGTGGCGAGCGCCCGTTCGAGCTCCGTACCGTCCGCCAGCATCTGCCGCTGCAGCATCGCGCGCCCGATCACCGCCGCCACGTCGCGGCCCGTCGGGTAGCGATCCTCGGGACGGGCCGCGAGGAGCTTCAGCACGATGGACTCGAGCTCCTCGGGAAGATCGCGCACGTAGGTGCTGGGCGGCTCGACGCGGCCCGACCGTACGATGTCGAGGAGCGCCTCGCCGCCCAGCCCGCCGTGGAGGGGCCGACCCGCGAGACACTCCCAGAAGATGACGCCGAGCGCGTAGAGGTCTCCGCGCCGGTCGACCTTCTCGCCGCGCGCCTGCTCGGGCGACATGTATCCGAACTTGCCCTTCAGGACGCCCTCCTCCTCGTCGGTGAGGCGCGCGCTCGCGATGCCGAAGTCGGCGATCTTCACGACGCCCTCGAACGACAGGAGGACGTTCTGCGGGGACACGTCACGGTGGACGATGTCGAGCGGCGCGCCGCCCTCGTCACGCTTCTCGTGCGCGTAGTGGAGCCCCTTGGCGGCCTCGGCGACGATGAACGCGGCGGTCCACGGGTCGAGCAGGCGGCCACGGCTCTTCACGGCGCTCATGAGCTGGCCGAGGTCGCAGCCCTCGACGTACTCCATCGCGAGGATGTGGCCCTCGTCGCCCTCGTTCGAGAACTCGTAGACCTGGACGACGTTCGGGTGGTTCAGGCGCGTCGCGAGCTGCGCCTCGTCGATGAACATCGAGCGGAAGCGGCGCGAGGTCGTGAAGGCGGGGAGGATCCGCTTCACGACGACGACCTTGTACGTGCCCTCGGCGCCGCGCTTCCTCGCGAGGAACACCTCAGCCATGCCCCCGGCGCCGAGACGCCGCACGATCTCGAACTGCGCGATCTGGCTAGGGTCCCGGCGCTGCTCCGGGTCGCTCGTGGGGGTCTCCGCCATCGAAAGCCGCGTCTCCACGAGTGTTGCACACACGCGCGCCTCGCGTCTCACGGACGGCTCCCGCGCCGCCAGAAACTACGTGAAAGCCGTACCGTCCCCCCTCGCAATGGGCGCGCGTCGCCGTGTACACTCGGAGCAGCCGCTCTCGCATGGTCGACCCGCTCCCTGCCAACCCCGCCCCGACCGCGCAGGGAACGTTCGCGAAGACCCCCTTCTCGAACCTCCTGATCTACGCGCTCGAGCGTGCGCTCAGCGGCACCTTCGAGCTGCACGTCGGGGCTGCGTCCATCGCCACGATGCTCGTCATCGAGGGCGTGCCGGCGAAGGTGCGCCTCACCGAGGAGATCCTCCACCTCGGGGAGATCCTGTCCGAGCTGGGCCTCGCCGCGCCCGAGGCGATCGAGGCCTCGCTGGGGCGCATGGCCGAGAGCCCGCGGCTCCAGGGGCAGATCCTCCTCGAGATCGGCGCCATCGACGAGGCACGCCTCGACGCGGGCCTCCGCGCGCAGCTCGAACGGAAGCTCGAGCACCTCTTCACCCTGCCGCCCGACACGGTGTTCTCGTATTACGACGGCGTCGACAGCCTGCAGCGTTACGGGGGCCCGCCGACGCCGGTGGACCCGCTGCCCGTCCTCTGGCGCGGCGTCCGGCAGAACCCCGCGTGGGAGCACGTCGACGCCACGCTCCGCCGGGTGGGCGCCGCGGCGGTCCGCATCGCGCCCAACGCGCAGCTCGATCGTTTCCAGTTCACGCGGCTCGAGGCGGGTGCGATCGATCTCCTGCGGCAGCGTCCGCTCCGCATCGTCGAGCTCGCGAATGCGAAGGTGATCGGGCCGACCATCGCGCAGCTCCTCGTCTACGTGCTCGTCATCACGAAGCAGGTCGACCTCGTCGAGCCGGCCTCCCGGCCGAGCCAGACCCAGCAGGCCGCGGTGGTGGCCGGACCGCCCTCGAGCGCGCAGGCCTTCGCGCGCGTGCAGCTCCAGGCCAAGCCCGTGCAGCGCCAGCCGCTCATCATCGAGGAGGCGCCCGCGATCCGGAGCGCGCAGGACGGACGCATCGCGAGCCCGCTCCCCCAGGCCATCCCGCTGCCCGACAGCGCGCACGCGGCGTCGCCGTCGGTGCTGCCGCCGCCGAACCCGGTCATCCCCGAGGCGCCGCCGACGCCGGTGATCACGGGCATGCCTCCGGCCGACCCGGCGCAGCCGATGTTCCCGCTCGATATCGGCTCGATGATCACGACGACGATCGCCTCCTCGATGCCGCCGCCGCTGGGCGCCTCCGAGTATCCGCCGGGCATGGCCTCGGTGCCGCCGCCGCCCGACTCCGATCAGGCGCAGCCGCTGTCGCAGCCGCCGCCGAGCGCGCCCGGCGGCTCGCTGACGAACGAGCAGTTCGGTCTGAAACAGAAGATCCTCGATCGCTCGCAGCAGATCTCCGCGCAGGACTACTTCCAGATGCTCGGCATCGAGCGGGACGCGACGAACGAGCAGATCCAGAAGGCGTTCTTCGGCCTCGCGAAGGTGTGGCACCCCGACCGTCTTCCGGCGGCGCTCGTCGACGTGAAGGACGCGTGCAGCAAGGTCTTCACGCACCTCACCGAGGCGCAGGCCACGCTGCTCGATCCGGAGCGCAAGGCCCAGTACATGATGCTCCTGAAGGACGGCGGGGCGACGCCCGACGACCAGGCGAAGATCCAGGCGATCCTCGAGGCGGCCACCGAGTTCCAGAAGGCCGAGATCTACCTGAAGCGCAACGACGTCGCGCAGGCCCACGAGCTCGCCAGGAAGGCTCACGCGCTCGACCCGGAGCAGGCCGACTACTTCGCGATGGTGGTCTGGCTGGACGCGCAGAAGCCCGAGTGGATCGGCCGCGAGAAGACGCTCGAGAAGGTGGCGCTGCTCGACCGCTGCATCAAGACGAACCCGAACTCGGAGCGCGCCTACTTCTGGCGCGGCATGCTCTACAAGCGCGCCGACGACCCGAGCAAGGCACTCAAGGACTTCAAGCGCGCCGCCGAGCTGAACCCGCGCAACCTCGACGCGATGCGCGAGGTGCGGCTCTTCAACATGCGCGGCGTGCAATCGAAGCCGCCGCCCGGGATGGGCGGCGCGGGCCGGCCGAGCGCCAAGCCGCCCGCCAACGAGGGGCTGGGCGGCCTCTTCGGAAAGCTGTTCAAGAAGTAGCGGGCTTCGCGGGCGCGGCCTTCACGAGATAGCCGAAGCGCTCGGCGAAGGCGGCCGGCGAGAGCTTCGCGGCCCGCCCGAGCTGCTCGAGCTGCACGCCGTCGTCGAGGTCCTCGGGGCGGAGGCGCAGCATGTAGCTCCGCGCGATCTTGTACCGGTCGGACTCGATGTCCACCATGCGCACCTTCATGCGCCCGGTCACCGGATCCATGATCGTCGCGAACGGCACCGGCACGAAGCTGCCGCGCTGCATGCTGATGAGGGCCTCGGTCCCGCCCTCGGCGAGGTAGCGCGCGGCCGAGTAGCCGAGATCGCGCGTGTACTCCATGTCGAACGGGATGGGGTCGGCGCACCGCAGCTCGTAGCCGACGTTCTTGGTGGCGATCGTGGTGTCGACGCCGAGCTCCTTCAGGTTCTTGCGGACCGCCGTCTTCAGGATGTTGCCGAG
Organism: Labilithrix sp.; assembly: GCA_028287035.1. The sequence continues at coordinate 4,983 of JAQBQL010000115.1, read as the reverse complement.
GTCGACCTCGGCGATGCGGATGTGACCGTGCTCGTCCCGCTCGGCGCCGGCGAGCCCCTCGATCTCGTCGGGGTTGATCTGCTCGACGAGCCCTTCCGCGAGCACCGCGACGCCGTCGGGGCGGCCCTGCGCGAGGCGCTTCAGGATGGCGGCGGTCAGCGTGTCGACGATCTTCGACAGCGGCACCGGGTTCTCGAACTCCTCCGAGATGAGCGTGAGCGTGGCGCCGCTCGCCTTGCCGATGCCGAGCGCGAGATGGCCCGCCTTCCGCCCCATGGCGACGACGAAGTACCAGCGCGACGTGGTCTTCGCGTCGACCATCAGGTTCTGGACGATCTCGGTCCCGATGTGGCGGGCGGTCTGGAACCCGAACGTGTAGACGTCCTGCGGCAGGTCGAGGTCGTTGTCGATCGTCTTCGGGACGTGGACGACGCGCAGCGAGCCCTTCGACGCCTTCGCGAGCTGCGAGGAGCTGAAGCACGTGTCGTCGCCGCCGATCGTGATCAGCATGCCGACGCCGAGCCGGTGCAGCGTATCCAGCACCTTCGGCATCGACTCCGGCTTCTTCGTGGGATTCGCGCGCGAGATGCCGAGCGTCGAGCCTCCGCGGAAGTGGATGCGGCTCGTATCGGCGATGGTCAGCGGCGTGATGTGCGAGGTGTCGCCCTGCATCAGCCACTTGAAGCCGTCCTGCACCCCGAGCACCTCCAGGCCGGAGAGGTTGGCGCGGATGGTCGCGGCGCCGATGACGCTGTTGATGCCGGGGGCCGGGCCACCGCCGACGAGGATCGCGAGCTTCTGGTTGTCGGTCATGAAGCGTCCAGACTACCGCGCGGCCGAGGGCGGGGGTAGAACGCAAGGCGTGGAGCATCGTGTCAACGCGTCATGAACGACGACATCCTTGCACACTACAAGGAGCACGGGTGGGCGCGGCTCGGCCGGCTCGCGGACGAGGAGACGCTCGCCTCGCTGCGTGAGCGCGTCGACGCGATCATGGTGGGCGAGGTGCGGTACGAGGGCCTCTTCTTCCAGCACGACTCGCGGACCGGCAGCTACGACGATCTCGCGTACGGGGAAGGCTGGCAGGGACCGTCGCTCGAGTACCGGAAGATCGAGAAGCTCGAGAAGGATCCGCTGTTCTGGCAGTGGCTCTCGAGCGACCGGTTCCGCGACGTCGCCGAGCGCGTCTACGGCAGCGGCGGCGTCTCCCTGTACCGCGCCTTCCTGATGAACAAGCATGCGGGCGGCGGATCGAACCTGCCCTGGCACCAGGACGGCGGGAACTTCTGGGGCCTCGACCGCGACCCGGTCCTCCAGATCTGGACGGCCCTCGACGACGCGCCGCTCCACGGTGGGTGCATCGAGGTCGTGCCCGGCACCCATCACGCGGGCCTCGCCACGCCCCTCGGCGGGGTGGTACCGGCGAACCACGTCGAGGCGAAGGACGCGGAGCGGCTGGCGGTGGCCATCCCCGTCGTCGCCGGGGAGGTGCTGCTGCTCCACAACCACGTCTGGCATCGCTCCGGGCGGAGCCAGACCGGCAAGCCGCGCCGCGCGCTGAGCGTCTGTTACATGGACTCTGCAACGAGATGCCGCCGCAAGAAGCGGGCGCCCCGGGAGTTCGTGCGCGTCTGGTAGGCGCAGGTGCTCCGCCCGTTTTTCGCGACCGGCGGGCCCTCGTGATACCGTTCGGGGACGGTGAGCCGCGGTCGCATACTCCTCATCGACGGCGACGAGTGGCTCGGTCGCATGCTCGCCCGGATCTTCCAGGAGAAGGATTTCGCGGCCGATTTCTGCGAGGACGCCCGGAGCGGTCTCGAGAGCGCGTTCAAGTCGCCGCCCGATGCGATCGTGTGCAGCGTCGTCCTGCCGGACATCGACGGCTTCTGGGTGGCTCGCCGCATCCGCACCGAGGGCGGGACGGTGACGCGGGTGCCCATCGTGCTCGTCGGCGAGTCGCGTGACGCGCAGGTGCGCATCCAGGGCCTGCAGGTCGGCGCCGACGTGGTCATGGAGCGGCCCCTGGCGAACGAGGAGATCGTCGCGCAGGTCGAGGCGCTCCTCGAGCTGCAGAAGCGGTCCCGGGGAAGCGATGCGGCGGAGAGCGATCCCGCGGCGGCGTCGGCAGCCACCGCCGCGTTCCGTGGCGAGCTCTCGAGCTTCCCGCTGGCGAGCGTCCTCATGATGCTCGAGATGGAGCGGCGCACCGGGACCCTCGAGGTGGTGTCGAGCTCCGGTCAGCGGGCGCTGCTCGTGCTGTCGACGGGCCTCTTCGCGAGCACCGAGCTCGATGGGCAGGCGCAGTCCCCGCTCGACGCGCTGCGCGCCGTGCTCGCGTGGCGGTCGGGCCGCTTCGCCTTCCGCACGCGCGACGTGGGCTCGCTGCCGCCGGCGCGCGGCTCGGTCGCGGCGGTGGTCCTGGAGGCGATGCGCCTCGAGGACGAGCGCAACGCCGGTCAGTGACCCCGGTCAGGTCCCCGCTTCGTAGAGCGCGTAGATCGTGCCCCAGCACATGGCGAGGAGCAGCGCGAACGTCACATAGACGAGCGCGCCGAGACGCTTCAGCGCGCGGTGGCTCGTGACGACGCCCCAGCCCATCGCGAAGGTCTGGAGGCCGTTCGCGAGGTGGTACGCGACGCCGAGCGTGCCGAGCACGTAGACGAGGAGCGTCGGCAGGTGGTGGTGCATCTCGTGCGAGATGTCCGCGAACACCTCGGGCCGGCCGGTCGTGATGCGCGGGTGCAGCATCGCCAGCCAGATGTGGGCGCCGAGGAAGAAGAGGATGCCGACCGCCGAGATGCGCTGGAGCAGGTACTTCTGGTTCGAGAAGAAGCCGTAGCGAACGTTGTTCGGCTGCACCGTCAGGAGGCGGCCGATGCCCCAGATCGTGTGGAGCACGAGGGGGAGCAGCGCGATGATCGAGGTCGTGAAGAAGACGACCGGGTTCTTGTACTCGGTGACGTCCTGCTGCCACGCGGCCGCGCCCTTGAAGGCCGACAGGTTGTTGAAGAGGTGCGCGACCGTCCACACGCCGAGCGGGAACACGGCGAGCGCCGACCCCAGTCGCGACCGGAGGAAGCTCGTATCGTGCTTGGCGGTGGTGCTCTCGGCGGCAGAAGACATCTTGCTGCCATGCGTCTAGGGCAAGGTGGCCCGGTTTGACAAGAGCCGGGTGCCCCGCCGGGGTACGATGGTCCTCGTGAGGCGCTTCCCGAGCCGCTTTTTCCCGGCCCTCCTGGGTTGTGGGCTGGCGACGAGCGCTGCGGCCGCCGGCCCGGCCCGGGCGGACGGGACGCTCGATGTCATGGACGTCGAGGCGCCGGGAAAGCCCGCCGAGAGCGTCGCGTTCACCGACCTCGGCCGGCCGCGCGCGCCCGGGCCGGTGGTCCTCAGGGTCGCAGTCACGGGGACCGACGTACGGATCCCTCACTGCAACGGTCGCGGGACGGTCACCGTCGACGGCGTGGTGAAGGACCGCGGGTCGAAGGGCCCGCTGGTCGTGCACCTGGGCGACGACCCGGGGGCCGTGCACGACGTGCGCTTCCAGGTGGTGGTGAGCGCGTACGAGAAGCGCGTCGCCTGCGGTGAGCGGGTCCAGGCGAGCGCCCCGCCGACCGGTCTGACGACGCTGAAGCTCGCGTCCGGCCACACCGGGCCGTTCGCCGGCGAGGCGGTGGTGTTCGTGCCGCGCGGTCACGACGTGAAGAAGCCGGGCGCGCTCCTCGTCGGGATCCATCCCTGGAACGGCAGCCCCTGGACCTACGCCGCCTACCGCGAGCTGCTCGAGGAGGCGCAGGCCAAGGACGTGGTGCTCCTCATGCCGAGCGGGCTCGGCAACTCCCTCTACACGGCGGACGCCGAGGACGAGGTGATGCGGGCGATCGACGCCGTGAAGGGCCTCGTCCTCGTCGATCCGCAGCGCGTGTCGATCTGGGGGGCGTCGATGGGCGGCCAGGGGGCGACCACCATCGGGTTCCACCGACCGGACCGCTTCGCGTTCGTGGCGAGCTGGTTCGGCGACGCGCGGTTCGACCGCGCCACGTACGTGAAGGGGCTCCTCCCCACCGAGGAGGCTGCCCACCGCGTGAACCCGCTCGACGTCATCGACAATGCGCGGCACGTGCCGGTGTTCCTCGTGCACGGCGAGGAGGACCGCACGTCGCCGGTGCGCGAGAGCGTCCTCCTCGACGAGGCGCTGCGGGCGCGCGGCTACGCCGTGGACTTCGAGCGCGTGAAGGGGATGGGCCACGAGGGGCCGCTCGTCGTCCGGTACATCCGCCGCGTGGTCGACCGCGCCGCGGAGGCCGTGGCGCCCGAGCACCCGGCGCGCGTGACGTTCCGGTCGGTGCGGCCGGTCGACGTCGAGGCGTACGGGGTCCGAATGGTCCGCGCGAGCGAGCGTGACGCGTTCATGGACATCGAGCGCCGCGCCGACGGCGTCCATGTGCTCGCCGCCGAGAACGTCGCCGAGATCGTGCTGCGCCCCGGGGCGCTCGGCGCGAAGGAGGGCGAGCCCGTCGTGCGGGCGTCCGGGCTCTCCACGCCGGTGCGGTGGGGGACCTGATGCGGCGCCTGCTGCTCGTCCTCGCGCCGATCGCGGCGGTGCTCACGATGATGCTCGGGCTGCGCGTGGGCGCCGGGGACGCGGTCCGCGCCGCGACGGTCTTCGGCGCGCCGCTCGGCCGTCCCGCTCCCGATGGCGCGGTGCACCTTGCATGGCAGCTCCTCACGTTCGTCGACGACCGCACCGTGAAGGAGACGGTTCCGATGGCGGGGCTCACCGCGGTGGCGCGCGCGAACGGACGCGAGGCGACGTGGTCCGGCGCCAGCAACGTCGACGGCATTGCGGAGCTCGATCTGGTGCTCCCCGGCCTCTCGCCCGGCGATGCGGTGGACCTCGAGGTGCGCGCCGCCGGCGAGCCCGAGCCGCTGGCGCGCGGACGCGTGACCTGGCGCGAGGGCACCGCGAGCGGCGGCGAGCAG
>JAQBQL010000104.1 GCA_028287035.1 Labilithrix sp. | reverse complement strand
GCCGCGCCACCCGCGCGCGTCCCCCGCGCTCCCCAGCACGCCCGACGCGAGGCCCGCCAGGATCGCCGCGCCCGCCACGGTGCCGCCGCCCCGCGGCGTGTACGCCAGCGGCACCCCCAGCGCGTCGCACAGGATCTGACGGAAGAGAGCGCTCTTGCCGCCGCCGTTCGCGGCCGTCACCTCGCGCAGGACGACCCCGTCCTCCTCGAGCACCGCCTGGCAGTCCACGAAGCCGAGCGCGATCCCCTCGAGCACCGCGCGCCACAGGTGGCCGCGACCATGGCCGAGACCGAGGCCCACGAACGAGCCGCGCGCCGTCACGTCCCAGATCGGCGTCCGTTCGCCCTGCAGGTAGGGAAGGAAGAGCAGGCCCTCGCTTCCCGGCCGGACGCGCGAGGCCTCGGCGTCGAGCGCCTCGAAGCTCATGAGCGCGCCGCCGTCACCCGCCAGCGCGCGCCGCGCCCACTCCTGCGCGCCGCCCGAGAGCGTGCCGCCGAGCGACAAGTACGAGCCGACGCCCACGTGATGGGCGTTGATGAGCCGCGGATCACGCCCGGCGCTCGCACGCGGCACGAGCAGGTTGCCCGCCGTTCCGAGCATCAGGCACGACTCGCCCTCGCGGAGCACGCCCGCGCCAAGGGCCGCCGCCGCGAAATCGCCGCCGCCGACCGCGACCGGCGTGCCCGCGCGCAGCCCCGTGGCCTCGGCAGCGGCGCGCGACACCACGCCGAGCCGGTCCTCGGCACGCATCACCGGAGGGAGCAGCGAGGCATCGACGAGCGACCGCGGCTCGCGCCACGCGAGCGACCCGAGGTCGAAGAGCGGCGCGGCCAGCGCGGCGGTCGAGCGATCGAACGCGACCTCACCGGTCAGCCGCTGCGCGAGGAACGCGTGCGATTGCAGGAGCCACCGCGCGCCGTCGAGCGACTCCGGCTCGTGCGCCGCGAGCCACGCGAGCTTCGGCCCGAGATAGTAGGCAGGCGTCGCGAGCGCCTTCTCCTCGGCCTCGGCGCGCGTATCGAGCCACAGGATCGCGGGCCGTACCACCGCGCCGGCCGCGTCGACGAGCACCACGGTCGGCGCCTGGCCGGTGACGGCGACGCCCGCGACGTCGCCGAGTGGAACAGTTCGGCCGACCTCCGCCAGCAAGCGGATCGCGCAGGTCCACCACGCTTCGGGGTCCGCCTCCGCGAGCCCACGACGTGGCACCTGCGGCGGGCAGGGGAGGCTCGCGTCGGCGAGCATCACTCCCGACTCGTCGATCACCGCCACGCGCACGCCGGTCGTGCCGATGTCGATGCCGACCAGCGGGCGCGCGCTCATTCGGGCGCCGACCTCGGCGCGACGGTCCACGGCCCCTTGCCCTCACGCGTGAGGCTGACGCTCATCTCGGGGAGAGGCCGCACCACCGTCCCGCAGGCCGCCTCGATCGCCGGCAGCCCGGGCCTGATCGTCAGGGCGCGCGAGTAGCGGACGTCAGCCGTCTTCTCGTCGAGCGCGGTGACGCTCAGCACCTTGTCGGCGCTGGCGTCGGCGCATGCGAACCGACCGTCGCGCAGCAGGCCCAGCTCGACGCATGTATCATACACGAGATTCCGGGCACGCCGTTCGTACGCCGAGACGTCCTTCAGGCTGACGCCGGCGAGGTCGTCCGGCCACGTCAGCATGTACGCGTCGGGCATCGGCCTCGTGACGCCGGCGGCGACCAGCGCGTCGATGCAGCGCTTCGCGTTCGCCGCGCCCTCCTTGGGGACGCATACGCCCTTCGTGCTGTGCTGGACCTTCAGCTGGCTGAGGACGTCGAGCGGCAACGTGCAGTTGCCGTCCTCCTTCACGCCGGCCTTGATCGCCTCGAGCGCGGCGGCCTTGGAAGGTCCGGCTCCGCATGCGGCGAGCAGGCCGACCGAAGCGACGAACACGAGCAGCGACTGCGCGAAGGACGAACGGGCCACGACGACATCGTAGCCCGATCCTCGTGCGCGCGGCGCGCTCGGCTCAGCTCCGGAACATGTCGTCGACGGTCGCCTGGAGCTCGGTCTCGGGGATGCCCTTGGCCGCGGCGAGCTCCTTCATGAGCAGGCTCTTCGCCTGATCGAGGAGCCGGCGCTCGCCGAAGGAGAGATCCTTGTCGAACTTGAGGCGGTACATGTCACGGAGCACCTTGGCGACCTCGTGGGGCGAGCCGCTCTTGATCATCTCGGTGTACGCGCGGAACCGGCGGCTCCAGGGCTGGAGGTCGACCGCGACCTCGCGCGCCTTCATCGTCTCGAGGACCTTGTCGGCGTCGACCTTGCTCATGACGGGCCGGATGCCGGCCGCGCTGGACGACGCGCGCGGGACCATCACGCGCATGCCGTTGTCGATGATCTTGAGGATGTAGAACTCACCCTTCATGCTCCCGATCTCGCGGTGCTCGATGGCAGTCACCTCGGCGAGTCCATGCGACGGATGGACGGCCTTGTCGCCGACCAACAGCGTGAAGCCGGCGGGGGGCGGCGGGGGCTTCGGGATGTCGACGAGCGGCACGTACCCACGCGCGATGACCGGCGCGGCAACCGGCTTCTCGGCGGGCTTCGCGATCTCGGTCGCGGCGGCGCCGCCCTTCACGCTGCGGAGGCCGGCGCTCGTCGACTTCGCAGTCGAGGTGGCGGGGGCGCGGGTCGACTTCGCGGCGGGCGTCGTGCGCGCCGCCTTCGTAGCGGTGCTGCTGGTGGTTGCGGCCGAGCTGCTGGGCTTGCGGCTCTTGGCGGGAGTCTTGGCACTCACACGGGCGGGTGAAGAAGCGGAGCGGACCTTCTGAGCTGTCGGTGTTGCCACGGTCGCGCGCGTACCATTGCTAGCGTCGCGGCGTCAATCCGGAGGGGCCTCAGTCGTCGTCCCGCCGCGGATCTCTGCGTTTTGCCGCAGCAATCGCGGCGACGTCGATGGCCACCATCCGGCGCACGGTGGGACGGGTGTGCACCGTCGGGGAGCGATCCGAAGGCGGTTTTCGCTCCGTGGGGACCGGCCCCGACTCCATCCGCGCCGAAGCGAGGACCTCGTCGAGCGATGGCTCGAGGCTGTGCTCGCCCGAGACGCCGTGGTCCATGTCGGCGGGGAGCGCGGCGGGAGGCTTGGTCGGCGCCTCGTGCACGCTCCGCCCGCTAGCCGGCTCGGCGAGATCGTCGAGCCCCGCGAAGCCGACGGGGTCGAGCGACGGCATCGCCTCGTCGATGACCTGCAGCTCGCCGGGCGGCGGCGGCGCCGTGGTGCGCGCGTCCTCGGTCAGGCTCTTCTGATCGAGCACGTAGTCGACGGTCTGCTCGTCGCGGTTCCGCTCCTCGGGCGTGAGCAGCGGAGTGAGGACGATCTTGCCCGTCTCGTCGGTGATCTTCAGCGGCAGCACGAGCTGCGGCGCGAGCTCGAGGGCGCGGTGGAACTCGTCGATGGGCACCGAGAGGCGCACCATCGGGAACATACGCTCGCGGATGCCCACGCCGAAGTCGGCCATCACGATGAGCGTCGTCGTCGCGTCGTCCCCCGCGAGCTCGACGCGCAGCTCGCCCTCGACCCAGTCCTGTCCGACGAGCCGCGCGATCGCCATCAGGAGCTTCGGCGCGCCCTCGCCAGGTCGCGCGACCTCTGCGACACGTTTGAGCAGCTTGCGCATCGCGTCCGACGAGGTCGCCGCGTGCTTGGCGTGCTCGACGGTGAGCTCGGTGCACGATTGGATCGTCGAGAGGTCCAGCAAGTGCGCGAGACGATTATGCACCACCGAGCCCGACCGGTCGACCGCGTGAACCCCCTACGCGGTCGCCCGCGCGTACGTCGCGGCGCGTCATCCGGCAGACGTGGTACCGCGAGCGCTCACCGGCCGAGGATCTCGCCGATCTCCGCGTCGACCGCGTCGTGGAGCCCGCGAGCGAGCGGAGCGCCGTCGACCACCGCGTCGACGACGAGCGCATCCTCGAGCGCACGGACGCGCGGCGCCTCGAGCGGGCGATCGATGCCGAGCAGGTGCCCGAGCGCGCTCTCCGACACGACGTGCACCGCCGCGGCCAGCCGTTCCGCCGCGACGGGCGCGTCCTTTCCCCACGCGCCGGTGAGCACGAGGCGCACCGCGAGCCTCGCGGGCGGACCGGCGAACCGCACGGCGACACCGAGCGCCGTCGTCGCGCGGAGCAGCCCACCGAGGCCCGCGGCGAGGTCGCCCTCGAACGGGCCCGGCGCGAAGAGGCGGGCCGGCGCGTCCTCGAGGAGCTCGGACACCCGGAGCAGCGTCGCGCTCCTCAGCGCGGGAGAGGCGCGGCGAAGCTTGCCGACCGCGAAGGCCTCGGCGGCCCGCACCGGACCGGCGCGTCCCTGCTCGAGCGCGATCGCCTCGCGCCCGAAGACGACGAGCTGCTGCGGCTCACCGTTGACCTCCCCCCACGTGCGAACGACCGGCGGGTTCGCGACCTCGATGCGCCTGCTGCCGGGGTGGGTCATGCGATCGGCGAACGCCTTCTCGACCGTCGCCGGATCGAACGCGGTCCGCGCGACGGTGAGCCACGACTCGCGGTAGCGCGCGACGCAGAGGTCGGTGACCTGGCGCACGTCGACGCCGCCGTGGCTCCTCGCGAACGCATCGAACCGCGCCTCGGGCACGACGAGCGCGATGACCGGGATGAGATCCGGGGTCTCCGCGATCGCCCGCGGACGCGCGTCGACCACGAACGCGAGCCCGGCGGCCGGCACGAGATCACACGCCGGCGCGAGATGCAGCGGCGTCTCCGGCGCGGCCGGCGGCGCCGCGGGCGGAGCGGGCCCGCACGCGAGCGACGCCGAGACGAGCGCCGCGAGCGCGCCCGCCGCCGCTCTCACGGAGCGACCGTGACGTACGCGAAGCGACGGTTCTTCGAGCCCACGCGGAGGAGGTACTTTTTGCCCTTCTCGAGCTGGTGGTTGCCGTCGGTGATGCGCACCTGATCGACCTCCACGCCGCCTTGCTCGACGAGCCGCTTGCCTTCGCCGGTCGACTTCACGAGGCCCGCGAGCGAGAGCGCCTTCGCCACCCAGAGCGTCGCCCCGTCGGTGGTCAGCGTGTGCTCCGGCACGTCGGCGGGCACCGCGTCGCCGGCGTAGATCTTCTCGAACTCGGCGGCCGCCGCGAGGGCCGCCGCCTCGTCGTGGAAGCGCGTGACGAGCTCCTTCGCGAAGAGCGCCTTGATCTCCTTCGGGTGGCGACCGGCCTTCTTGTCCTCCTTGAGCTGCGCGATCTGCTCGTTGGTGGCGCCCGAGAGGAGCTCGAAGTACCGGAAGATGACCTCGTCGTCGACCTGCATGACCTTGCGGTGCATGTCGAGCGGCGCCTCGGTCAGGCCGATGTAGTTGTCCGAGCTCTTCGACATCTTCGCGCCGGAGACGACGCCGTTCTCCATCTTCGCGTCGATGCCCTCGAGCAGCGGCGTGGTCATGACCATCTGCGGCCGCTGCCCGTACTTGCTCATCAGGTCGCGGCCCACGAGCAGGTTGAACAGCTGGTCGGTCCCGCCGAGCTCGATGTCGTTCTCGAGCGCCACCGAGTCGTAGCCCTGGAGGAGCGGGTAGAGGAACTCGTGCTGGTAGATGGGGCGGTTCTCGGCGTAGCGCTTTGCGAAATCGTTCCGCTCGAGCATGCGCGAGACCGTCATCTTCGCCATCAGCTCGACGATCGCGACGGGCGTGAGCTTGTCGAGCCACTCGGAGTTGTTCCGGATCTCGGTCCTGTTCGGGTCGAGGATCTTGAACGCCTGATCGGTGTACGTCTTCGCGGCGGCCGCGATGTCGTCGCGCGAGAGGCGGGGACGTGCGTCGCTCTTGCCGGTGGGGTCACCGACCATCGCCGTGAACTCGCCCACGAGGAGGATGGCCTGATGCCCGCACTCCTGGAACTGCCGCATCTTCGCGAGCAGCACCGCGTGTCCGACGTGGAGGTCGGGCCGCGTCGGATCGAAGCCCGCCTTCACCCGCAGCGGCTTGCCGCTCGTACGCGACTCCTCGAGCCGCTGCTCGAGCTCGCTCTTGACGTGGAGATCGACGACGCCGCGGGTGAGCAGCGCCATCTGTTCGGAGACGGGAGGAAAGGAGGCCATCGGCGCCCGAGCAGATACGCCGAAACCCCTGCGGCGTCATCTCCTCCGCGGGTGGCTCAGTCGTCGTCCTTGTCGTCGCCGCCGGTGATCGTCGCGTGGGTGAGGCGGCTGTTGTTCACGAGCTCCTTGAGCTCCTTGCCGACCTTGAAGAAGGGGAGACGCTTCGGCGGCACGGGCACCGGCGCGCCCGTCCGCGGGTTGCGACCGGAGTACGCCTTGTACGGCCGGACAGTGAAGCTTCCGAAGCCCCGGATCTCGATGCCCTCGCCACGCTGGAGCGCCTCGGTCATCGCCTCGAACACGCAGTTGACGACGAGCTCGGCCCGCGCCTTCGTGAGCTGGCTTCTCGCCGCCATGGCATCGATGAGTTCACTCTTCGTCATTGCGTTCTGCTCCGCCTATCCCCCGGTTTACGCTCAGGCGCGACAGGCGCCCCCCACCAGAGAGCTAGTGAAGCCACGTTCCAGCAAATCGTCAACGAGTTCTCGCGCTTAGGCAAGCCGCGTGCCGCGCTGCGGCATCGTCAGGGCAGCCGCTTCAGCATCACGCGGTCGAGCGCGACGGTCCCGCCCGTCGCCTCGAGGACCAGCGTGGCGTCGGGCGCGGCAAGCGACAGGTCCTTCGCAGGAAGGTCGACGCAGCCTCCGCCTTCCACGTCCGACCACTCCCAGCGGGCGCCGGCGAGCGCGACGGCGCCGGTGACGGGCGACGGGCCGCGCGAGCTCGCGTGCGGCACCCGCAGGCCGTGGGCGACGCGCAGCGTGACCACGTAGCGGCCCGCCTCGGCGACGGGGATCGTGAGGGTCGCGGTCGCGCGGCGGTCGAGCGGCACCGGCGTGAGGGCGAGCGCGCGCGCGTTCGAGAGGCACTCCGGTCCCGAGGCGGGGACCGCGAAGCCGTCCGCCTGCGCGAGCGCCGGCCACTCGGCCTCCGCCTCGAACCGCTGCGGGTCGCCGAGGGCGGGCGGCGCCCACGGGATGACGAGCGGCGCGGGCGGCGTCCCGGCGGCGCCCTGGACGCCCATCCGGTAGAGGAAGGTCGGCGGGCTGCCCGAGCGCTCGTAGAGGAGGCGGTCGCGATCGTCGTTCCGGAGCCGCGCGAGGAGCACGCGCGTCTTCGGGTTCGCCGACGCATCGTGACCGAGCGCAAAGCCGTGGTCGCTCTCCACGAACACGAGGCCGGCCTTGATGTTGGCGCGCGCGAGGACGTCCGGCTCGTAGAAGGGACGGCCGCCGTCACGCTCGGCCAGCTGGACGTGGCCGAAGACCGCGTGCACCGCGAAGCCGGCCAGCGACAGCCCGAGGAGCGCGAAGCCGGCGCGCAGCGCGTGCCGTTCGCCCGCGAGGCGGACCACCGCGATCACCACGAGGACGTGCTCGACGGGCAGCAGATCGGCGAAGAAGCGCGCGCCGCCGCCCGGGTAGTCGCCGTCGAAGTAGAAGCCCGCGTGGACCCCGACGTGGATCGTGACGAGCAGCAGGGCGGCCTTCACGCCTCTCGGTGCCCGGCGCAGCGCGAGGAGCACGAGCAGCGCCAGCGGCTCCAGGTTCGCGACGTCGGTGAGATGCATGTGGAGCCGCCGCGCCGTGGTGCCCGCGGCGGCCAGGACGCCGTAGCCGTGCCCGAGGCGCGCCTCGACGAAGTCGCCGTGCTCGTACAGGCATCCCGTGCCCGCGCCGAGGCCGAAGCGGAAGCACCCGGGCGGCCCGTCGCTGAGTGCATAGTACATGCGCTGCGACGACGTGAGCCAGCGGCCGGTCACCTCGTGCTGCGCGACGACGAGGAGGAGCACCCCCGGCACCAGCCCGAGGAGCAGGCGCATCCCCGAGGCGCGTCGCGCACCCGGGCGCCCGAGCAGGAGGAACCCGGCGACGACGAAGATCGCGATCGCGCTCACCGGTCGCGTCGCGACCACCGCGCCGATCGCGAGCCCCGCGAGCGTCGCCCGGCCCCGCACCGCGCAGGTGAGCGCGCACGTGATGCCGAGCGCCGTCGCGCCGTGCGCCATCGTATCGGCGGTGTGGTAGCGGAGCGCCGCGCAGGCGACCGACAGCAGCGCGGCGAGGCGCGCGAGCGGCTCGAGCATCTCCTCGCCGGCGGCCGGTCCCAGGGCCTCCTCGCCGAGCGCGCGGGCGAGCCGGTAGGTGGCGAAGACGAGCGCGGCGGCGAGCAGCGGCCCCACCAGCATGGGCGCGCCCATCTGGAACGTGAACGCGAGCAGCAGGGGGTAGCCGGGCGGGAAGATGCCGCCCATGGTGCCGTGGCCGCTCGCGTCCTCGCGGTAATCGAGGAAGCGACCGCGGAAGCTGGCGGTGGGCTCGGCGACGGGCCACGCGAAGTCGCCGTGCGAGAGCGCGCGTCCCTGGAGGAAATACGTGGTCGCATCGACGATCCGCGGCCCGCCCCGCAGGTACACCGCGATGTACGCGACGGAGACGAGCGCCGCCCCGAGCGCCGACGCCCAGAGGAACTGCCGACGCGGGAACGGATGCGCCCCGAGCCCCAGGATCGACCGACCGCGCCCGGCGAGGGCACAGAGCAGCGCCGCGAGCGCCAGGGCAAGGGCGACCTTGGCAACGTCGTCGGGCGGGCGGCCCCACGTCCCCGCGAGCGCGCGGAGCTGCGCCGGGAACGTCACTGCGTGAGCCACGCGTGGAAGTCGACGAAGTCGCCCGGACCCTCGTTGGTGAGCTCGAACGCCATCGCGCCGGTGATGCGCTCGGCGGGGATGACGAGCGGCACCTCGAGCCACCCGTCGGCGCGCTCCATCTCCAGTGCCCCGAGGTCCTGGCCATTCAGGCGCACGCGCACCCGCGTCTTCTGCTCGGGGGCGACCCGCACGACGAGGTGCCCGGGCGCGCCCGCCGCGAGGCCGCCCAGCGTGAAGCGCTCGCTGCGGCCGACCGCGATGCGCCGGCCCGCGTCGAACATGTCGAGGCGCGGATCCGCCGGGTCGGGGAGGATGCGCATGTCCGTCCACCCGTTCGACGGCTGATCGAACGCGTAGCGGCCCTCCTTCTCGCTGACGAGATCCGCGGCGTCGAGCTGGGCGACGACGCGCGTGTCGCCCGCGGGCAGCGCGCGGATGCGGTCGCCGGTGCCGAGCATGTGCCAGTCGGCCTTGTAGACGATGTGCTCGTAGCCGCCGCAGATCACGTTGCCCTCGACCGGGAAGCGCTCCATCACCTCGCTCGCGAACCACACCGGGAGGACGCCCCACCACGTCGGGAAGATCGCGAGGACGTCCGGCTTGTCCGCGTCCGGGATGCGCTCGATGAGCTCGAGGGTCGCCGGCAGGCCGTGCACGCCGGCGCGCGCGAAGGGCAGCCGGTGGTAGCCGCCGAGCCCGATGATGTCGAGGCCGGGCCGGTCCGACTCGTAGAGGATCGCGCCCGCGTCGCCGACGAGCACGCGCTTGGGCTTGAGCTCTTCGAGGTACTTGCCGAGCGTGAGGTGCTGATCGCGGATGTTGCGGGACGCACGTCCGAAGAACCACTTCTGGTCGCGCATCTTCGGGATCTGGTGATCCCACGCGAACAGCAGCGCGAGCCCGACGAGCAGGCCGCGCACGGGGCGGAGATGGAGGACCGCCGCCGCGAGCGCGCCGCCGGCGAGCGCGAGCAGCCACGGGAGACGGAACGACGGGACGT
>JAQBQL010000082.1 GCA_028287035.1 Labilithrix sp. | reverse complement strand
CGTGCCGCGCGCTGCTCGGCGCGCGCCGCGTGTCCCGCGCCGAGGGGATCGAGCTCGCGCAGGTACTTCACGACGCGCTTCTGGCGCATGGTCGCGAGCGTCGCGAGGGCCTCGTCACGCGCGGCGTCGGGCAGCCCCTTCGCGGCGCGTAGGACCTCGGTCGCGACGTCCACGTCGTGGAGCTCGCCGAGGCGCTTCTGGAACACGGCCGCGGGCTCGAGCTGGGCGCGCGCGTCGATCGGGAGCGCGTCCGAGAGCAGCTCGATCGAGTAGCGGAGCTCCTTGTACGCGATGCGGAGGTCGTGCATCCCGACGACATCGGTGACCTCGACATCGCGCTGGCGCTCCACGCTGCGTCGCGCGCGCTCGACGGTGCGCCGCGCGAACTTCGAGAGGTCGACGTTCTTGTCGGGCTCGACCGGGAACACGATGAGCGCCTTCAGGAGGAGCCGTGCCCGATCGAGATCGCCGCGCTCGATGCGCATGACGACGGACTCGCGGAGCCGCACCTCGCGCGTCTTCCGCTGCTCGAGCCACGTCCCGTACTCGGCGCCGCTCGCCGCACCGGAGAGCGTGTCCTCGAGGACCTCCGCATCGCGGAGCTCGCCCGTCGCGCGCATGACCTCGGCGAAGGCCTCGCGGACGATGCCGGTGTGCCAGCGGCCGAAGAGCTCGCGCGACATCTTCAGCAGCGTCCGCATCCGGCGGATCGCGACGCGGAGATCGTGGACGCCCTCGGGATCGGGCTCCTTCGCCACGACGCGCGGGGCCGCTTCTTCGAGCGCGGTGTCGAGCGCGCGGAGCTTGGCGACGACGTAGGCGCCGGCGCGCGGTCTCGAAGCGATCGCGCTCATGCCTTCTGGACCCGCGCGGTGGTGACCGGCTTCTTGCCGCGCCGCTCCTTGAACGTTCGTCGCACTGCGAGGCGAACATACTCCGAGAGGGCCTCCTCCGTCGCGTGCTGCGGCGCATCGAGGATCGCGCGGCGGACCGCGTCTTCTGCGGCGGCGAGGTCTTTCTTCGCGTCGTCGTCATCCATCACGCCGCGCGTCGTGACGAAGACGCTCTGCGTGATCCCTCGTGCATCGAGGAGGACGAAGCAGAACGCCGCGCCCTCGTGGGCGAGGGCCGCGCGCTCGCGAATGACCGACTGCGGCACGGGCCGGCCGCCCCACACGTGGACGCGGCCCGCGCCCACCGTCTCGCCGAGGAGAACGCGATCCTCGCTCACCTCGACGACGCGTCCGTTCTCGGTGACCGCGATGCTCGGCACGCCCATCTCGCGGGCGAGCTCGGCGTGGCGCGTGAGGTGATGGATCGTCCCGTGAACGGGGACGAACGAGCGCGGGCGTACGAGCTCGATCATGCGCCGCTGATCGGGTCGGTGGGCGTGGCCGCTCACGTGGATCGCGCGGTCGGTCTGGCGCGTCACGACCGCGACGCCCTTCCGGAGGAGCTGGCCCATGATCGCGTTCACCTCGGGCTCGTTGCCCGGGATGGTGCGCGCGGAGAGGATCACCGTGTCGCCGGGCTGCACGTCGTAGCCGGGGTGATCGTTCCGGGCGAGCCGCGCGAGGGCGGCGCGCTCCTCGCCTTGCGAGCCGGTCGCGATCGCGAGGATCTGGCTCCGCGGCCGCTCGCGGGCGAGCTGCTCGGGCAGGACGAGGTCGTCGGGCCACGGCAGGTACCCCGTCGCGCGGGCGACGCGCGCGTGCGTTCCCACACCGCGCCCGAGGAGCACGATCTTGCGCCCCGTGCTGCGCGCGATGTCCCCGAGAAGGCGGAGGCGATGCACGTTCGAGGCGAACATCGTGACGATGACGGCGCCCGTTGCCTCGCGGACGAGCCGCTCGAGCGCGACGCCGACGCCGGCCTCGCTCCCGGTCGGGCCCTCGACGTCGATGTTCGTCGAGTCGCTCATGAGGAGCGCGACGCCCGCGTCGCCGAGCTCGGTGAGCCGCGGCGCGTCGAAGTGCTCGCCGTCGGGCGGGGCCTCGTCGACCTTGAAGTCCCCGGTGTGCACGATGGTGCCCGCGTCGGTGGTGATGGCGAGGGCTGTCGCGTCCGCGATCGAATGCGTGACCCGCACCGGCTCGATCCCGAACGATCCGACCATGAACCGCTCGCGCGGCCGCGTCTCGTGCAGGCGGGCGTGGGCGAGCACCTCGTGCTCCCCGAGCCGCTCCCGGATGAGCCCGAGCGCGTAGGGCGGCGCCCAGACCGGAACGTCGTGACGGCGCAGCAGGTAGGGGAGGGCCCCGATGTGATCCTCGTGCCCGTGGGTGATGACGACCCCCTTCAGGATCCGCCCGAAGGTGTCCAGCGCCGAGAAATCCGGATGAACGACGTCGACCCCGAGGCCTCGGTCGTCGAAGGTGACGCCGCAGTCCACCAGGATGACCTCGCCGCGCTGCTCGAGCGCCAGGCAGTTCATACCGACCTCGCCCAGGCCGCCGAGCGGCAGGAGGCGCACGGTGTTGCTCGTCACGACGTCGGACACGCCAGCCGCTTAGCACACGGACCGGGAGGCCGGGACGTACGCCGGGTTTACAAGGGTGCGCCGCTGCCCTATCTAGCCTCTCGATGCCGACTTCGCCGCCGCCGCCGCTCGCCAAGGGGCTGGAGTCGAAGCGTTTTCTCGTCGTCACCGGCAAGGGCGGCGTCGGCAAGACCACGGTCTGCGCCGCCGAGGCGCTCGCGCTCGCCGCGAAGGGCAAGCGCGTCCTCGTGTGCATGTGCAACGCGAAGGAGCGCCTCTCCGCGATGCTCGGCTCGGAGCTGATCGGCAGCGACATCAAGAGCGTCGCGCCGAACGTGTGGGCCGTGAACATGGACCCCGAGATCGCGCTCCTCGAGTACGGCGCGATGGCGCTCCACTCGAAGACGCTCTTCAAGCTGCTCTTCGACAACAAGTACGTCCGCACCTTCTTCCGGGCGGTCCCCGGCATGTCGGAGTGGACGATGCTCGGCAAGGCCTGGTGGCACACGACCGAGACGCGGCCCGACGGCAGCTGGCTGTACGACGTCGTCATCCTCGACGCGCCCGCCACCGGCCACGGCCTCGACATGCTGCGCGTGCCGAAGATCATCGTGGACGTCGTCCCGCCCGGGCTCCTCCGCCGCGACGCGGAGCGCGCCTGGAAGATGTTCCAGGACCCGGAGCAGTCGGCGGTCGTGCTCGTCACGCTACCCGAGGAGATGCCGACGAGCGAGACCATCGAGCTCGCGAAGGCGCTCCGCGGGGAGCTGAACCTGCCGATCGGGAAGATCGTCGTGAACTGCGTGCTGCCTCCGCTCTTCTCGAAGCCGGAGCGCGCCGCGCTCGAGGCGGCCCACGTCGCGATCCCGGCGACCGGCGCCACCCAGGGCGACGCGGCGGTGCTAGCGGCGCAGAGCCGCGCCTCACGTGAGCGCGTGCAGGCCGAGAGCCTCGCGCGCCTCGCGAAGGAGCTGCCGATCTCGCCCTCGTACCTGCCTCAGCTGTTCGAGGACGCCTCGCTGCCCACGGCGATCAAGGATCTCTCGAAGCGCCTCGCGTGAGCGACGCGCTCAGCCCGCGAGCATGAGCGCGTAGAGCGTCGCCTGATCGAGCGCCGGTAGCGAGCGGATGACCTCCGGGATGCGGACGTGGGCCACGGGCGTCGGCGAGCCGTTGCACGACCGGTAGCCGTAGTAGTCGTCCTTCCCCGCGGGCGCCTCGTCGCCGGGTGCCGCTCCGGGGGGCGCCTCGTCGCCGTCCGCGCGCCGCCGCTTCATCTGGTAGCTGCACATCCCGAAGGTGCCTTCGAGCGTCTCGTCGTCGACGTCGAAGCGCGAGACGTGCCCGTTCAGCAGCCCCTGGCCATGAACCCGGCCGTTCACCTCGGACACGTGGATGTCGACGCGCGACAGGCCGACCACCCCGGTGACGCGATCGTCGACGAACCGGAGGTCGACGACGTGACCCTGCAGGGTGCCGCGGTAGGCGCCGTCGAACCGCTTCAGCTCCGCTGCGGGACCCCACGCACGCGTGCCTTCCAGGCGGAGCGAGCTCGCCTCACCGTTCGCGTAGACGACCATCTCGCCGCCCGCCTGCGGGCTTCGCGAGGCGCCGCAGCCACACGAGGCAGCGGCCGCGATCGTGAGGAGCAAGGATCCCGCGCACCGGCGAACGGACAGCATGCTCCAACCTTGCCACGCTACGCGGGCTCGCGCGAGGACGGCGCGGCGTCGTCGGGCGCGAGGACCTCGGCCTTCTCGATGCGGTCGAGGCGAAAGCTCCGGCTCTCGTTCTTCGCGGGATCGAAGGCGTTGATGCGGGTCTCCTTCCGCTCCATGACCACCTGCTCGACCCGCACCTCGCGCACCGAGGGAATCCCGTGCGAGTCACGGTAGGTGATGCGCAGCGGCTGCTGCTCGAACCACGCGCGCTCGAGTGCCGCACGGACCGACTTGGCGACCGGTGGCGCAGGGATCCCGACGAACGCGAGCTCGCGGAGGCGGCCGACGAGCTCGCGCTGCGCCGACGTCGAGAGCGCCGCACGCACCTTGTCGAGCGCCCGCTGCAGCGTCTCCTCGAACGGGAGGAGCCGTGACTCGACCGCGAACGTGCCGAGCGCGACGAGCAGCGCTGCCTCGCGCGCGGTGAAGTTCACGGGCGGCAGCGAGTAGCTCTTGTCGAGCGCGTAGCCGCCCCCGCGCCCACGCTCCGCCGAGACCGGCATCGAGGCGGCGCGCAGCGCGTCGAGATCCCGGTACATGGTCCGGATCGTGACGCCGAAGCGCTCCGCGAGGATCTCGGCGGTGACCCCGGTGCGGCGCCCCCTCAGGTACTCGGCGATGGCGAAGAGTCTTTCGGTTCGCTTCACGTTAACTGACACAAGGATGACATACGGGCGGGGCAGGATGCACGTCATGACCACCCCTGACCCCGCGATCCTGCTGTGCGAGCCCGGCGCGACCACGCTGGCGCGGCACGAGAGCTACTCGCCCGTGTGCCTCCAGGTGCACCGCGCCCTGAAGCTCGTGGGGCTCCGTTACCGGTCGCGGCACGGCGGGCCGGCCGACCTCGCGGGCCTCGACCCGGAGGCGCAGGTCCCGGCGCTGCTCGTCGGCGAGGACGAGGTCATCGTCGACAAGACGCGGATCCTCGCGCGGCTCGAGGCGCTCTCGGCCGCCCGCGGGGGACCGTCCCTCCTCCCGCTCGACGCGCGCGCCGCCGCCGAGGCGTGGCTCTGGGAGGACTACGGCGACCGGGCGCTGAGCGGCTTCGTGCTCGCCGCCCGCTGGGCCGACGACCGGAACTGGCCGGCGGTCCGCGAGGCGTACTTCGGCGGGGCGCCGTGGCTCGTGAAGAACGTGCTCGCATCGCGCGTCCGGGCGCGGGTGCTCGACGGCCTCGCGCGCGACGTGCTGCGCCACGGCGAGGAGGCCTGCTGGGACGAGCTGCGCCGCGTGCTCGACCACCTCGAGTCGCTCGCCCCGCACGACGGATTCTGGGTGACCCGCGACGCACCGAGCGTCGCCGATCTGTCGCTCTTCGCGCAGCTCCACGCGCTCCGCACGCCCCTGACCGAGCGGCAGGCGCGCGAGGTGGCGCTGCGGCCGGCGCTCACCGACTGGCTCGATCGCGTCGACGAGGTGACGTTTTCGCCGCGGGCTTTCCTCCGCACGAAGGCCGGGTTGACGGCGCTGCCTGCGTACGACATGACGGATCTCGCGTGCCCTTCACCTATCCCCATCCGCGTCCTGGCCTGACCGCCGACGTCGTCGCGTTCTCGATGCGCGCCGACGATCTGGCCGTCCTGCTGGTGAAGCGGAAGGCCGAGCCCTTCGAGGGACGCTGGGCGCTCCCCGGCGGGTTCGTGAACGAGAACGAGCCGCTGGCGCGGGCCGCGGCCCGGGAGCTGCGCGAGGAGACGGGCATCTCGATCCCGCCGGCGCGGCTCGAGCAGCTCGGCGCCTTCGGCGATCCGGGCCGGGATCCGCGGGGCCACACCGTCACGGTCGCCTTCGTGACGTTCCGCCCGACCGAGACGAAGGTGGTCGCCGGCGACGATGCGGCGGAGGCGGCGTGGCATCCGCTCCGCGCGATCGATCTCGGGTCCGTGTCCCAGGCGCGGGCCCTCAAGGTCGAGGCGGGCGGTCCGCGGAAGCGCGCCCGGAAGCTGGCGCTCGCCTTCGATCACGCGAAGATCCTGACCGCCGCGTACCGGCGCATCTGCCGCCACCTCGATGATCCGATCCGCGATCCGGCGTTCGACTTCGTGCCGTCGCGCTTCACGCTCGCCGAGCTGAAACGCATCTACGAGGTCGTCATCGGCACCGAGCTGACGACGCGCTCCGTGAAGGAGCACCTCGTCGATCGCGGCCTGATCGTGCCCGCCGGCGCGAAGCCGCCCGGCAAGGCGGGCAGCCAGCTCTATCGCTGGAACAAGCCCTGAAAAGCCAAAAGGCCGAGCACCCGAGGGTGCCCGGCCTTTCGCGGAGCGCGAAGCGCTCTCAGCCCTTCTTGAGGTTCTCGGTCGCGAAGTCCCAGTTGGCGAGCTTCGTGAGGAACGTCTCGATGTACTTCGGGCGCGCGTTGCGGAAGTCGATGTAATAGGCGTGCTCCCACACGTCCATCGTGAGGAGCGCCTTCTGGCCGTGCTTCATCGGGAGATCGGCGTTCGGGGTCTTCGTGACCTTCAGCTTGCCGCCCTCGAGCACGAGCCACGCCCAACCGGACCCGAACTGGGTGATGCCGGCGTTCGTGAACTCCTCCTTGAACTTGTCGAAGGAGCCGAAGTCGCGCGTGATCGCGTCGGCGAGATCGCCGGTCGGCGTGCCGCCGCCGTTCGGCTTCATCGAGGACCAGTAGAACGTGTGGTTCCAGATCTGGGCCGCGTTGTTGAAGACGGGACCCTCGGAACTCATGATGACCTCTTCGAGGGGCTTCGACGCCTCCGGCTTGCCGGCGAGGAGCTCGTTCAGCTTGTCGACGTAGGCCTTGTGGTGCTTGCCGTGGTGGAACTCGAGCGTCTCCGCAGAGATGTGCGGAGCAAGAGCGTCTTTCGCGTACGGCAGCTCGGGAAGCGTGAAGGCCATGATTTCGTCCACTCCTTGGATGTTGGGAGACGCACCTTAGAGCGCGTTCGGCGCCGTGAGAAGAGCGCGGTCGGGGCAAAACCGCCACACTCACGGAGCAGACGATCAGGACCCACGGCTTGCTTCGTGCGCGGATCGAGCGACACTGGGGGCCGTGACGAGGGGATCGGCAGCGCTGCGCGAGCGGCTCCGGCAGGCAACGCCCTTCGTGGTCGCGTCGGCGGTGCACGTCGCGATCGCCGCGGCGCTGCTCACCGGCTCGCGCCGCGATGCGCGTCCCGCCGCGGCGCCCGCGGCCCTTGCGGAGCGCGCGACCGAGATCGGAATCGAGACGGCGAGCGAGCCGCCCGGTGCGCTTGCGGCAGCGGCGGAGCGTGGCGAACCGCGGAGCCCCGAGGCGGCGGCTTCCGCTCCGTCGCGCCCGGCCATGCCGGCGCCCGCCGCTCCCGACGCGGTGATCGCGATGGAGGGCAACGACGGCCGCGCCGCCGAGACGGCGCCCGGAGCGCGGGAAGATGGCGCGGCCGCGTCGGCCTGGTTCCACCCGACCGGCACGGTGGATCTCGGGCTCGGCGTCGCGGGCGCGATGAAGGTCGGCACGCTGCGTCCCGGCGAAGGAGAGGCCCCGCGCGCCGCCCCGGCCCCGGCCCGTCCCGTTTCGTCGACCGGCGGGCTCGTCGAGGCGCTCGACTCGGGCGACGTCGCGCGCGGCCTCGGGCACGCAGGTCCCGTGCGCAGCGCCGTGGATGCGGCGGCTCACCGGGCCGAGGCTCCGACGTTCGGCGTCGCCACGTTCACGGTGTCGCTCGGATCCGACGGCTCGGTGCAGGTCGCGCTCGCCGGCGCCAATGCCGATCGGCCCGGCTGGGATGCCCTGCGCGGCGCGATCCGCGAAGCCGTCGAGAAGGCGCCGAAGCGCATCGCAGTGCCCGGGCGCGGCGTTCGGGTGACGGTGCGGGTCGAGGCGCGCGAACAGTTCGCGAGCGGCGCCGCGCCGACCCCCGACCGCAAGCAGGGCGTCGCGGCGAGCGGCTCGCTGGGGGCCGTCCA
Organism: Labilithrix sp.; assembly: GCA_028287035.1. The sequence continues at coordinate 11,841 of JAQBQL010000082.1, read as the reverse complement.
CGAGACGAAGGACCGCGTGGACTTCGAGCTCCCCTCCGCCACGCTCGCCTACAAGACGCGAAGCTGCGGAGTCGGCGCCACGGTGAACCCCACCGGCGTCAGCCTCGGCGGCGGCTGCGAGGCGGGCGTCGCGATGCGCGTCGTCTCCACGAAGATCGTCGCCGAGGAGCGCCTGTAGCTCAGCGAGGCGCTCCGTGCGGCGAGGCACGCAGCACGGGGTACGTGAATGGGCTCGAACGCCTCGGCGTTCCCGGATCCATGAACGTGCACCGCGCCCTCGTCTCGTCCGCGCTGTCGCTCGTCGCCGCCTGTCACGCGCCCTCGCCGAGCGCCGCGACCACGGCGGCGTCGCCGCCCACCGTGGTCGTCGCGCCCGTCGTCGCGGCGAAGGACGCAGGCGAGCGCATGCCCGAGCGGGCGTCCGGCGTCGCGTGGACGACGCGGCTGGAACGCCTCGGAACACCGGGGTGCGGCGCGCCGTTCTCCGTCCCTGTCGTGACCCAGCCGGCGCCGCTCGCGGCGAGCGTCACGGCCTGGGTCGACGAGGAGCTCGCGGCCGCGCGGTCACTGCTCTCGGATGCCACCGGTTGTCGGCCGCTCGAAAACGAGGCGCGGGTCGCCGTGCGGCGCGTTCATGGCTTCGTCACCGTGTCGTTCGAGCTGCCTCCGTCGCTGGACGCGAAGTTCTCTCTGCCGCGGAAGAGGACGTTCTCCTTCCGCACCGGGAAAGCCTTCGAGAGCGTCGTCGTGGAAGCGAAGCGGGATCTGCTCTTCCAGCGGCTCCTGCCCCGCTACCGCGCCGCGATGGTGGAGGCGCTCCGCGAGCCGGACCTGAGCCCGGACTGCGCGGCCGTCGTCGGTCAGTACTCTCCTCAGCTCGACGACTTCACCGTCAGCGAACGCGGGTTCTCGTTCAGCGGGTGGAGCTCGCTCCCCATGTGGGCCGCGGCGTGTTACCCCGGTCACGAGCCCGTGCTCACCGCTGCGGAGCTCGAAGGATTCCTGGATCCCGAGGCCCTCGCGGCGTGGGGTGAGCCCTTCGGCCCGTGAACGGGCCGCCCCGGCAACGTCAGCGCGGGGCCTTCAGCGCCCGGGCGCGCTTCACGATGGCGCGCGCAGCGTCCGAGGCCGGGCCCACGCGCGACGCCTGCGTCGCCCCGCCTTCGTCGAGCTGGATCTTCGCGTACGTGCCAGGGCTCTTTCCGGCGGTCAGCAACGAGCAGCCGAAGCCCGCGGCGTCGAAGATCTGCCGCTGCTTCGACTGCACCGGCTCACGCGACGCCTGCGGGGTGAGGGCGACGAGGCGATCGACCTCCGCGGCCGGCAACGTGCCCTCGTAGTGACGGTGAAGACGCACGAGACCGACGAGCTCGGCGATCGTGTCGGTCTGCAGGAGCGGCCCCTCGTTGAACGTGAGCACGTGGCCACGGCTGTCGATGACACGGCCCTGGTGCGTGTTCGTCGCGCCGCTGACCAGCTCGCACATCATGACGTAGGGCAGGGCGCCGGCGGCTGCCGCGGGGAGGGGGCGGCTGCCATCGGGCGGCGGCGCGCCTTCCTTCGGTTCGCGCGCGCACGTCACGGCGACGGCGGTGATGGCGTTTGCCGACAGGCGGACGTGAACGCTCGGCTCGATGCACGGGCCCTCGGAAGACGTGCGCGAGAGACGAAGCGTCAGCTCGGTGAAGCGGTCCTCGAGACGGCGCGCGTCCCCCGCGGGCGCCGCGAGCGGGCCGAGATCCATCGCGTCGAGCGGCGGGAGCTTCTCCTGGCGGGCGGCGCGCTCGGCGAAGGCCCTCACGGTCGCGACGCGGTCGCCGGTGACGGGCGGCGCCGCGACCGTCGCAGCAACCATGTCCGAGGTGCGCGTGACGGCCGAGACGACCGTGATCTTCTCGAGGTCCGTGAGCCAGCTCGCGAACGGGTCGGACCGCCCCGACGTCGGCTTTGCCGCGATGCGCGCGATCGCGTCCCGCTCGAAGCGGATGTGGTCATCGTCCACGCCCGGACAACCGAAGGCGAAGCGGAAGGGGGCGGTCTCCGTGGGCGGCGCGGCGTCGAACGCGCCCTGGATCGCGACCGTGGGACAGAGCCCCTTCGCGCCAACGGTGCCGGTCACGACCGTCACCCCGCCGGCCGACGTCGGGTCCGCCACGAGCGAAGGGCTGCCGAGCACGCCGTAGCCGAGCAGCGCTCCGTGGCTCCGGAGCACCGCGAGGAGCTGCTCACGCGGAGCCTGCTCGGAGGCGCGCGGCTCGCGCATGATGATGGTGTACACGCGGCCCTCGCGGTGCATGATCATCGGGTGGTAGCCGTCCGCCTCCAGCGCCGTCTGGAGAGCTTCGACGTTCGCAGGTCGCGGCGCGGCGCGCGCACGGGCCGACGTGGTGGGCGCCGCAGGCACGACGGCGGGCGGAGCGCCGTCGCTCCTCGCGGCCCCCTCGCGAGCCTGACCCGGCGAGCTTGCGCCAGGTGCGCACGCGCCGGCGTTGGCCGCGAGCAGAGTGCCGAGCAGGGCGAGGACCGGGACGCGAGAGATGGCCATGGAACACATGGTCGGCCGCGAGCGCGCCCGATTGCGTGACGTGAAGAGGAAGGCTCGTGCGCGCTCGCTACAGGACGGCGGCCACGGCCACGAGCTCGCGTAGCGCTACGGGCGGCGTGATCTGGCTACGGCGGACCACGAAATGCCACTGGCGGAACGTGGTCGTATCGAGCTGCACCCCTCAGGACGGGACAGTCCGATACGACGCGACAACTGGCGGAGAGGAAGGGATTCGAACCCCCGGAGCCCTTGCAGGCTCACTTGATTTCCAATCAAGCACCTTCGACCACTCGGTCACCTCTCCGACGAAGCCCTCACGAGCTTCGGGGCGACCATTAGCATCAGACCCGGACGAAGTCGATGAAACCTCGCGACGGCTCGGTCGCGACCAGCTCGACCCGGACGTGGTCGCCGACGTCGAGGCCCTCCTCACCCCGGACCACCCGGCCCTCGGCCGGCGGGCTGACGGTGCGGACGAACGTCCCCTTGGGATTGGCGCCCGTGACGATGGCCTCGAACACGTCGCCGACGCGGCGCGAGAGGAACGTGGCCGCGGCGACCTTGCGCATCGTGCGCTCGAACTTCCGCGCGTGGTTCTCCATGTCGGTCACGTGGGCGCAGATCTCGCGGAGCTCCGCCACGGTGTACGGCGTCGCCTCCTTGCGGGCCGCGGCCTTCAGAAGCCGCTGCGTGACGAGGTCGCCGTAGCGCCGGTTCGGCGCGGTGGAGTGGGCGTAGTCGTCGACCGCGAGCCCGAAGTGGCCCTCGGGCGACGAAGGATCGGCGACCACGTACTCGCCGGGCCCGAGCAGCTTCACCACGCTGAGCGACAGGTCCGTGAACTGCTCGGGGTCCTTGTCGTGCTGCGTGCGGAGGAACACCGAGAGCGCGATCGCGTCGGCCTCGGCGGGCAGCGTCACCCCCCGCTGGCGCGCCACCTCGACGATGCGGTCCCACCGCCGCGGGGTGCGCACGACGCGGCGCAGCGAGGCGTAGCCCCGCTCCTCGAGGAACCGCGCGGTCACCCCGTTGGCGGCGATCATCAGGTCCTCGATGATGTCGCGCGCCCGGTTCTTGTCGACGAGCTCGAGGCGCACCACGTCGCCGTCCTTGGCGACGGCCCGGGCCTCGGCGGTCTCGAGCTGCAGGGCGCCGTGCTCGACGCGCCGCTTGCGGAGACGCTTCGCCGCCTCCTCCTGCATGTGGAGCTGCTCGGCGAGCTCGGGGTTCCTGGCCACCTCGGGGGGCGGCTCGCCGCGGCCCTCGAGCCAGCGGCCGACGTCCTCGTAGACGAGCTTGGCGTGGTTGACGATGCGTGCACGATACACGTCCGAGCGGGTGATCGCGCCGTCGGGGGCGACGGTGAGCTCGGTCACGACGGCGAGCCGGTTCACGTCGGGCAGCAGCGAGGTCAGGTCGCTCGACAGCGCGTCGGGAAGCATCGGGAACGTCGCGACGCCGGCGTAGAGCGAGGTCGTGCTCTGCGCGGCGTGCCGGTCGAGCGGCGAGCCCTTGGGCACGAACACGTCGACGTCGGCGATCCCGATGCGCAGCAGGATCGACCCGTCCGGCAGGCGCTCCGAGTGCTCGACCTGGTCGAGGTCCGTCGACTCGCGATTGTCGATCGACGACCAGAGGAGGCTCGCCAGGTTGCGCACGTCGGGCGGGTCACGAAGCACCGAGGGCGGGAGCTCCTCGGACGGAGCCGGCGGATCGACCGAGAAGCCCTCGTCCTGCGCGACCTTCCGCGCGATCGCCCGGAGATCCACGTGATGAACCCTTGTCGCGTCTTCGCTCATGCGCCCTCTTTTCTAGACTACTTCGTCCCGCCTGCGGAGCCCGCCGGGCCCGACACGACGCCCCACGCACGGAGCCCGGCGGTGGTCGGCGCATCGGGGAGCACGCGGGTCACGGCGGGGAACTTCTCGGCCGCCGTCGTGCTGCCGCTTGCGGTCAGCTCGCGGACCACCAGCGCGTGCATCAGCTCGGCGGCCAGCGGATGCGTCGCGCGCACGTCGCTCGCGCAGTCGGGCTCGAGCGACAGGTTGCACAGCTTCGTCTCGCGATCGCGCGATCCCGCGAGCACGAACCCCGACCACCGCGCCGAGAAGCGCGTCGTCGTGGTCGCGATGCGCGGGCGCTCCGGGCTGCCCGTCCCCCGCTGCATGATCGCCCACAGGCTGTCGCCGCGTAGCTGGGGAGGCGGATCCAGCCCGAGCGCCTCGAGGGCGGTCCGCGCCACGTCGACGCTGGCGGTCGGCGACGCCACGTGGGCGCGGGGCGGCTTGTCGAGGCCGCGCACGACGAGCGGGACCGCGAGCGACGCCTCGTCGAGCGTGTCGTCCTCGAGGAACGGCGCGTGCGCCGCGGCGTCGATCCCCACGTCACCGGTGACGATCCACGTCGTGTCCGCGTCGCGACCGAGCTGCTTCACGTGGGCGACCAGACGGCCGAGCGCCGCGTCGTGAGCGAGGACGGCGCGCTCGTGGAGTGCGAAGGCGCGCTCGCGATCGGCGTCGGTGAAGAGCCGCGCGTTCCCGTTCTTGCGCACCTTCGCGAGCATCTCGCCGGCGTGCTTCGGGTCGAGGCTGCCGGCGTACGAGGCGGGCGGGAGGTCCTTGGTCTCGTCGCTGCCGACGTCCCACGGCGGATGGCCGCCCCGGGCGTGGACGAGGACGAGGAAGCGCTCGTCCTTGTGCTCGTCGATCCACTTCTCCACGTCCTCGAAGATCGCCGTCGCCGGCGCCTCGTCGTTCGGTGGCCGCGCCGCGAACGTCGCCCAGCCGCGCGCGAAGCCGTACGGCGCGGTCGTCGTCGGATTCGCCGTGAACATGGCGGTCGCGACCCCGGCCTGGCGGGCTGCCTCGGCGATCGTGATCCCGGCGCTGCCGAGCTGGGCCTCCGGCTCGGAGACCCCGTGGGCGCGCGGGAGGAGACCGGTCAGCATCGACGCAACGGCGCCGCTCGCATAGCTCGTGGTCGCGCGGTGCGCGTCGAAGGTCGTACCGGACGCGGCCAGCGCCGCGAGCTCCGTCATCGGCGTGTTGCCGCCGTAGATCGAGAGCGACTTCACGGGCGTCGTCCCGAGCACCACGACGACGACGCCCCGCGCGGCCCTCGGCTTGTCGGCGGGCGGCGCTGCGGCCGCGACCACGCGGGGCTCGGCGAACACGACGCGCGCGCCCTTCGAGCTCGCCTTCGCGACGAGCTCCACGGAGGCGAGGGTCCCCACGTCGCCGAGGGGCAGCGAGATGGGCTGCCACGCCGGCGCGCCCTCGCCGCCGAGGTGGAAGCTGCCGATGACCCTCGGCTCGGCGCGGTCCACGAGCACGCGCACCTCGGCGTCGGCCTCGCCGCCGCTCACGCCGATCTGCCCCTCGAGCACGGCTCCGCTCGGCACGAAGCCGGGGCAGCGCGCCGACCCGGGCGCCCGGAGCGAGAGGCCGCGCCGGGCCACGCCGCCGATGGTGACGGTGGTGAGCGCGTCGCCGCGCGTGGGGGCCGCGTACGGGGCGTCACCGTCCGAGGCGCCCACGCGGATCCAGTCGATCTCGGCGAGCGCGTCCTTGCTGTCCTTGCTGTCCTTGCTGGTGCGAGGCCCGCCGACGGCGCGGACGAGCAGCTCGTTGGCGCCGCGCGCGATCGTCCCCGACGCGGCATGCAGCGAGACCACCTTCGTCTCGTCCTTCGCGAGCGGGAGCGAGCCGAGCGCGCGCCCGTTGAGGTAGACCGCGAGGCTCTTGCCCGCGCCGCCGCGCACGCGCGCCTCGACGGTGAGGCCCGTTCCTTCCGGCGTCTCGGCCGGCGAGACGAACGAGAGCTCGAGGTTCCGCTCGTGCAGGCTCACCCAGGACGCGCCCTCGTGCTCGCGCACCTCGACGTCCGGCACCTTGAGCCGCGTCGCGGCCATGCGCGAGGCCATCGTTCCGTCGCCGAGGTCGAGCAGCACGCCGCGATGGGAGAGCGTGCAGGCGTCGAAGCCGCCGATGAAATCGATGACCGCGCTCGGGCCGGCGGTCGTCTTGGCGGTGCTCGCCGACCCGGTGGGCCGCGGAGCCGCCGTGCCCGTACCCGCGCCTTCGCTGCGCGAGCACCCCGAGCAGCCCGTGCTGCCCGTGCTGGCCGAGAGGCCGAGGGCGAGGAGCAGGAAGGAGAAGAGCCCGCGCATGGCGGGCTCGTCTTTAGCGTCTTTCGCTCAGAACTTCACGTGGGCGACCAGCGAAGGCCGCACTTCCACGAGCTTCGCCAGGTCGTTCGAGGTGCCGTCGACCCGCACGTCGTGCTTGCCCGCGAAGAGCGGGAGCGTCACGCCACCACGGCCGCGGTCGGTGCCGTCGACCAGGATGACCGCGCCGTTGGGCACGGAGATCTCGAGCATCCCCTGGCCGGCCGGCAGACCCGCCGCGGCGACCGCGGTGTACGTCACGCCCTCGGGCGCGCTCGGCGCGACGATCTCGGTGGTCGCGCGCGGCGCCGTCTCGACCTGCTTCGCCGGGGGATTGCCCGCCGCCGCGAAGGCGAAGTGAACGACCGCCCAGGCGACGACGCCGCTCGCCGCGACGAGCGCGACGGTCGGCCAGCTCTTGCGCTGCGTCGGAACGCCCGCCGCGGCCTCGTCCTCGCGCGTGCTCGTCACGACGGTCAGCGGCGTGCGCGCATCGCGTCGCTCGGTGAGCGGGATCGCGATCGACTCGTCGACCGGGATCGAGGGCTCCGGCGTGGCTTCGGCGTACGTCGTGTCGTCCACGACCGTGGCCTCGCTCATCGCGACGATCTGGTCGCTCGTCGGCGTTCCGTCGTCCACGAGCACCGCCCCGGGCGTCGCCGTCGGATGCGGCCGGGGGGCGGGGCGGGGAACCATCGGCCCGGGGACCGGCGAGCGCGTCGCCACCTCGCGCAGCACCGCGTCACCGAGCGTGCTCGCCGAGGTGCTGTCCGGGTCGGGGCTCTCGCAGAGCGGCGCCGCCTCGTCATTGCACGCCGTGGCAGCCATCGGCTCGGGCGTCGCGGTCCGGGGGGCGAGCGCCGCGCGGACGTCGCCCTGGTTACCGAGGCGGAGGACCTCGGGGGCGAGCAGGTCGGTCCCGCGCTCGTCCTCGATGGCGGTGACGACGCCGCGCGCCGCCAGATCGTAGACGAGGTCCTCGACCAGCGCCGCGTCGGAGCCGCCCTCGATCATGAGCGCGATCGGGGTCACGCCCTCGGCGAGGCGCACCGCGAGCGAGCGCATCGTGTCCGGCATCGCCCGCAGGTAGTCCTCGAGCCCGGCCGCATCGAGGCGCACCCGGCACGCCTTGGCGCGGCCGGTGCCGACGAGGAGGGAGGTCGCGGCACGGGCCCGCGCGATGGGCTTCGCGAGCTGCGAGGCCAGGTTGCCGTCGAGCTCCGCGTCGACCGCGAGGGTGCTGTTCGTCACCGTGAAGCGCCCGGCGGCGGCGCCGAGCATCGCCGCGAGCACCTTCGTGCCGTGGAGGACCGTGCCGTCGCCCGAGGTGCGCGTCGCCTTGAGCGGAGCGCCGTCGCGGATGTCGACCTCGTACACGAACGAGGCGTCACGCAGCGCGACGCGCGCCGAAGGCCTGGTGGCGCAGACGATCTCGAGGAGGGTGCGGACGCTGACGCCGTCGAGCCGACCGCGCACCTCGCTGCCATTGTCGTCGCGAAGGCGCATCTCGATGTGCGAACGCGGGCGAAGGGACTCGCGGATCCGCGCGACGATGGCGCGCGTGTCGGTCTCCTTGCGGATGTACCCGGCGGCGCCGGCGCCGAGCTCGCGGACGCGCTGGAGGAGGTCGTCCTTCCACGAGAGCAGGATGACCGGCACGTCACGCAGGGCGACGTCGCGGCGGAGCGTCCGGCAGAGCGAGAAGCCGTCGACCTTCGGCATCATGATGTCGCACAGCATGAGGTCCGGGCTCGTGCGGTAGGCGAGCTCGAGCGCCTGCTGGCCGTCGAACGCCTCGTGCACGATGCAGCCCGACGCCTTCAGGAGGTCGGCGAGGAACCAGACCACCGCCGGATCGTCGTCGGCCACGATGATCTTGCGGCCCGAGAGGCGGACCTCGGTGGCGGGGCCGCGGAGCCGCGTGCGCGAGCGATCGCCGTGCGCGGCGTCGCTGAGCGGCGGGAACGCGCGCGCATTCGCGGCGAGCGTCCCGCGGCGGGCCTCGATGGCCTGCTCGCAGGCGGCGCGGAGGCTCGCCTTCGAGGTGGGCTTGGACAGCGTCTTCGCGACGCCCATCGCGCGGTACCGCGCCTCCTCGCCCGGCTCCTGGAAGCTGCCGAGGACGACGATCGGCGACTGCTCGGTGAGCGGGTCGTCCATGAGCGCCTCGACGAGCTCGGTCGCGTATTCGAGGTCCGCATCGAGGACCACGAGCTCCGGCTCGGTGGTGCGCGCGAGGTCGTAGGCGGCCTGCGCGTCCGGCGTGCTCTCGCACGCGAACGTGAGGTGCCGGGTGACCGGGGGCAGGCTCATCTCGTCGACGAGCGACTTCAGGTCGGCGGGCGCGTCGAGCAGCGCCTCGGCGATCTGCGCGTTGCCGACGATGAGAGCGCCGTAGGTGCGGGCCGCCTTGGCGACCGGCATCGACCGCGAGAGCCCGGCGTCGCCTTCGCCCCAGGCGAGCGCCGGCAGGTCCTCGAGCAGCTGATCGATGGCGTCGAGGTCGACGGTCTGGAGCGGCACGTCGAGGTCGGTGCGGTCGATGATGCCGAGCGCCTCGGCGATCGCGCGGTCCATCGCGTCGAACTTCATCAGCTTCGCCGAGGACGAGAGCGCGTGCAGCTTGCGCCGCAGCTCCTCGCGGAGGCCGATGTCGGCGGCGCTCTCCCGGACGCGCGCGGAGCTCGCCCGCAGGTCGGTGACCTTCCGACCGAGGCCGGCCACGAAGTCCGCCCGCGCCCCGCCGAGCCGCAGCCCGGTGGTGGAGGAGGGAGGAGACGAGGTCGCGTTCTGCCCGCTGTGCGCCTGTTCCGTTAGCATCGGTTCGGGCCTAACATCCTCGGGGAGAGGCGGCCCAATTTGTGGCGAAACCAATGAACGAGGCTCTCAGGTTCCGGCCCGCGACCGCAGCCGACCTCGATCGGGTGGTCGAGATCCACGTGGCGGCCTTTCCCGACGCGCGCGGCGCCCTCGAGCGGCGGCGCAACTTCACGCACAGCCTCCACGGCGCCCTCGAGGACCTCGTCCTCGCCCTGCGCGGTGACGAGATCGTGGGGCAGGCCTTCCTCTTCCCGATGACCGGCTGGTTCGGCGGCAGGGCGGTGCAGATGGGCGGGATCGCCTCGGTGTCGATCGCCGTCGAGGCGCGCGGCCAGGGCGTCGCGACCGCGCTCCTCCGCGGGCTCCACGTCGCCTCGGACATGCGGGGCGACGCGCTGACCATGCTCCACGCGTTCCGCGAGGGGTTCTACGCGCGCCTCGGGTACGGCAAGACCGCGTCGCGACGGCGGCTCGTCTTCGATCCGTCCTCGGTTCCGGCGGCGTGGCGGGCGCTCGCCAGGGAGCGGGTGCGCCGGCCCAGGGGCGAGGATCGCGAGGGCATCTCGGCCGCCTACGCGCGCCACGCCACCCGCTCGACCGGCTGGCTGACGCGCGACGAGCACCTGTGGGAGCGGCACCTCGCCCACGAGCGGCGCCACTACCTCGTCGTCGATCGACCGCCCAGCGAGGGAGGCGGGCTCGCCGGCTACGTCGCCTTCCAGATCCGCCAGACCGAGCCCCACGCGTCCATGAGCGCGGTCGTCGAGGAGCTGGCGGCCGACGACGACGCCTCGCGCCGCGCCCTCATCGGCGCGCTCGGCGCGATGCGTGACCAGCTCACCGAGATCGTCCTCGAGGTGGACGGGCGCGACCCGCTGGAGCATGCGCTGCTCGACGCGGACGCGCGGCGCTTCGGCACGAACGACGTGGAGCACACGCTCGGAACGGTGGTCGCGGGCCCGCTCGTCCGCATCGAGGACGTGCCGCGCGCCATCGAGTCGCGCGGCTACCAGGCGGAGGGTGTGTTCGACCTCGTGGTGCGCGGCGACGCGGGCGAGGAGCAAGCGGCGACGGTCCGCGTCTCCGGGGGACACGCCGAGGTCTCGTCGGTCCGCGGGGCCACGACCGGCGCGCTGCGGACGTCCCGCGCCACGCTGGCGAGCCTCCTCTACGGCGGTCTCAGGGCCACCGATGCCGTGCGGCTGGGGCTCGCCGACGCAGACCCGCGGGTGCTCGCGCGGGCCGACGCGATCCTCGCGATCGCGCCGCCGCTGCCCGTCGACCCGTTTTGACTGAACAGACGGGGCGAGAGGGGCTAGAGTCCGCGGCTCTTTTCTCCCATGGCGCGCGAAGGACATTCCCCGGCCCCGATCGTCGGCCGTGACGCGCCCTCCGCCACCTCCGCCGAGGAGGAGGCGCCCGCGCCGCTCATCACGCGCGTCGGCACCGTCGTCGGCGGCGGGGTGCTCGCCGCGATCACCTCGGCGCTGCCCGCCGAGCTGCGGATCGGGGACGGTGGCTCGGTGGTGCGTGCGTTCGAGCAGTGGCTGGCGCTCGCCGCGCTGGTGACGCCGCTCGCGATCGTGATGGTCGCCGTGCTGCGCCGCGCCCGCGTCGGCCTGCGGATCGTGGCCGGCGAGCGCGCGCCGCTCTACGCCGCCGCGGCCCTGTGGTGGGCGGTCATCGAGCTCGGCGTGCTGTCGGTGTTCGGCGCGGTGCTCCGCGCGAAGACGCACCACCACGGGCTGGCGGGCGTCACCTTCGCGATGCTGGCGCTGATCTCGGGTCTCGGGGTGGCGCTCGTCGCGCTCCGGGGCATCCGCATGCTCGTCCGCATGCCGCCGCAGAACCACGTGGCTGCGCTCGGCGTCGTCACGGTCACCACGTTCATCGTCGTCACGCTCGTGGGCCTTCGCACCTCGCGCGCCGAAGGGCTCCACACCGCGGCGGCGCTGGTCGATCTCCTCGCGCTCGTCGTGGCCTCGGTCCTCGCGTCGAGCCGGCCCATGAGCCGCTGGCGTCCGCTCGGACTTGGCGGGATCCCGATCGCTGCGGGCATCCTCCTCCTCGGCCTGGCGACCGTGCGGTCCGAGCCCGATCTGAGCGGGATCCTGAACGAGGGGGCGCCCGTCCAGGCGTTCCTGCTCTCGCTGCTCGGTCCGTGATCCGAGGCGGAGCGCGGGGAGCCCGCGCCGTGCGTGGTAGGCTGCGCGCCGTGAAACGATCCGTGCGCGCCGGTCTCCTCGTCACGACGCTTGCCCTCGCGGCGGTCACGACGCCGGCGCGCGCCGACGCGCCGCCCGCCGCATCG
>JAQBQL010000078.1 GCA_028287035.1 Labilithrix sp. | reverse complement strand
ATCGCGGTCTACGACCTCGGCGGCGGAACCTTCGACATCACGCTCCTCGACCTCACCGGCAACGTCTTCGAGGTGCTCGCGACCGCCGGCGACACCGCGCTCGGGGGCGACGACCTCGATCGTCTGCTCGCCGACCACATCTCGCTGGAGGTGATGAAGCGCTTCAACTTCGACCCGCGGTCGAGCCCGGTCGCGTTCTCGCGCCTTCGCTTCATCGCCGAGGAGGTGAAGAAGCGGCTCTCCACGCAGGCCGCGGTCGATCAGGAGATCACGGGTCTCGGCCATGGCGACGGCGGCGTGCCCATCTCGATGCGCATGACCATCACGCGGGACGTCCTCGATCGGATCGCGCAGCCCCTCGTCGATCGGACCATCGCGGTGGCCCGCCAGTCGATGGAGGTGGTGGGCCTCACGCCGCGAGACTTCGATCGCGTCATCCTCGTCGGCGGCTCCACGCGGATGCCGCTCGCCTCGCGCATGGTCGAGCGCCTCTTCGGCCAGCCGCCGCACCTGAAGGTGAATCCCGACGAGGTCGTCGCCCTCGGGGCGGCCATCCAGGCGCACGCCCTGAACCGATCGAAGCCGGTCACGAAGCGCCGTTCGGGGCACGACCAGCTCGCGAAGGCGCAGCCGGCAGCACCGACCGGCGACCGCCTGCCGTCGGCGCCTCCGTCGGCGAACCCGAACCCGCACCAGATCAACGTCCCGCCCCCGGCGCGGCTGCCCGGGAGCACGCGGCAGCAGACGCACGTCGGCGTCCCGCCGGTTCCGGCGAGCACGCCCGAGTACATCGCTTTCAACAAGGCGCCCGCGGTCATCACGTTCTCGCCGCCGGCGCTCGTGCCGGAGGACGAGCCGCCCCGCGCGCCGCAGCCTCCGCTTCCGGGCAGCGCGCAGCGGAGCGAGCATGCGCCGCCGCCGCGCGCGCCGGGCCGGAGCATCGAGGGGACGCCCGCGCGCGTCGGGGTCAGCGAGCCGCCCGCGTTCGGCCCGAAGCCCGCGCGTCGCTCGGTGCCCGCGCCGTCCGCCGACTCGGCGGGCGCGAGCTTCCCCGACCATCTGATGCCCGATCTCGATCTGCCGTTCGCGCCCTCGCAGCCGCCGGGTCAGGCGCTCGGCGCGATGGTGGCGGGGGGCGACTTCTTCCCGTCGTTCGACGCGCCTCCTCCGCCGTCGCTCGCCGCCGAGATGTTCACACGCGGCAGCGCGATCGAGACCGCGCAGCGCGCGCCGCTGCTCATCGACGTGACGCCGCTCAGCCTGCGCGTCGAGACCGTCGGCGGGTATTCCGACGTGCTCATCGTCGCCAATTCGCCGGTCCCTTGCGAGAAGACGCGCACGTTCCTGACCGCCTCCGACAACCAGACCGTGGTCTTCATCCGCGTCGCGCAGGGCGAGGGCGCGCGTTTCGCCGACAACACTCGCCTCGGCGAGCTGGAGCTCTCCGGTCTCACGCCCGCGCCGCGCGGCAAGGTGAAGATCGCGGTCACCTTCGAGCTCGACGCCGACGGCATCCTCAACGTGCGCGCCAAGGATCGCGATTCCGACCGCGAAACGAAGGCGACCATGCGGCTCCTCGGCGCCTCCAACGACGTGAGCGAGGTCGACGCGATGCAGGCGCGTCAGGCCCGCACCGTGCTCGGCTGATGGCCTCGATCAGCACCTTCCTGGTCTGGGCGGAGTCGCTCGAGACGATGAGCTACTACGACATCCTGCGCGTCGAGCCCGGCGCTCCGCAGGCGGTCATCCAGCAGGCGTTCCACGCGCTGTCGCTGAGCTGCCACCCCGACCGGTTCATCGACGAGCCGGTGGAGGTCGGTCAGGCCGCGGCGGTGGTGTTCAAGCGCCTCGTCGAGGCGTACGGCATCCTGCGCCGGCCGGCGATGCGCGCGAAGTACGACGCCGAGCTGCGCAAGGGTGCGGGCGGCGCGGGGTTCGACGAGCACGCGGTCGAGAAGAAGCCGACCTTCGAGCAGCGCACGCTCCACATGATCGCGCGGAACACGAAGGCGAAGCAGTTCGCGGCTCGCGCCGACGCGTTCCTCTCGAACGGCAAGCTGGAGGAGGCGCGCATCCAGCTGATCACCGCGTACCAGCACGATCCCGGAAACGAGGAGCTGAAGGAGCGCCTCGACATCCTCTACGAGGCGCTCGCGCTCGAGCCCCCCTGAGCGGTCAGCGCGGCCGGACCGCCGGCTGGTGCGCGAGGTAGCCGTCGCGGACCATCATCTTGGCGCGCTCGGCGTAGACCCGGGGATCGGTGGGCGTCGTCGCCGCGAGCCCGTCGACGTACCGGTTGAACATGCAGAACGCCGCGGCGATGAGGACGACGTCGTGGATCTCGATGTCGGTCGCCCCCCGCGCGCGCGCCTCGGCCACCAGCTCCGGGGTGACGTGATCGCCGCCGATCCGCACCTTGTCGGCGATGGCGAGGAGGCTCTTCAGCTTCTCCGAGATCGGCGCGGTCCGGTAATCGGCGCACACCGCCTTCGCGACGAGCTCACCGTCCTCGAGCTGCAGCGCGGCGAAGGCGCTGTGCGAGGTCGTGCAGAAGACGCAGTCGTTGCGGCTCGACACGAAGGCGCCGATCAGCTCGCGCTCGCCCCGTGAGAGCGCCGATGGCCCGCGCAGCAGCACCTCGGCGAGCGCGCACAGCGGGCCTGCGGTCTCGGGACGGAACTGCATGAGGCCGGCCATGCCGGGGACGTTCTGAGGTGCAGGAATGTGAGGCATCGATTCTCTCCCAACCAAGGTGGTCTCCCCCGAGACGATTTCTGCGTCGTAGCATCGAGCGCGGCCCCGCGCCCCCCGCGCGGCGCAGTTTCAGGCGCCTTCGGCCTGCAGCTGCTCGAGGAGCTGGCGTGCGCTCTCGAGCGTGGGGTCGTCGTCGACGGCTCGTTTGACGAGCATCATCGCGCGCTTCGGATCGCCCTGCTGGCGGGCGATCTCCCCGAGATGCTGGTAGGCGAGCGCCTTCGACACGGGCGCCGGCGCCTTCAGCATGGTGATGGCGCGGAGGGCACGCTGCGCCACGTCGAGGTTGCCTAGCTCCATGGCGAGGTAGGCGAGCTCGGTGGCGACGATGCCGTTCTGCGCGTCCATGTCGAGCGCCGTCGTGAGGTGCTGGAGCTCCGCGGCGCGGTCGCCCATGATCTCGCCGAGCCGCGCCAGGCGGTGGAACAACGACGACAGCTCGCGCGCGCGTCGCCCCTTGAACGTGCCGATGGTGCGCTGCAGGAGGTCCTGCGCCTCGTCGAAGCGGCCCGCCCCGACGTAGGCGTCGGACAGCAGGGCTGCGCAGTCGAGGTCGGCCGGGCGGAGCGCGTGAGCCTCCTCGAGCGGCGCGATCGCGGCGGTCACCCCCGCCTGCTGCGTCTGCGAGGGATCCTGGGCGAGCTCGAGGAACAGCTGGCCGGCGCGGAGGAGACCGTCGAACCGGGGCGCCACGTCGCCGGCGGCGCGCGCCTCCTCGAGCACGAGCTCCGCGAGCTCGCGGACCGCGCCGAGCTGCTCGTAGAGCCACGCCAGCCGCTGGCGGAGCTGCACGTCGTCGGGCGCCGCGGCGCGGGCACGCTCGAGACCACCGCGTGCGTCGGCGAGGCGACCGGCGCGCTCGCAGGCCTCCGCGAGCTTCAACGCCGCGGACACGATGCCGTGCTCGTCCTCGAGACCGACGAGACGCCGGTAGGTGGCGCTCGCCGCCGCCCAGTCGCCCTCGAGCTCGTCGACATGCGCGATGGCGCGGAGCGTCGCCTTGTCCTTGCTGTCCGTCTTGAGCAGCTCGGTCAGGACGGTGCGCGCGTCCTCGATGTCGCCCATGTCGAGCCGCAGCTGGGCGATGCGCAGGCGATACTGCCGCCACAGCTGCGAGTCGCCCCGCCCGGCCGCTTGCATCGCGAGCTTCCCGAGGTGATCGGCGAGCGGACCGCGGAGGTCGTCGACGCCGTTGGCGATGACCTCCTCGAAGTCGGCGTGCGCGCCCTCACCGTCGCCGATGCGCGCGCGCAGGAGGGCACGACGGCCGAGCAGCCCGAGCCGCACCGGGCCTTCGGGGGTCGTCCCGAGCGCCGCGGTGAGCTCGCCCTCGGCCGCCTTCGGATCGCCCGCGGCGGTGAGCATGTCGACGAGCTCGGTGAGCAGCTCGACGGCCGCCGGGTCGGACTCGCGCGCCTCGCGCAGGACCTCGGCGCCCTTCTCGGGATTCGAGAGCTCGTCGCGGTAGAGGCGGGCCGCCTCGCGCAGGCGAGCGCTGCGCGACGGTCCGTCGTGGCGGCCGCGCGCATCGGCGACGTAGAGCTCGGCGAGCTTGTCGTACTCGACCTGCTCCCGGTAGACGGCCTCGAGGCGCTCCCGGAGGTCGCGGCTCTGCGGTGACGCCTTGAAGCCGACCTCGAGCGCGCGCAAGGCGGCTTCGTTGTCGCCGAGCCCGCGCCGCATCTCGGCGAGCGCGAGGGCGAGCGGCTCTGCGCCGTCGGCGTGCTCGAGGGCGAGCCGCTTCTCCATGACGTCGGCCTGCTGCTCGGTCTCGCCGCCCAGCGCGTGCAGGGCCTCGAGCGCCTGGAGGAGCTCCTTCGACCGCGGGCTCCAGTCGAGCGCGCCGTAGTAGACGTCGCATGCCGCCTGGCGGTCACGCGGCTCGAGCAGCTGCCCGAGGCGACGCGACAGCGACTCGATGGCGTCCGCGTCCTCGCGGTCCTTCGCGGCGTCGAGCTGCTTGCCGAGCAGCTCGACGAGGTCCTCGTCGCGACCGCTGCGCTCGAGCAGCGTGCCGAGCAGGATGGCGCCGTCGACCTGCCCCGGATCCTCGTCGACGATCTCGCGCAGCTCGGCGACGGCGTCCTCGTCGGAGAGGCGGAGCTTCTCCATGCTGACCTTCACGCGTTCGAGCCGGAGCTTCGAGCGTTCGCTGCGGTCGTCGACGTTGCCGACGATCTCGGCGATGAGCGCCACGAGCTTATCGAACGCGCTCGTGCGCCGGTAGACGTCGAGGAGCAGCTCCCAGGCGTCGCGATCGGCGGGGTCGCGCTCGTGAAGCTCTTCGTAGATGGTCGAGGCGAGCGTGAGGTCGTCGAGCGGGCCGGAGGCGAGCCCTGCCACCTCGTAGAGGAAGCGGCGTGCGTCATCGGGCTCGGCGAGCTCGGCGGCCTCGCGCTTGAGGAGCACCGCCTCGCGCACGTTTCCGCGCTCCTCGCTGATCCACGCCAGCTTGGCGAGCGCCCAGACGCGGCCCTCCGGGTCGTCGGCGCCGCCTTCGAGGTAACGGCGGAGCAGCTGCTCGGCGAGCGTGCCGTCCTCGAGCTTCTCGGCGATCTCCACCGCCTCGCGCATCGGCGCGGCGCCCGCGTCGGGCAGCGCCCAGCGGCGCACCAGCGCGTCGACGAGGGACCGCTCGCGGCCCGGGGCGCGCGCGAGCCGCTCGTAGAGATCGAGGATCCGCGGGTTCTCGGGGTGCGCGTCGGCCGCGGACCGGAGGAGCTCCTCGCCGCGCTCGGCGTCGGGATCGCCCTCGAACGCCTGCTCGAACGCGTCGCACGCCGCGTCGACGTCGTTCGACTTGAAGCGAAGCTGCGCGAGGCGATAGAGGGCGTCGCTCGACGCGCCGCCCTCGTCGATGTCGAGCGCCACGCGCGCGCCGAGCACACGCGCCTGACCGGCATCGTCGCCGAGGCGCGCATAGACGCGGTCGAGCGCAGCGTAGAGGTCGCGATCGCGGTCCCGCAGGGCGACCGCCTCCTCGTAGAAGGCGGCCGCCTGGCGGTCGTCGCCGTTGCTCTCGGCGATCTTCGCGAGCCGCTCGTAGAGACGCCCCGCGAGCTCGGGGTCCGGCGCTGCGCCGGGCGCCTGTCCCCCGCCGAAGCTGCCGTTCTTCGCGGCCTCGGCGAGGAACTTCAGCCGCGTCTCGTAGACGCCGAGCTTCTTGATCTTCACCGCGAGGCGATGGGACGCCTCGTGGGTCGTCTCCGAGCCAGGGTCGAGGTCGAGGGAGCGCAGCCGGAGATCGAAGGCGTCGTCGAGGCGACCCAGGTGATCCTCGTAGAGGCCGCCGAGCTCGGCGAAGATCGCCGCCGCGTCCTCGGGAGCGCCCCCCCGGTTGATGCGCGCCTCGAGCGCGCGAACGAGGCTCGTGGGATCGCCGCCGCGGCGGAGCGCACCCTCGAGGCGCCGCGCCTCGATCTGGCTCTCCTGCGCGAGCTCGAACGCGGACTCGAGGATCTCGCTCTCGCGCTCCGGCTCGCCCTGGCGACCGGCGATCCGGCTCAGCTCGAACATGACCTCGGAGCGAGAGATCGGCGACTCCTCGTGCACGTCGTCCTGACGGCGCAGGACGGTCAGCAGCGCGCGGTACGAGCGCTCCGCCCGATCGAGCTGGCCGTCGTCGCGCGCGAGCTCGGCGAGCGTCTGCAGGATGGCCGGGTTCGCGGGGTCGATGCGCGTCGCCGCGTCGAGCTCGACGAGCGCACGCGCGCGATCACCGACCGCGAGATCGAGCCGCGCCAGATGATAATGGACCGGCGCACGCTCCTTGGGCCGGCGCCCGCCGAACGCCTCGAGCAGCGTCCGCAGCAGCGCCCGCGCCTCGTCGAAGCGCGAGGCCGCCCCGAGCGCATCGGCCAGCGCGAGCTTCACGTCCTTCTCGTCGGGCGCGAGGTCGGCGGCCTGCTCGAGCAGCGGGATGGCGCGCTCCGGCTCGTTCGCCCGGCGGAGGTGCAGCTCGGCGGCCTCGCGGAGCCGCGCGAGCCTCGTTGCCTTGTCGGGCGCATGCGTGGCGCCGTCGGTGAGCAGCGTCGCGAGCAGCGGCCAGGACTGCTGGCTCCGGTACATGTCGGCGAGCCGCACGCGGACGGCGTCCGCCTCGGGCTCACGCGCGACCTCGTCCTCGAGGCGCTCCTGGGCGATCTCGCGACGACCGGCGGCGACGAGCGCCTCGGCGAGGCGCAGCGTGACGCTCGCGCGCGCCGGTCCTTCGGTGGCCGCACGCAGCTGGTCGAGGTAATCGGCGGCAGCCTGGTGCTCGCGCGCGGTGGTCGACAGGCGGGCGAGCGCATCGAGCGCGTTCGGCCGCGGCTCGAGGGCGACGACGCGCTTCAGGTGCGCGATGGCTCCCGGCACGTGTCCGAGCTTCGTCTCGGCGACGGTCGCGGCGCGCGCGTGCAGGTCGGCGGCGAGGGTGGTCTCGCCCGCCTTCTCGGCGAGCTCGGCCTGGCTCGCGAAGAGCGCCTCGAGCCTTGCGTGCTCCGCGTCGCGGCTGAAGAGCCGGGCCAGCGCGGCGACGGTCGCGTCGTGACGGGGCGACTCCGCGAGGTTCTCCTCGAGCGCGCGCACCGCGGCCGCGACGTCGTCGAGCTCGTCGTGGAGGCGCGATGCCTCGAGCCGGAGGCCGAGCCGCTCGTCCTCGCCGCGCGCCGTCGACACGAGGCGGCGCTTCAGCTCGAGCAGCTCGGTCTTCCGCCCCGCGCCCTCGTAGATGCGTACGAGCCGCGCGACCGCGTCGTCGTCGTGCGGGTCCTCGGCCACGAGCAGGAGGTAGATGCCGATCGCGCGGTCGGGGGCGTGCTGCTTCTCGACCGCGATCCGCGCCGCCTCGTGGCGGAGCGCCCGTGATTTGTCGCGCGGCCAGGGCAGCGCCGACGTCTCGACGAGCAGCGCGACGACCTTGTCGTGGTCGCCGTCGCCCTCGAAGATCTTGACGAGCTCGCGGGTCGCGCGGTCGACGTACGTGTCGGGCGACGCGGGGGTGCCGGAGGACACGCTGGTGCCCTCGGTGCGGCCGCCGCCGGTCGTCCACCGCTCGGTCGCGAGACGGAGGAGGCGCTCGAGGATCGACTTGCTGAGCGCGCGGTCCCCGACGCTCGCGATCGCCGCCTCGGCGGCCTCGGTGAGCAGATCGAGATCGCCGCCCGTCGCCTGCGAGAGGCGGAGCAGGCTGTCGACGAGCGGCCGGCCCTTGGCGCGGCGCTGCAGCTGCGCGAGCTCCGAGAGCATGCCCGCGTTCGTGGTGTCGTGGGCGAGGGCGCGCGCGTAGGCGGCCTCCGCGGCGTCGGGATCGCCCCGCCGGTCGCGGTGCCAGATCGCGATGGCCGCCTCGACGTCGCGGGCCAGCGCCGGCGGAAGCCCGTGGTCCTGGTCGTCGTGCACGAGCGAGGCGAGCGCGAACGTGATCGCGTCCCAGCTGCTCGCAGAGGCGGCAGCGTCCTCCACCGCAGCGAGGAGCGGGCGCTCGAGCGTGCCCCGCGCCTGCGTGGTCTCGAGGATGGCCCGCGCCGCAGCGTCCCAGCGGCTCGTCGGATCGGCCACCCGGATCACGGCGCGTGCCGCGTCGAGGTCGGCGGGGTCGGCGTGTGCAACATGCACGTATGCCTCGAGCGCCGCGCGGGGCTCCTCGAGGTGCGTCTCGAGCACCTGCCCCATGCGGAAACGGAGGCCGCGAGCCCACGGGGCCGCTTCCCCCGCATCGATCGCTTCGTGAAGAGCGTCGGCCAGCGAGCGGAAGTTGCGCGTCAGCGCGGCGAGGCGGAACAGCTCCTCGAGGGAGCCCGTCGCCTGGTCACCGGGGTCGAGCAGCAGCGCGCGGCGCACCAGGGCGAACGCCGCGTCGAGATCCTGCGCCCGCGTCTCGGAGAGGCGCGCCGCCTCCATGAGGATCGCGATCTGCGCGCTCGTCTCGCGCGCCGCGTTGAGGCGGTGCTCGGTGAGGTCGAGCACCAGCCGCCAGTCGTCGGCCGCGTAATAGGCGGCGAGCAGCACCCGGACCACGTCGGGCCGGTGCTCGGCGCGCTTCAGCAGCGCGCGCAGACCGACCCGCGATCCTTCGCTGCGGGGGTCGAAGCCGAGCGCCGCCTCGTAGCTCGCGATCGCGTCGCCGAGCGCGTCGAGCTGCTCGCGCTGGACGTCGCCGAGCTCGCGCAGGATCTCCGCCTTCTCGCTCTCGGCGTGCGTCCGCGACGCGGCGCCGGCCAGCAGCGAGGCGAGGTCGGCCCAGCGCTTCGTGCTGCGGAGCAGGGCCGAGAGCGCGCGCGTGCCCTCGTCGGACTCCCCGAACGTCGACTCGATGGCGCGCCACGCGTCGATCGCCTCCTCGGTCGCCTCGAGCTTCTCGCTGAGCAGCGTCGCGACGCGCACGCGATCGCCGCGGCCCCCGTCGGCGGCGGCCTGCGGGCCGGCCAGCGCAGCGCGCTTCGTCAGCGCATCGAGCAGCGGCCGCCAGCGCTCGCCCTTCTCGAACAGCTCGACGAGCCCGTCGAGCGCCTCCGGATCGTCGGGCACCGCCTCGAGCCGGCCTTCCCAGGCCCACACCGCCCGGTCGTCCTCGCCGAGCTCGGTGGCGAGCCGCGCCGCCTCGCCGAGGACCTTCCACCGTACGTCCGCTTCTTCCTCGAGGATCGCGAGCCGCTCGAGCACGTCGAGGCGGTCGGTCTTGCGGCCGATGCGCTCGAGCAGCGGCTCGACCTTCTGGCATGCGGCGAGGAGCGCCGCGTCGGACACCGGCGAGATGCGGAGGATGCGGAAGAAGAGGTCGATGGCGCGCGGGATGTCCCCGATCTGCGCCGACGTGACCTCGCCGGCGTGCATGAGCAGCTCGACCCTGAGACGGTCGTCGTTGCTGTCGTCGGCGGCCGAGACGAGCACGTCGGCGAGGCGCTCGAAGTTCCCGACGCGCGCCGCGAGCGACGCGAGCTCGGCGCGATGCGCGGCGACCTCCGGCTCGAGGAGCACGAGCTGGACGAAGTGGTCCATCGCGTGCTCGTCGTCGCCGAGCTGCGTGTAGATTGCAGCAATCTGCTGGTGGCGGCGGATGCGCTCCTTGACGCTCTTCACCGCCTCGAGCTCCACCTCGAGCACGCGGGCGAGGTCGGCTTCGCGCCCGGGCGTCGCGTAACGCTCCTTGAGCAGCGCGGCGGCGCGCTGGCGGACGAGCCCGCGTTTCGGAGCGGTCGGCAGGTAGGAGTCGCGGCGCCCCTCGGGCGGCGGCAGGACCGACTCGCGGATGTCGGCGGTGCGCGGCGCGACGGCGAGGACGCGCTCCAGCAGATCGGTGATGTCGATGGCGGGCGCCGCGGCCGGCGGGATCGAGCCGTGCGGACCGGGCTCGGGCGGGGGAGGGAGCGCGAGGAAGTCGTCGTCCCCCACCCAGTTGGCGAGGATGTCCTCGATGACGATGAGCGCGCTCGACGCGTCGCCGAGCTCGCCGAGCCACAGCGCCGCGATGCGCGCGCGCTCCCGCTGCGCCTCCTCGTGACCGAGCTGCGGAAGGCGATTGCCGAGGAGGCCGATGAGCTCGCGGTACGAGCCGTGCCGTTCGTAGAGACGCTCGAGCGCCGCCGAGAGACGGACGTTGCCCGGCTTCAGCTCGAGGAGCTGCTCAAGGTACCCGATGGCGCGGCCGGAGTGGTTCGCGAAATCCTTCGCGATCTGCGCGGCCTCCTCGAGCAGCTCCACCTTGCGCTGCTTGTCCGAGCTCTCCGCCGCGCGGTCGTAGAGGGCGAAGAGGTCGTCCCAGCGCTCCTGCGCGTCGAAGATCATCTTGAGGCGGTCGAACGCCCACGTGTCGTCGGGCTGGATCTCGAGCAAGCGCTCGAGGATGCCGACGACGCGGACGCCGTCCTCGAACCACTCCTCGTGGAACGCGACGGCCCGCTGCCCGAGCTCCACGGCCTCGGCCTGCGGGAGGTCCGAGCGGAGCACCTCCTCGTAGAGCGAGGCGAGAGGGTCGGGCGAGCCGAGCTGGCGCGCGAGGGCCTCGGCGCGGTCCCACAGCGACGGCTCGTGCGCCAGCTCGCGGGCGGCCCCGAGCGTCACCTCGAAGGCCTGCGTCTGCGAAGCCGGCGTCCCGATCTCGGCGAGGATGTCGAGAAGGCGCTCGTACTGCCCGAGGCGCATCTTGGCGCCAGGCTCGCCGCTCGAGAGCAGCCGCTCCAGGATCTCGACGCGCTTCACGGGATCTTCCACGGCGTCGAGGGAGCGCTCGAGCACCTCGGCGGCGCGGCTCATCACCTCGGGGTCCCGGAGCAGGCGTGCCGCCAGCTCGAGCGCCGCCGGGTCGTGCGGCGCGCTCTCCAGCACGATGGCCACCCGTTCGACCGCGTCCTTCGCGTGCCCCGGACGGTCGGCCAGGATGGTCGCGATCTGCACGTCGAGCACGTTGCGCGCCTCGCCCTCCGAGGCGGCGCGCCGCGACTCGAGCGCCTCGAGCGCCCCCGCGACGTCCCCGAGGACGAGCGAGAGCTGCGCGATGGCGCTGAGCGCCTCGACGTCCTCCGGGTTCTCCTGCACGACCCGCCGGTAGAGATCGCGGGCGCGCTCCGGAGAGCCGAGCTCGCTCTCCTCGACGAAGGCCCACGCGGTGAGCAGAGTGGTCCGCTCGGCCTCGGAGGCGCGCGAGACGCGCCAGTCGAAGAGCCAGCGGACCTCCTCGGTGCGGGCCTCGCTCGCCGGCATCGCGCGGAGGAGCGCGTCGAGGCCCTCGGCAGCGACGGTGCGCGGCGAGGACGCGGCGCCGGTGCGCGACGACGAGGGGGCCGCATCCGGGTTCTCGGGCGCCTTCTCGAGCACCGTGCGGTAGGCGGCGGCGGCGTCGGTGACGGTCTCGGGGTCGGTCGAGAGGACGCGCGCCTTGGCGAGCGTGAGGTCGGTCGCGTCCGCGGGGTCCGCGTCCGGCGTCGAGGCGGTCGCGATCATCGCCTCGGTGATGGCGTCGGCGAACTCGGTGGCGGCGCGCGACTGCACGGCGAGCGACTCGAGCTCGGCGAGGACCTCGCGGCCCCCCGGCCCGGGCCACGCGAGGGCGAAGGCGCTCCGCGAAGCGGCGAACGCGCCGCGCAGGTCGCCGAGGTGATCGGCGAGCACGCGGGACAGGCTGCGGAGCAGGCCGGCGCGCTCGCCGGGCTCGTCGGTGACGTCGAGCAGCACGCCCAGGAGCGCGGGGATCGGCGCGTAGTCGTCGCCGCGCTCGTAGAGATCGATGAGCTGCGCGGTCGCCGCGGCGTCGCGCGGGTCGATCTCGCGAAGGCGCACGAGCAGCGCGATCGCCGTGGCGTCGTCACCCATGGCGCGCGCCGCGGTGGCGGCCTGGCGAAGGCGCTCGGTGGCGCGCGTGAGATACCCCGCCTGGGAATCGAGGGTGGCGAGGCGCTCGAGACACTGGACCTGGAGGCGCGCGCCGCCCGGATCCTCGGAGGCGATGAGCACGCGGCGCTCGAGGAGCGCCCGCAACAGATCGACGTCGCCCAGCGTGGTCGCGACGCGCTCCACGAGGTCGACCTCGCCCGGCGTGAGCTCGCGCTCGCCGAGCAGCTCGCGCGCGTGCAGGACCGCGCGCTCCTTCTGATCGTGCGCGCTCGCCACCTCGGCGAGCTGAGCGCGGGTGCGCTTTCGCTCCTCGGCCGTCGCGGCGTGCGGAAGGTGCGCCTCCAGCACGTCGCAAAGGTCGTCCCAGGCCTCGGTCTCCGCGTAGAGCTCGACGAGCGCGTCGTGCGCGACCTGGTCGGCGGGGTCGTCCTTCAGCGCGCGCTTGTAGGCGCCGATCGCCGCGTCCGGGTTGCCGAGCTCGGCCCGCTCGATGGTGCCGATGCTGTGGAGGAGCTGCTTGCGCCGCGAAGCGTCGGGCCCGCGCTCGAGGGCGGCGCGGTAGAGGGCGACGCGCTCGCCGGGGTTGCCCTGCTCGCGGAGCAGCTCGTCGACGCGCGCGAGCAGCTCGTTCGAGGTGGGATCGAACGCGAGCGCCTTGCGGAACGCCACCAGCGCGCCGTTCACGTCACCGGCGCTCGCGTGCTCCTCGCCGACCCGACGGGCGAGGAGGAGGAGCTCGGGGCCGTCCACTGCGTGCTCGCCGAGCCCTCGCGCGAGGAGCGCAGCCCGCCGCTTCGGATCGGTGTCGCCGGCGAACAGATCGAACCGGCCGAGCCAGGGCCCGATCGGCTGCTGGCCGGACGCCGCCTCGGCGAGCCCGCGCGAGACGATGTCGAGCGCCTTGTCGCGCGACACCGCGATCGCGGCGTCCGCCGCCTCCTCGAGGGCGGCCAGGCGATCGTGCACGACCGGCGAGAGCTGCGCCTTGATGTCGAGCACGCGCACGAGGCCGTTCACGTCGTCCTCGCGGCGATAGATCGGCTCGAGGACCTGCGCCGCGGTGAGGCGGTGCTCGCCCGCGGCGAGGAGCTTCTCGAGCGTGGTCCGGCTCGTCTTCTCCTGCGGATCGATGGCGAGAGCGCTGCGGAAGGACTCGATGGCCGCGTCCTGATCGCGGGTCCGCGTGAGGTACACGAGGCCGAGGCGCGCCAGGATCGCCGGCTTGTCGTCGGTGGGCGCGAGCGCCGCATCCTGGAGGAGGGCGCTCGACAGCTCGCCCCACTGCCGGCCGGCCTCGAGGATCGGGATCCACTGCGCGTAGACGTCGCGCGCCGGGCCGTAGGCCTCGACCATCGTGCGCCACGCCTCGGAGGCGCTCCCCGCGTCCTTGGCCTTCTGCGTGAGCACCTCGCCGGCGCGGAAGGAGAGGGCGCGCGCGGCGGCGCGGTCGGGCAGCTCCTTCGCGCGCTGCTCGAGAACGAACGAGAGATCGAGCCAGTCGCCGCGCTGCTCGTAGAGCGGCTCGAGCGCTTCGAGGGCGCGCGCGCGCGCCGCGCCGTGCGCCTTTTGCTGCTCGGGGCGGAGCCCGGCGGACTGCGCCTCGACGAGGCGACGGTACGCGGCGATGGAACGCTCGACGTCGCCGAGCTCGGCGCAGAGCTGCGCCACGCGCTCGTTGACGCGCAGCTTCTCGACGTCGTCCGCGCTCGTCTCGGCGATGCGGGCGAGCACGTCGACGAGGTTCTTGGCATCGTTCTCGGCCTCGTACACGCCGGCGAGGGCGCGCGCCGCGGTGAGCACCGCGACCGGATCGGCGCTGGCGGCCGCGAGGACGCCGGCCAGCGTGGTGCGCGCGCGCTTCGCGTCGCCGCCGCGGAGGAGCAGCTCGCCCATCTCGGCGGTGATCCGCGAGCGGACGCCCGCGTCCTTCGCGACGGTCGACACGCGCGCGAACATGCGCGCGACCTCGAGCGGCCCCTTCAGCTGCGAGCCGAGCGCGACGTACCGGTGACGGAGCTCGTCGTCGGCGGGGTCGATGGCGAGCGCCTGCTCGAATGCGTCGAACGCGCCTGCCGGGTCGTCGAGCTCGTCCTGCTTGAGCACGCCGATGCGCCGGAGCACGTCGCGTCGCCGCGGTCCGCGGGTGTTCTCGAGCTCGATCCCGAGGTAGCGGGCGCGCTCCTCGGTGGTGGGCGCTCCGGCGGCGAGCGCGGCGGCGGCGCGGGCCGCGAGCCCCTTGCTCTCGAGGAGGCGCGTCGCGACGCGGCGAGCCTCCGGGTGCGTCGGATCGAGCTCGAGGAGCGCCTCGACGTGAGGCATCGCGCGCTCCGGCTCCTTCAGCGCGTTCGCGAACACGTCGACGAGCTTCGCGCGGATGCGCGCTCCGTCCTCGGGGTCGGCGCCGTCGGCGGGGGCGGCCGCGAGCGCCTGCTCGAGCATGCGCGCGACGTCACGGAAGCGGTTCGCCTTCAGGTACCGGGCCTCGAGCGCGTCGCGCAGCGACTCGTCGCCGGGCTCGAGCTTCACGAGCGCCTGGTAGGTCTCGATCGCCTTGTCCTCGAGACCCGAGCGCTCGTACAGGTGCGCGGCGCGCTCGAGGAGGAGGACCTGCTCGTCCCTCGGACGGTGCGTGGCGGCGTGCACGCTGAGGTCGGCGAGCTTCTTGTTGTCGTCGACGCGCGTGAGCTGCGCGTCGATGCGCTCGAACGCCCCCGCGTGCCCGGGGTGCGCCGCGAGCGCCTTCTCGAGGTACGTCGTCGCGCCGAACTCGTCGCCGAGCACCTCGCCGAAGAAGATGGCGGCGCGGTAGAAGAGCTCGGCCTGCACCGCGGGGAGCAGCGTCCGGAGCCTTCGCCCCTGCGAGACGGACTCGTAGGCGAACGCCAGCTCCGAGACGCGGTCGAAGCGAACGGCCGCGTCGTGGAGCTCCTGCCAGACGTCCGCTTCGAGCTGGCCCTTCGACTGGGCGACGAGCAGCGCATCGAGCACCTCTTCCTCTTTGTCGAGGGAGGACTCGAAGGAGGGGACTCCAGGAGCCCGGGCCGGCGGCTGACGAGGGGGCGTCGATTGCATGGTCGCTGTCGAAGGAGAAGCGAGCGTATCGAAAAATCCTGACGCCAAGCGTGCGAAATCCCGGGGCCAATTCCGCCGGGCAGCAGCGATGATCGCCCCCTTCCTTGACGAGGAGCCGCGCTCTCCCTAGAACGCGGGGCGCCCGATGCAGGACCCCCTCGACGTGGCCACGGATTCCGGTGGAGATCGCTCGCTCGCCGTCGCGGCCAGCAGCAGCAGCGTCACGTCGTTCCGTGACCTCGTCACGCTGGCGAAGCCCCGCATCACCTTCATGGTCGTCTTCACGGCCGCGGGCGGGCTCTACCTGTCGCGCCGGATGCCGGGGGTCCAGGCGCTCTCCGCCAGCACCGTCCTCTCGACCTTGATCGGCTGCGCGCTCATCGTTTCGGGCGCGAACGCCCTCAACATGTACCTCGAGCGCGACATCGACCGCCGGATGGACCGCACGAAGAACCGTCCGCTCCCGGCCGGGCGCATGAGCCCGAAGGTGGCGCTCTGGTTCGGGATGGGCCTCTCGGCGGTCGCGATCCCGGTCCTCGCGATCGGCGCGAACGCGCTCACGGCGCTCCTCGCGATCGTCGCGAACCTCCTCTACGTGCTCGCGTACACGCCGCTCAAGCAGCACTCCTTCTACGCGCTGCACGTGGGCGCGGTCCCCGGCGCGATCCCGCCGCTCCTCGGGTGGACCGCGGCGACCGGACGCATCGACGCGGGAGGCATGGTCCTCTTCGCGATCATGTTCCTCTGGCAGATCCCGCACTTCAACGCGATCGCCCTGTTCCGCAAGGCGGACTACGCGCGCGCCGGCCTCCACGTGATGCCGAACACGCAGGGCGAGCTCGCGACGCGTCACTCGATCGTGCGCTGGACCTTCGCGCTCGTCGCGACGAGCCTGCTGCTCGTTCCGCTCGGCATCGCGAGCCGCGCGTACCTCGTCGTCGCCACGGTGCTCGGCGCGCTCTTCTTCGTGTGGGGCTGCTACGGGCTCCGTCAGGGGACGGGGCGGGCCTGGGCGAAGTCGCTGTTCGCGCTCTCGATCGTCTACCTCACGATCGTCTTCGCGGCCCTCGCGATCAGCCCCTGAGCAGGGCGCGAGACGAGGGCGCGATGCACCGGACCCTCCTCCTCCTCGTGTTGCTCGCGCTGCCCGCCGGGTGCGACGGATCAGGCGCGGCCGACCCGGTGCCGGGCGTTCGCCTCGGCATGACCCCGCGCGACGTCCGCGACCGGTGGGATCCCGAGGGGAAGGGCACGTGGCAGACGAAGCTCGGGGCCGCGAACGACGACACCGTCCTCGAGTGGGCGAGCACCGGTGGGGGCCCCGGCACCCAGGCTCGCTTCGAGTTCCACCTGGGCATGCTCGTCGCGGTGCGCGCGCATCTTCGCGAGGCCACGAAGGCGGAGCGGATCGATCGCACCGCGAAGACGGTGACGGTGCGGCGCCCCGAGGAGGGCGGCACGGAGGTCACCCTCCTGTCCCGGGATTGCCCGACCCATCACGACGAAGCCGAGTCACTCGCCGCCCGCGCGCGCTGACGACGCGCGCCAGCCGAGACGCGCAAATCTTTCGCAGCGTTCTCTTTCATCGGGCACTTGTACCTTGCTTGCCCTGCGCTCTATAAGAGCCGCCACCGTCGCCAGGTAATGGCGTTTTTCTGGATTCATTTGCAGTTCGAGTGGTGCGGTCCGGGCGATCCCGGGCTCCTCCTCCTCGGGCTGCACGCCGTCTCGAGACCTCCTTCCGAGTCCGCCCTCGCATGCAGATCTTCCCCCGGTCTCTGAACAAGCTCCCGCTGATCCTCGGTGGTGTCGGCACCGTGGTGCCCGTCATCCTCATCGGCGTCGTCTGGTGGTTCGTCACGCCGAAGAACTTCCAGGTCGGCTACGAACCCACGCAGCCCGTCCCCTATTCCCACCGGCTCCACGCCGGGCAGATGGGCATGGACTGCCGCTACTGCCACGCCAACGTGGAAGTGGCCGCCAAGGCGATGATCCCGCCCACGCAGGTCTGCATGGGTTGCCACTCGATGGTGAAGACGGACAGCGCGCGCCTCGCGCCCATCCGCGCGAGCTTCGAGAGCGGCAAGCCGGTCGAGTGGGTCCAGGTCCACAAGCTTCCCGACCACGCCTACTTCGATCACAGCGCCCACCTCGCGGCCGGCGTCGGCTGCGTCACCTGTCACGGCCGGGTCGACAAGATGGAAGTCGTTCGCGCAGAGACCCCGCTCAGCATGGGCTGGTGTCTCGAGTGTCACCGCGATCCGAAGCCGAACCTCCGGCCGAAGGATCAAGTCACAAACATGGACTGGAAACCGGAGATGGCGCAGTCCTGGACGCCTCCCGAGGTCCATCCGCCGCAGCACTGCTCTGGGTGTCATCGATGAGCCGCCGACAGCCGCACGTTTTCACTCCTCCCGCGGATGGCGCGAAGGTCTTCTGGAAGAGCCTCGCCGACAAGGATCGCCCCGATCTCGTCCAGAAGCGCGCCGAGGTCGAGGTCGCCGCGACCGCCGCCGCCGAAGGCGCGACGCTCGTGAAGCTCCGTCGCGACAAGGGCGGGAAATCCGCCGACGCGACGGACGCGTCGATCGGTCGCCGCGGGTTCATGTTCTTCGCCGGTAGCGCCGCGGCGCTCGCGGCCGAGGGCTGCGCCCGCCGCCCCGTCGAGAAGATCATGCCGTACGCGAAGGCGCCGGAGCACGTGCTCCCCGGCGTCTCCAACCACTACGCGACCGTCTTCCCGTACCGGAACGACGCGATCGGCCTGATCGTCGAGAGCCACGAGGGCCGCCCCACGAAGATCGAGGGCAACCCCGACCACCCCTCGAGCCTCGGCGCGACCGGCGCCTGGGAGCAGGCCGCGATCTACGACATGTACGATCCCGATCGCTCCACCACGCCGATGCGTGGCGGCGCGACCCCGTCGACGGCGGGCGGCTCCTCGCACCAGCCGGCGACCTGGCCCGAGCTCGACGCGGTCCTCGCCGAGATCGCGCGCACCGCGGCGACCGACGGCGGCGCCAAGCTCCGCATCCTTGCCGCCCCGAGCACGTCGCCCACGTTCCTCCGCCTCCGCGACCAGCTCCTCCAGAAGCTGCCGAAGGCCCAGGTCCACACGTGGACCTCGGTGAACGACAGCAACGCCCGCGAGGGCGCGCGCCTCGCGTTCGGTCAGGTCGTCAACGTCCTGCCCGACTACTCGCAGGCCGCGATCATCCTCTCGCTCGACAGCGACTTCCTCGGCACCGAGGCCGGTCACGTGCGGGCGAACCGCGAGTTCATCGCGGGCCGCAAGCTCGCGAACGGCGCCAACGACCCGATGAGCCGGCTCTACGTGGTCGAGCCCACCTTCACGACCACGGGCATGAACGCCGACCACCGCCTGCGCCTTCCCGCGCAGGAGGTCGAGCGTTACCTGCTCGCGCTCGCCCGGGAGCTCGACACGAAGCACGGCGTCGACCTCGGCCAGCTGCGTGACGCGGCCGGCAAGGCCGACGCGTCGGCCATCCCGGCTCGCTGGATCGCGGTCGTCGCGAAGGAGCTCGCCGGAGCGCGCGCGAAGAGCGTGCTCGTCGCCGGCACCCGCCAGCCCGCCCGCGTCCATGCCCTCGTGCACGCGCTCAACGCGGCGCTCGGCAACGCCGGCCACACCGTCAACTACTACCCGGTGGCCGAGCCCGCCGGCGTCGACCCCGTCGCCAGCCTCAAGCAGCTCGTCGACGACATGGCGAAGTCCGCGGTCGGCTCGCTCGTCATCCTCGGCGGCAACCCCGTCTACGACGCGCCCGCCGACCTCCACTTCGGCGACCGGCTCCGCGCGCTCGGCTCGTCGGTCCACATCGCGAGCCACTTCAACGAGACGAGCGAGGCGTGCCGCTGGCATGCGCCGCGCACCCACGAGCTCGAGGCCTGGGGCGATCTCCGCTCGATCGACGGCACCGTCGCCATCCAGCAGCCGCTCATCGCGCCGCTCTTCAACGGCAAGAGCGACATCGAGGTCCTCGCGAAGCTCGCGGGTGACATCGCGCCGAAGGGCTTCGATCTCGTGCAGGCCACCCTCCGCGGCAGCATCTCGTCGCCCGGCGCGATGACCCGCACCTGGGCCGAGGGCCTCCGCAAGGGCGTGCTCGGTCCCGCGGCGAAGCCGTTCGGTCCGATGGACGCGCGCAAGGGCGAGGTCGCTGCGGCCCTCACCGCTGCTGCGAAGCCGGCCGCTCTCTCGGGCGACAACCTCGAGGTGACCTTCGCCGCCTGCGGCAAGCTCTTCGACGGCCGCCACGCCAACAACCCGCTCCTCCTCGAGCTGCCCGACACCGTCAACAAGATCACGTGGGACAACGTCGCCGCGATCTCGAAGGCGACCGCGCAGGCGCTCGGCGTCAGCAACGGCGACGTCATCCGCCTCACCCGTAACGGCGGCGCGGGTACGCCGGTCGACATCGCGGTGTGGATCACCCCGGGCCAGGCCGACAACAGCCTCGGCGTCCAGCTCGGCTGGGGCCGCCAGAAGGCCGGCCGCTACGGCGACAAGCGCGGCTTCGACGTCGGCGGTCTCCGCACCACCGACGCGATGTGGATCGTCAGCGGCGTGAAGGCCGCGAAGCTCGGCGCCGGCGAGCTCGACGCGATCAAGAACAAGCTCCGCAACGTCGGCATGGCCGCCGCCGAGAGCCCGGTCGCCGGACGTATCCGCCCGAACGATCCGTTCGAGGTCGACACGCACGCCTACAAGATCTCGCAGACCCAGGAGCACGACACGATGGAAGGCCGCCCGGTCGCCATCGACGCCACGCTCGACGAGTACAAGAAGCAGGCGTTCTTCCCGCTCTTCCCCGATGCGGAGCGCAAGGACCTCGACCAGCACGGCAAGGTCATCGACGTGCGCGCCGCGGGCTCGCCCGACCCGGCGACCCCGCCGCTCTGGGACACGGTCGACTACACCAAGGGTCACCGCTGGGGCATGAGCATCGACCTCACGTCGTGCACGGGTTGCAACTCGTGCGTCATCGCGTGCCAGGTCGAGAACAACGTCCCCGCGGTCGGCAAGGAGATGGTCTGGCGCGGCCGCGAGATGCACTGGCTGCGCATCGACCGCTACTTCGTCGGCCTCGACACGAACGACCCGCAGATCGTCTTCCAGCCGGTCGCGTGCGTGCACTGCGAAGAGGCTCCCTGCGAGAACGTCTGCCCGGTCAACGCGACCGAGCACTCGCCGGAAGGCCTCAACGACATGGCCTACAACCGCTGCATCGGCACGCGCTACTGCGCGAACAACTGCCCGTACAAGGTCCGGCGCTTCAACTTCCTCAACTACCACACGAGCGGCGACACCTATGACGGCGTGCCCGAGGTGGAGAAGATGCACTACAACCCGAACGTCACGGTGCGCATGCGCGGCGTGATGGAGAAGTGCACCTACTGCGTCCAGCGGATCCAGGAGGGTAAGATCAAGAGCAAGCGCACCGGCGTGCCCCTCAAGGATGGCGACATCGTGAGCGCGTGCCACCAGGCCTGCCCGACCAACGCGATCTTCTTCGGCGACCTGAACGACCCGGAGAGCCGCGTCGCCAAGCTGCACGACAAGGACCGCTCGTACCGTCTCCTCTCGGAGCTCGGCACGCGTCCGCGCACCACCTATCTCGGCAAGATCCGCAACCTCAACCCGGAAATGAAGGAGGGGGCGTAATCACATGAGCTCCTGGAACCTTCCCATCAAAGAGATCGGCGAAGTCCCCCTCATGGCCGAGGGGACGACGTTCCGCTCGATCACGGAGACGGTCTCTCGCGTCACCGAGAACAAGGCGCCGCGCGCCTGGTGGATTGCCTTCGGAATCGCCGCCTCGTTCCTGGGCGTGATGACGATGGCGATCGCCTACCTGTTCTGGACGGGCGTCGGCGTCTGGGGAAACAACGCGCCGGTCTACTGGGCCTGGGACATCACGAACTTCGTCTGGTGGATCGGTATCGGCCACGCCGGCACCCTCATCAGCGCCGTCCTCTTCCTGTTCCGCCAGAAGTGGCGCACCGGCATCAACCGGTTCGCCGAGGCGATGACGATCTTCGCGGTCATCTGCGCGCTGATCTTCCCGGGCATCCACGTCGGACGCGCCTGGTACGCGTACTACATGCTCCCGCTCCCCAACGAGATGAGCATCTGGCCGAACTTCAAGAGCCCGCTCATCTGGGACGTCTTCGCGGTCAGCACGTACTTCACCGTCTCGACGATGTTCTGGCTCGTCGGCCTCATCCCCGACTTCGCGACCCTTCGTGACCGCTCCACCAACAAGTGGCGCCGCATGATCTACGGCGCGGTGGCGATGGGCTGGCGCGGGTCGAACCGTCACTGGCAGAACTACGAGCGCGCGTACCTGATCCTCGCCGCGCTCTCCACGCCGCTCGTCCTCTCGGTGCACAGCGTCGTCTCCTTCGACTTCGCGACCTCGCTCATGCCGGGCTGGCACACGACGATCTTCCCGCCGTACTTCGTCGCGGGCGCCGTCTTCTCCGGCTTCGCGATGGTCATGACGCTGATGCTCATCGTCCGCGCGGTCTACGGCTTCCGTAGCCTCGTCACGATGAAGCACCTCGAGCTGATGAACAAGATCATGCTCGTGACCGGATCGCTCGTTGGTTACGCGTACGCGATGGAGTTCTTCATCGCCTGGTACGGCGGCAACGAGTACGAGCGGTTCGTCTTCGTCAACCGCGCGACCGGTCCGTACGCCTGGGCGTACTGGACGATGATCAGCTGCAACGTCATCAGCCCGCAGCTCTTCTGGTTCAAGCGGTTCCGCACGAGCATCCCCGTCATGTTCGTGGTGTCGATCGTCATCAACATCGGAATGTGGTTCGAGCGGTTCGTCATCATCGTGACCTCGCTCCACCGCGACTTCCTCCCGTCCTCGTGGGGCTACTTCCGGCCCACGCTGGTCGACATCTTCACGTACGCCGGAACGCTCGGCCTCTTCTTCACCGCGTTCCTCCTCTTCACTCGCTGGATTCCGATGATCGCCATCGCCGAGGTCAAGGGCATCATGCCGGAGGCCGACCCGCACCACGAGGCCAACGACGCGTACGTCGCCGGCGCCTCGGCGCACAACGAAGAGCCTGCTGCCGCGGAGGCCGAGTGATGGCTGACACCACCACGGAAGCGCCCGCGCTCCTCCTCGCGGAGTTCAACACCCCCGGCGAGTGCCTGCACGCCGCCGAGGCCCTCCGCGAGGCGGGCTACAAGGACTTCGACACCCACACGCCGTTCCCCGTCCACGGGATGGACGCGGCGATGGGGCTCGGCGACAGCAAGCTCGGTCTCATCGTGTTCCCCATCGGCATCCTGGGCACCACGCTGGCGTTCACGATGATCCACTGGATGAACAACATCGACTACCGCCTCATCATCGGCGGCAAGCCGGCGACGGTGTCGTCGCTCCCGTCGATGATCCCGATCATGTTCGAGCTCACCGTCCTCCTCTCGTCCTTCGCGGCGGTGTTCGGGATGCTCGGCCTGAACAAGCTCCCCCGTCACCACCATCCGGTCTTCAACTCGGAGCGCTTCAAGGAGTTCTCCAACGACAAGTTCTTCGTGTCGGTCGAGTCGACCGACCCGAAGTGGAGCACCGACAAGACCCGCGCCCTCCTCGAGGGGCTGCACCCCGCCTCCCTCGAGCTCGTCTACGACGATGACGAGGGCGGCGAAGACCTCGACGAGCCCCACGCGCCCGGAGCGCACGCATGAAAACGCTTCCTTCCGTCACGCGCCTTCTCGGTCCGGCGGCCGTCGCCGGGCTCGCCCTCGTCAGCGTCTCGTGCCGCGGCACGACCTCGCGCGAGACGCCGGTCTTCGGCATCCGCAACATGTACGACCAGCCGAAGTACGACATCCAGGAGGAGTCGGCCTTCTTCCCCGACCACCGCGCGATGAGGCCGCTCGTCGAGGGCGTCATCTCCCGCGAGGAGGACGTCGACCCGCGCCTCGCGCAGGGCCGCCTCGAGGACCAGACGGGCTACGTGCTCACGGTCCCCGACGAGGTCATCACGCGCATGGGCGGCGCCGAGGCGATGGTCACCCGCGGCAAGGCGCGGTTCGGCATCTACTGCACGCCCTGCCACGACGGCACCGGGTCCGGTAACGGCCTCGTGAAGAAGCGCGCCATCGCCGGCGGCGCGACGGCCTTCGTCCCCCCGACGTTCCACCAGGACCGCATCCGTCACATGCCCGATGGTCAGCTCTTCGCGACCATCTCGAACGGCAAGAACAACATGCCGCCGTACGCGATGCAGATCCCGGTGAACGACCGGTGGGCGATCGTCAGCTACGTGCGCGCACTCCAGATCTCGCAGCCGAAGGGCGGGGAAGGGACGTCGCAGTGAGCTCCACAACCGAACACAAGCACGACACCGCCTCCTGGAACCTCACCGGCTCCTGGCTGAATGCCTGGAAGGTCTCCGCGACCGTCGGGTTCCTCGGCCTGCTCGGCTGCGGCGCCGGCATCACCATGAACGCGCGCCGCTTCGCGTTCTCCTGGATGTTCGCCTACTGCGTCTGCCTGACCATCGCGCTCGGCGCGATGTCGTTCGTGCTGATCCAGCGGCTGACGTCGGCGCACTGGAGCGTCACGGTCCGCCGCACCGCCGAGCACTTCAGCTACGGGATCATCGCGCTCATCCCGCTGTTCATCCCGGTGCTCTTCTCGATGGGGCACCTCTTCCCGTGGCTCAGCCCGCACAGCGGTCAGAGCGACAACGCCGCCGCGTCGATCAGCCTGGTCACGCCGGCCTACGCCCAGGACCCGCGCCACGAGACGCACGGACCCGCGGAGTCGGGCACCGGCGCGGCGGGCAAGCAGGACCACGCGCCCGACAAGTCGAACCGCGCCCTCCCCGGCGGGAGCACCTCGATCGAGTCGACGCACGACGCGGACACCGAGAGCGGCACCGCTCAGCACGGCGACCCGCGCGCGCACGCGCAGCACGAGGCCCACAACCTCGTCCACGCCGAGGTGATGGGCAAGAAGGCCGCGTACCTCAACAAGAACTTCTTCTACCTCCGCGCCGTCCTCTACTTCCTCATCTGGACGGTCCTCGCGGCGCGCCTCTTCGGCTTCTCGGCCACGCAGGACACGACGAAGGACCCGAACCTCACGGTCCGCGCGCAGCGGTTCGCGCCCGGCGCCACGGTGCTGTTCGCGCTCACGCTCACCTTCGCCGCGTTCGACTGGGTCATGTCGCTCCAGCCGGACTGGTTCTCGACGATCTTCGGTGTCTACTTCTTCGCGACCGGTGTGGTCTCGAGCTACGCGGTCATCATCCTCGTGACGATGGCGCTGAAGAACGCCGGCCCGCTCAAGGGTGCGGTGACGGTCGAGCACTTCCACGACCTCGGCAAGCTGATGTTCGGCTTCAACGTCTTCTGGGCGTACATCGGCTTCTCGCAGTTCATGCTGATCTGGTACGCGGCGCTCCCCGAGGAGACGACCTGGTACCACTTCCGCTGGGACTACGCGCCGTGGCCCACCGTCTCGATGCTCATCCTGTTCGGGCACTTCGTGTTCCCGTTCCTCTGGACGATCTCGCGTAACTTCAAGCGGAACCTCGGCCGCCTGCGCATCAGCGCCGCCGTCATCCTCGTGATGCACGTGGTCGACATCTACTGGTTCGTCATGCCGAACTACCTCCCCGGCAAGGAGGGCTTCGGGTTCAGCTTCATCGACATCGCGTGCCTCTGCGCGGTCGGCGGCATCTACGGCGCCTTCGTCTTCTACCGAATGACCAAGTACTCCCTCGTTCCCGTCGGCGATCCGCGTCTCGAGCGCTCGCTGCACTTCCAGAACGCCTGAGACACCATGGCAACCGACAACACACCGCCGCGGCTACGGCTCATCGTCACCATCGCGGTGATCGTCGTCATCACGCTCGTGAGCTTGGACTTCGTGTTCAAGGGTTACTACGCGTACATGACCGACGAGGCGCGGGCCGAGAAGACCGCGCCCAAGACCGCCCTCATCGAGCAGAACAAGGACGAGCTCGCCTCCCTCGCCGGAGCCAAGCTGCCCCTCGACCAGGCCATGGCCCAGGTCGCGAAGGGCACGCGGGACGGCCTCATCGAGCCGAAGCCCTCCGAGGACCTCGGCCCGATGACCGGCTGGTCGAAGCTCCCGAAGCAGGTTCCGCTCGCCAATCCGCAGAATGGCCCTACGCCCTCCGTCGCCAACGACGTGAACCCCGCCACGGGGCTCAACGTCGACGGCGGAGCGCAGGCCACCGACGGCGGCGCACTCCAGGCGTCGGACGGCGGTCAGTCGCCGTCGACCCCGATCGGCCCCGCTCACCCGAACCTCACCGACGCGGGTCCTCACCCGCCGATCCCCGCGCAGGACGCGGGCCAGCACTCGGGCAAGTGATCCTCGGGATCCCGCAGTAGCACCATGACGACGCACCACGACACCACGCCGATCCGCCCCGGACGCTCCGCGCGCCCGGTCGTGTCGTCGTGCGTGCGCGGCGCGTCACGTGGGCTCGCGGCGCTCGTGCTCGCCCTTGCGCTCGCGGCCGTCGCGCTCGTCGCGGAGCCGCAGGCGCAGGCCCAGGTCGCCGGCATGCCGGCGCAGCTCGCCCACGTCGGCGTGAACGAGCACCTCGACGGTCCGCTCCCGCTCGACGCGGCGTTCCGCGATCACACGGGCAAGCCCGTGAAGCTCGGCGACTTCTTCGACGGCAAGCGCCCGGTGGTGCTCGTGTTCGCGTACCACTCCTGCCCCGTGCTCTGCGGCATGGTGCTGAACAACGCGGCGGCCGGCCTGAAGGGCATCGGCTGGACGGTCGGCAAGGAGTACGACGTCGTCAACATCAGCATCGACCCGGACGAGTCGCTCGAGAAGACGGCCGCCAAGCGCGCGTCGATCGTCGCCGAGTACGGCGCCTCCCGCGGCGCGGACGGCACCGGCTGGCACTTCCTGGTCGCGAACCCCGGCGACAAGGAGTCGATCGCGAAGGTCGCCGCCGCCGCCGGGTTCGAGTACCAGTACGACCCCGAGATCAAGCAGTGGGGTCACCCCTCGGTGGTGATGATCGTGAAGCCGGACGGGCGCATGGCGCGCTACCTGTACGGCCTCGAGTTCCCGCCGCCCGACCTGAAGCTCGGCCTGCTCGAGGCGAGCGAGGGTCGTAGCATCACGACCGTCGAGCAGATCATTCTCTACTGCTACCACTACGACCCGCAGGGCGGAAAATACGTCCTCGTGGCGCAGCGGGTCATGCAGGTCGGCGGCGCTGCCGTCGCCATCGTGCTTTTCGGGTTCCTCGGACTCTTCTGGGTCCGGGAGCTCCGCAAGAACAAGGACAAGACTTCACCGCCGAGCGAAGGCCCGGCGAACGTGACCGTGTGAGGAGGCCGAAGTGATTTCGATGTTGGCCCTGGAACCCCCGCCGGCAAGCTTCCAGCTGCCGCCCGCGATGTCCGACACGGCTCCGCCGGTCGACGGGGTCTACAATTTCATCTTCTGGTTCTCGGTCGTGTTCACCGTCGTGATCACCGGGCTGATGCTGTACTTCGTCGTGAAGTACAAGCGGAAGCCCAACACGCGGCCCGAGCCCACCGGGCACTTCAACCGGCTCGAGATCTTCTGGACGGTCACGCCGACGATCTTCATCGGCGTCCTCTTCCACGTCGGTTTCAGCTCGTACATCCGGAACGCGACCGCCGCCGAAGGTGCGACGGAGATCCGCGTTCGCGCCAAGAAGTGGAGCTGGGAGTTCGAGTACCCGTCGGGCGACCGCGTCCCCGGCGAGCTCACGCTCGAGCAGGGCCGCCCGTACAAGATGATCATCTCGTCCGAGGACGTCCTCCACTCGTTCTTCATCCCGGAATTCCGGCTGAAGCGCGACGCGGTCCCCGGCCAGTAATCGTTCATCCAGTTCAAGCAGACCGTCACCGGTCCCGCGCAGGTCTTCTGCGCCGAGTACTGCGGCACCAGCCACTCCGGCATGCTGGCGACGGTCAAGGTCGTGACCCCGGCCGAGTACAAGGAGTTCGAGAAGACCCTCGGCAAGTGCAACGAGGGTCCGGAGATCTGCGATGCGAAGCACCCGGAGCGCTGGGGCGAGAAGCTGTTCGTGAAGAACAACTGCCCCACGTGCCACGGCGCGGGCGGCGGCGGCATGATCGGCGGCGGAAAGTCGCCGGGCCCCAAGCTCGCCGGCATCTTCGGCACCCCCCAGCCCATGTCGTCCGGTCCCGCTGTGACCGCGGACGAGAACTACATCCGTGAGTCGATCCTGCGTCCGAACGCTAAGATCGTCGCGGGCTACACCACCGTGCAGATGCCGGCGTTCGTCATGAAGGACGACCAGCTCGACGCCGTCATCGCCTACGTCAAGTCTCTGAAGTAAGACACGCGAGAACCAAGACCATGGCAGCAATCACCACCACGCCCGGTCATCACGAAGAGATCGACCCGACGGTCAGCTACCTCGAGACCCGCAAGGGCTTCATGAGCTGGCTCATCACGCTGGATCACAAGCGCATCGGCGTGATGTACCTGGTCAGCGTCCTCATCGCCTTCTTCCTGGGCGGCGTCTTCGCGCTTCTGGTGCGGCTCGAGCTGTTCACGCGCGGCCGCACCATCATGGACGCGGACACCTACAACCGGATGTTCTCGCTCCATGGCGTCGTCATGGTGTTCCTCTTCATCATCCCGTCGATCCCGGCGGCGCTGGGGAACATCATGCTGCCGATCCAGCTCGGCGCGAAGGACGTCGCGTTCCCGCGGCTGAACCTCCTCAGCTTCTACATCTACTGCTTCGGCGCGCTGTTCGGCATCTACTCGATGATCAACGGCGGCGTCGACACGGGCTGGACGTTCTACACGCCGTACAGCTCGAGCGACCCCGCGCACGGCGGCGTCGGCTCCCCGTCGGCGGTCATCCCGATGACCCTCGCGGCGTTCATCATGGGGTTCTCGTCGATCCTCACCGGCGTGAACTTCATCGCGACCATCCACAAGATGCGCGCCCCCGGCCTCACGTGGCGCCGGATCACGCTGTTCACCTGGTCGCTCTACGCGACGTCGATCATCCAGGTCCTCGCGACGCCGGTGCTCGCCATCACGCTGCTCCTCCTCACGATGGAGCGGTTCCTCGGCCTCGGCATCTTCGACCCGCGCCTCGGCGGCGACCCGGTGCTCTTCCAGCACTTCTTCTGGTTCTACTCGCACCCCGCCGTCTACATCATGATCGTCCCCGGGATGGGCGTCGTCAGCGAGCTGCTCGCGACGTTCTCGCGCCGCGAGCCGGTCGGCTACATGGCGATCGCGATGAGCTCCCTCGGCCTCGCGCTGCTCGGCTTCCTCGTCTGGGGTCACCACCTCTTCGTCGCCGGCATGAGCGAGTACGCCACGATGGTGTTCTCCGGCCTGACCATGCTCGTCGCCATCCCCTCGGGCGTAAAGGTCTTCAACTGGACCGCGACGCTCTACAAGGGCTCGATCTGGCTGACGACCCCGATGCTCTACGCCCTGTCCTTCCTGGTGCTCTTCACCATCGGCGGGCTCACCGGGCTCTTCCTCGGGACGCTCTCCGTCGACATCCACCTCCACGACACCTACTTCGTCGTCGCCCACTTCCACTACGTGATGATGGGCGGCACCGTGATGGGCTTCCTCGGCGGCCTGCTCTACTGGTGGCCGAAGATCACCGGCAAGCTTTACAGCGAGCCCGCCGCGAAGGTCTCCTGGGCCTTCGTCTTCGTCGGCTTCAACGCCGTGTTCATCGCGCAGTTCATCATGGGCTCGCGCGGCATGCCCCGGCGCTACTACGACTACGTCCCCGAGTTCCGGCCGTACCACGCGTTCTCGACCTACGGGTCGTGGGTGCTCGCGGTGGGCTTCTTCATCCTCGCCGGCGTGCTCGTGCAGTCGCTGCTGAAGGGCGCCAAGGCCCCGCCCAACCCGTGGGGCTCGGCCGGCTTCGAGTGGAACACCTCGTCGCCGCCCATCTACTCGAACTTCGCGGAGAC
>JAQBQL010000027.1 GCA_028287035.1 Labilithrix sp. | reverse complement strand
AGGCGCGGGCGTGGTGCCGGTCGGCGCGGGCGCGGGCGCGGGCGCGCTGGGCGTCGACGGGGCGCCGGTGGTGGTCTCGGTGCCGGTGACGGCTCCGGAGCCATCGTCGCTGCCGCACGCCACGAGCGGCGCGAGCGCGACGAGCGCGGGCGCGAGCCACGGCAGACGAGCGACAATCGAGGGAAGGCGGCTCATGGCGCGGCAGAGTGGTCGAGGGCCCGGCCCGCGACTCGTCCCGTGCCCGTCTCGGCCGCGGATCGGTGCGTTCGTGTGGTTGCGCAGATCCTCGCGCGATCGGCGCCGTTTCCTTGCCGGAAACGCGCGACGCGGCCACCCTTCGGGGCATGCGAACCGGAACGTTTCTCGCGGGTTGGGGAGCCGCCGCGCTGACCGTCGCCCTCGCGACCGGACCCGCGGCTGCCGAGGACGCCGGCGCCCCTGCGCTGCCCGCGTGCGTGCGGGTCGAGGCGCAGGCGCGGTACGTCCCCTACGGATACAACCACGTCGTCATCGTCACGAACGGCTGCACGAAGGATGCATCCTGCACGGTCTCCACGGACGTGAACCCGCAGCCGCAGCTCGCCGAGGTGCCGAGGGGCAAGACCGCGGAGCTCGTCACGTTCTCCGCGTCACCGTCGCAGGCCTTCGTCCCGAAGGTCACCTGCAAGCTGCGTTGATCACCGGGAGAGGAAGCGCGGCCGGTCCTCGGCGGGGCGCCACCACGCGACGAGGACCGTGACGAGCAGCACCACGCTACCGGCGCTCATCGCGTGGAACACGAGGGCGGGCCAGGACATCGCGACGAGGAACGCGGCGCAGTAGGAGGCGGTGGCCGGCCAGCAGCGCCGGTCGATGCCGAGCGCGATCCACGCCGCCGTCGTGGCCCACACCACGAGGTGCAGGGCGAGGTTCGTCGCGCCCGGCACCGGCGCGCGCGACAGCCCGAGCTCGAGGACGAGCTGCATGCCGAACATGATCGCGGCGGCGGCGACGATGCGGCGGTTCACCTGCGTCTTCATGAGCGACTGGCGTCCCCAGAGCATGAGCAGCGCCGCGACGCCCATCATCACGCCCGTCATCTCGAGGTTCCTCCACGGCTCCCACGTCGGGTGCCGCTCGAGGCCGATCCGCAGCAGCTGCGGGGAGATGATCCACACGATGCCGAGGGCCCCCGCCACCGTGACTCGCGTGCGCCGGCCCGTCGACGGGTCGAGCTGCTCGGCGAGCTGCGTGAGGTGGCTCATCTTCTGCTTCTCGTCGGCGCGGGCCTCGAGCGCACCGGCGATCTCGCGGACCAGCGCCGGCGGCGGCTCCTCGAGCTCGGCAAGCACGCCCGCCGCGGCCTCGGCGGCCCCGCGGGCGAGCTCGAAGCGCACCATGGTCTCGATCGCCTCGCGCAGCCCGGAGCGCGCCGCCTCGTTCTCGGGCGACGCGCTGAGCGCCTGGCGGAAGCCGAAGCGGGCCTCGGTGAAGAGACGGTAGAGGGCGTCGTGCTTCGACGTGGCAGCCTCCTCCGCGGCGACGAGCGCGCGCATCTCCTCGAGGCGCCGCTGCGCCTCCGCCGAGATGGCGAGCGACCCGCGATGACCGAGATACCACTCGAGCCGCTGGCGGAGCTCGTCGGCCGACGCGAAGCGGTCCGCGGGCTGCCGCGCCATCGCTCGCTGCGCGATGGCGGCGAGCTCGCCCGGGACCTCGGGCGGATACGCCGCGCTCGACAGGAGGATCGAGGCGACGATCTGCCGGAACGTGCCGCCGTGGGG
The DNA here is from genome assembly GCA_028287035.1 of Labilithrix sp. The sequence goes on along the minus strand of JAQBQL010000027.1, from coordinate 9,833 downwards.
CGGCGCGCCCGCCAGGATCTCGTGGAGGATCGCGCCGAGCAGGTACACGTCGGTGCGCGCCGACAGTGTGCCGAGCGCCCCCAGCATCTCCGGCGCCATGTAGCAGGGCGTTCCGGCGATCTCGTTCTGCTCGGCGGCGAGCGGCAACCGACCAGCCTTGGTCTCATCGAGGCTCACCGCGATGCCCCAGTCGACGAGGTAGACCTCGCCGAAGCTGCCGATCATGACGTTCTCCGGCTTCAGATCGCGGTGCAGCACGCCGCGCGCATGCGCGAGGCTGACCGCGTTGCACAGCTGGACGAGGATGCGGAGGTTGTACTCGAGCAGATCCTTCGCCCCGTAGCGGGCGCGGACCGCCTCCGGATCCCGCATGACGGCCGCCCATTCCACGCCCTCGATGCGCTTCAGCACGATGACGGGCGTGCCCGTCTCGTCGAGGCCGAGGTCGTAGACGGGCACGATGTTCGGGTGCTCGAGCGTGCCGGTCACCCATGCCTCGCGAAGCAGGCGAAGCGTGGCGGCGTCGTCGTGCTTGCCCTCGCGAAGCGTCTTCACCGCCACGGTGCGGCCGAGCGAACGCTGGGTCGCCATGCGCACGATGCCCATGCCGCCTTCGCCGATGGTCGCGCCCATGTCGAGGCCGGTCATGATCCCGCGCCCCGCGCCGACGTCGGCGGCAAGGCCCGCCACGGCGCGGCGACCGCGCGCGTCGGAGGAGGCCCGGTGCGCCGGCTCGATCGTGGAGCCCGGATTCGCAGCGATGGTGCGCGCGACGCTCTCCAGATCGGCGCCCGTCATACGCAGCGTGCGCGAGATCTCCTCCTCGCTCAACGTCACGAGCAGCGCGGGATCTCGCTCTTCGACCAAGCGGCCATCCTTTTACAACCGGGCTCGCGGGGAAAGGAGTTTGAGGTAGAGTCCCGCGGAATGAGCGCAGCGGCGGCGATGTGGGGGGCGTCCTCGTGGCTCGTCACTCTCCCGCTCCTCGCCGCCGCGGCCTATCTCGTGGGGCGCTTGCTCGCCGCGCTGACGGTGGGCATCACGCGTCGCCTCGCGTCACGCCAGGCCTGGGCGGCGCGCCTCGTGCCGCTGCTCCGGGCGCCGATCACGATGGGCTGGGCGCTCGCGGCGTTCTGGACGGGCCTTCCCTACCTGCCGCTCACGCCCCACGCGCACGAGATCGTGACGCGGGTGCTGCGGGCGCTCGGTTACCTCGCCTTCTTCTGGGCCCTCCTCCGCGCCGTGACGATCGCCGGAGACGAGGTCGCAGGGGCGAAGTGGGCGCGCGTTCATGCGAACGTCCGATCGATCGCCGACGTCGGCGTGACGCTCGGCCGGATCGTGGTCGGCGCGCTGGCCCTCATGGTGGCGCTCTCGCAGCTCGGGTACAACGTGACGACGGTCATCGCCGGGCTCGGGATCGGCGGCGTCGCGCTCGCCCTCGCCGCGCAGAAGACGGTGGAGAACCTCTTCGGCTCGGTGTCGATCCTCGCCGACCAGCCGTTCAAGGTCGGCGACACGGTGCGCGTCGACGGCATCGAGGGAGCGGTCGAGACGATCGGGCTCCGCTCGACGCGCATCCGCACCGTCGAGCGCACGCTCGTCATCATCCCGAACGGCAAGCTCGCCGACATGAGGGTCGAGTCCCTCGGTCCGCGCGACCGCATCCGCTTCTCGACGAAGCTCGCGCTCTCGCGCGAGACCAGCATCGGCCAGATCCAGGCGGTGATCGCGTCGCTCGAGACGCGCCTGCTGGCGCATGCCTCGGTCAGCCGCGACGACGCCTCGGTGCGGCTCGGGGCGCTCGGCGAGTGGTCGTTCGACATCGACGTCGCCGCGCCCGTCGAGACGACGAGCACGGGCGAGTTCGCGCGCATCCGGGAAGATCTGCTGCTCGAGTGCATCCGCGCGGTGGAGGAAGCCGGCGCCGTCCTCGCCATCCCCGCCCGCCGCATCGAGGAGCCGCGGCGCGAGCGATGACCGGAGGCGACACGGTCGGCACGGTCCTCGGCGGGCGTTACCGCATCGAGAAGGACGCCGGGCCCGGTCACGACGGCGGGCGGGTGCTCCGCGGCCGGGATGTCGATACCGGGGCGCGCGTCGTGATCCGGTGCCCGCGCGTCCCGGAAGGCCTCCCGGGCAGCGCGCTGGAGACCGCCGAGGCGACCTTCGTGAAGGAGTGCGCCGCGCTCGCGGCAATCGCCCAGCGGTCGAGCGACGTGGAGCGCGTGCTCGCCTCGGGCATCGAACGCGGCCCGGCCGGCCGTCCCCTCCCCTACGTCGTGTTCGAGTGGCTTGCCGGACGCTCGCTCGCGAAGCTCATGGCCGAGCAGGGTCCGGTGTCGCTCGGCGAGGCCGTGCAGATCCTGGAGCCGGCGGCGCGCGCGCTCGGCATCGTCCACGAGCTCGGCGCGTTCCACGGAGACATCCGGCCGGCCAATCTCTGGCTCGCCGAGGGCGACGGGCGCACCACCCTGAAGGTCGCCGCCTCGACGCTGGCGACGCGCCTCGGTGCGGGGCCCCCGCCCTTCGCGCCCGAATACGGCGCCGCCGAGCACTTCAAGCCGGCGTACGGGGCGATCGGTCCCGCCACGGACGTGTACGGCCTCGCGCTCGTCGTCGTCGAGATGGTCGCGGGCACCCGCGCGCTCGTCGGCAACGACGAAGGCGAGCTCTATCTGGCGACGAGCGATCTCGCGCGGCGGCCCACGTTGAAGGCGCGCGGCGCGCACTCCTCGGCGGCCGTCGAGACGGTCCTCACCCGCGCGCTCGCGGTCGACCCGCGGCGGCGCTACCCGAACGTGAAGGAATTCTGGGCCGCCCTCCACGCCGCGCTCCCCGAGCTCGCCCCCGCGGCCGAGACCTCGGGGTCGGGCAGCAGCGAGGGGCTCGGCGGCTCACGAGGCCTCGGCTGGCTCGCCCTCGTCCTCGGCGCGGCGGCGCTCTTCGGGGTCGGCATCCTCATCGCGCGGCTGCTGACCCCGCAGGCGACGCCGAAGCCCACCGCGCTTCCCTCGGCGACGGCTCCCACGCCGGCGAGCGTGGCTCCTCCGCTGCCGGCACCCGAGCCGCCGCCGAAGGCCGATGGACGGGCGACGGTGAGCTCGTTCGCCTCCAACATGGTGCTCGTCGCGCCGGCGGTCTTCGTCATGGGCGGCAAGGACGAAGGAAAGCCCGCACACCGCGTCGAGGTGACCCATGCATTCTACATCGACCGCGTGGAGATCCGCGCCGATGCGTACGCCCGGTGCGTCGAGGCGCGCGAGTGCACGCCGAGCCGCAACCACGAGGGTCTCCTCATCACGGGCACGTGGGGCTGCAACACCGCCGCCGAGCGGCCCTCGCATCCTGCCAACTGCATCGACCGCGGGCAGGCGGCGGCGTACTGCGCGTTCGTCGGCAAGCGGCTCCCCACCGAGGCGGAGTGGGAGCTCGCGGCCCGCGGCACCGACGGGCGGCTCTATCCGTGGGGCGACGCGGCGCCGACGACGTGCGCGCAGGCCGTGGTCAGCGGCGTCACCGGCGCGTGCAGCGAGCGGCGCGGCACGGCCGAGGTCGGGCTGGCGACGGAGGGCGCGAGCCCCAGCGGCGCGCTCGACATGGCCGGCAACGTCTGGGAGTGGGTGGCCGACGGCTACCAGCCGTATGCCCCGGAGGGGGACGCCGCCACGCTGGTCGACCCGCGGGTGGCGCTCGCCACGAACGGCCGTGGGGTCCTCCGCGGAGGCTCGTGGGACTACGGCGCGCCGAGCGCCCGCGTCAGCTACCGGCTGCCGATGCCGCCGATGACCGGCAACGGGTCCACCGGCGGACGATGTGCGCGCGACGCAGGCGACGGCGAACGCGACGACTGACCGGCCCGTTCAGCCGTCTTCCCGCATGGTCGACGCCTTGCGGAGCAGGAGCCAGCCGACCAGGAACATCGGGAGCGACGTGGCGATCACCACGAGCGAAAAGCGCGGGTTCGCCCGCGCCTCGGGCGGCGCGAAGATCCAGCACGACGAGTCGATGACGAAGGTCATCGCCAGGACGAGGTACCCAAGCACCTTGGCGGTCATTCGATCGGTGATCATCGTCGTGACTGCGCTGTATCATCGGAACCGATGAGGCGCACGTCCGGCATGCTCTTGCTCCTGTCCCTGGTCGCGGGGGGCGCGGCGTCGGTGGCCGCGGTGGCGTGCGGGGTCAGCCCGGCCATCACGGTCGTCCACCTCGGGCCGGGCGAGGCGCCGGACCCGGTGAAGGGTGACGCCGTGAAGTTCCGGCGCGGGGCGCAGGAGTCGTACGCGGACCTCCGCGGCGGCTTCTACGTCGTGCGCGGCGACGAGGACTGGCGGAACGCCTGGTCGGTGAGCAACCCTCCGCCCTTCCCGTCGGCCCTCGACACCGCGCGCAACATGCTCGTCCTCGCCGTCGCCGAGAAGCCGCAGACGGTCCGCATCAAGATCGAGCGCATCGTCGAGAATGCGAGCACCGTCGTCTTCTACGTGCGCGAGACGGCGCTCGGCGCCGGGTGCGTCGACAAGCCCGACCGCGCCCCGTTCGACGCCATCGTCACGCCGCGCATCGACAAGCCCGTGCGCTTCGTCGTCGCCGCCGACGCCGCCGAGTCGTGTGGAGACCCGCCCCAGGTGACCGTGAGCTGCCGGGTCGGCGACGCCGCGGCCTGGGCGCCGCGCGTGACGGCGCAGCCCGGGGACGTCGTCGATTGCGAGATGACCGCCGCCGCGCGCGGGAAGTTCGCGATCGTGGACTCGGCGCTGATGCTGAACCAGCTCCCGCACGGGTCGACCTCCAAGCTCTCCTACAGCCGCGCGCCCGTCCGCGGCTCGTTCACCGCCGACGTCTTCGGGACCTATGGCGTGCACGGCGAGGCCACCGACGACAGCGGCCGCAAGACCGACGTGGCAGGGGTGATCGACGTGCTGCCTCCGAAGACGCGAGACGTGGTCGTGCAGCTCACGTGGACGAACTTCGACGCGAGCGACGACCCCTCGACGTTCCCGCGCGTGAAGCTGAAGGCCACCGAGGAGGGCGCGAAGACGCCGGCGACCTGCTCGCTCGACGCGCCGCGCGCCGACGCGTGCGAGGTGAAGGCGCGCGGCGCCTACACGACGATGAAGCTGAAGGCCGGGAGCCGGAAGTACGCGCTCGACGTGCAGTACACGGACGAGCGCATCGAGAAAGGGCCGATGGTCTGCATCGATCTCTTCTTCGACGGCGGGCGTACCGGCGAGGCCTGCGACCGCATGCATCGCGATGCGAGCGGCCACTGGCAGGCCGGCGTCGTCGACATGACGACCGGCGCGTTCTACGACCCGACGCTCGCCAACGCCGATGCCGGAGCGGACGGCGGCAACGAGGCCGGCGCCCGCAAGTAGCGCATCACTCGGTGATGAAGAGTGCGAGCACCTTCATCATCACCCAGGCGATGAGCGCGCTCAGCGGCAGCGTCAGGATCCACGCGGTGAGGATGTTGCCGGCGACGCCCCAGCGCACGGCGCTGACGCGCTTGCTGGCGCCGACGCCCATGATCGACGCGTTGATGACGTGCGTGGTCGAGACCGGGACGCCGAAGTGGCTGGCGCCAAGGATCGTGATGGCGCCCGCGGTCTCGGCGGCGAACCCCTGGATGGGGGTGATGCGGATGATCTTCGAGCCCATCGTCTTGATGATGCGCTTGCCGCCGGCCATCGTGCCGACCGCGATGGCGCTGGCGCACGCGATGATGACCCACGTGGGGACCTTGTCGCCGTGCGGGAGCATCCACGCCGGCATGCCACCGTGACCGGCGCGCACGAAGGCGAGCAGCGCCAGGGTGATGATGCCCATCGACTTCTGCGCGTCGTTCGAGCCGTGCGCGAACGCCATGGTGCACGCCGAGAGCAGCTGGAGGCGCCGTGATGCCTTGTGCACGCCGTGCGGCGTTCGGTTACGGAGGATCCAGAGCAGCGCGATCATCAGGACGAACGCCACCGTGAAGCCGATGAGCGGCGACGCGACGAGCGGAACGATCACCTTCTGGTACAGCGCGGCCCACTTGAAGGCGGACAGTCCGGCCTTGGCCACCACCGCTCCGGCGAGCCCGCCGATGAGCGCGTGCGAGGAGCTCGAGGGGATCCCGTACCACCACGTGATCAGGTTCCAGATGCATGCGCCGATCAGCGCCGCGAGCACGACGCTCTGGGTGACGAGCGCCGGGTCGGCGAACCCGGAGGCGATCGTCTTCGCGACCGCGGTGCCGGTGATCGCGCCCACGAAGTTCAGCACGCCGGCGATCATGACCGCGGTGCGGATGGGCAGCACGCCGGTCGAGACGACCGTGGCGATCGCGTTCGCTGCGTCGTGGAAGCCGTTGATGTAGTCGAAGATGATCGCGGTGACGATGACGCAGACGAGCAGGCTAACCATTCTTGATTGCTAGGTTGGCGAGGATGTCTCCGATCGAGTCGCACTGGTCGACTGCGTTCTCGAGGTCCTCGAGCACCGTCTTCTCGCGAATCAGCTTCTTCGCGTCGACGGTGCTGTCCTTGAAGAGCGACGAGACGGCCTCGCGATAGACGCTGTCGGCCTCCTTCTCGATCTTCCGGAGCTCGCGCGTGCAGTTGACGATGTCGGCGTACTGGTGGCGCCGCAGCTTCGGCATGACGACGTCGATGCGGTGCGTGCAGTCGACCAGGATCTTCACGAGCTTCTGCATCGGCTCGGTCGCCTCCTCGACGCCGAGCATCGTGCAGGCGCGGATGGCGCCGTTCGTCAGGTCGAGCACGGTGTCGAGCTCGGACGAGAGACGCTGCAGGTCCTCGCGGTCGATCGGCGTCACGAACGTCTTCGCGAGCGCCTCTTCCATCGCGTGCACGATGGCGTCGCCCTCGTGCTCCAGTTTCTGCACCGCGGCCCGCGCCTCCTCGGCGGTGTGCCCGTTGTCGGTGAAGGTGGCGAGCGCCTTCGCTCCCTCGTGCGCGACCTTCGCCTGCTTCTCGAGGAAGTCGTAGAAGTGGTCCTCGCGCGGCAGGAGGAATCGGATGACGTCTTGAAGGCTCATCTGCGCGCTGAATCTAGCCAGTTTGGGATTCGTTGTGGGTCGAACGTGTGACAAGCACGTCACCGTTCCGACGTTCCTGGAACCCGGAGCCGCGGATCCGTCTCCGGCGGAGGCCGCTAGCCCGCTTTCGTGCCCACATAAGCTCGCGCGCGGACGACGCCCCGCTCGAGGAGGGGAACGATGCGCGAGACGAAACCCGCGCGCCGGAGCCGCGCCACGAAGGGATCCGCCGGGTAGCCACTCCACACCGCGTAGATGCCGCCCGGCCTGAGGACGGCATGGGCGGTGGCGAGGGCGTGGTCGGCATAGAGGCGCGCGTTCGTCCGGAAGCTCGCCCACTCCGGCCCGTTGTCGACGTCGAGCAGGATGGCCGAGAGGTCCGCGCTGCGGGCGATGACGTCGAGCACGTCGTCCTGGACGATGGTGACGCGCGGGTCGGCGAGCGAATCGCCGAAGAAGCGGGCCGCCTCGGCGCGGGACAGCTCGACGACCGCCGCGAGCTTCTCGACCACGGTGACGCGCCCGTCCGCCGGAAGGATCTCGAGGACGCCGCGCAGCGTGGAGCCGAAGCCGAGCCCGCCCACGAGGACGTGCGGAGCGGGGCCGAGGAACGAGCCGGCGGCGAGCCTTCCGAAGCCGCTCTCGGTCTCGAGGGCCGCGCTGGAGAGGAGCACCACGTTGCCGAGCACGAGGTCGAGGCGGCCGTCACGTTCGCGGAGCGCCAGCGTGCCGCCCGCCTCCTGCCAGGTGCGAAGGATGGTCACTCGCGCGTCGCCGGGATCTCGCCGGCCTTGGACGAAGGGGTGGGCTGGCGCGCCGGTCGCCGTGCAGGCCGCGGCGCGGGCGTCGCCGACGGCGAGGCGGTCGCGATGATCGTGGCCGTTCCGAGGCTCTCCGCGCTCGGCACGGCGGAGGCGGCCGTTACCGGCACGGCCTCGACCTCGGCGGGGACCTCGCTCGCGCGCCGCGCCTCGGCGGCCGCGGTCCGCCTCGCGAGCAGCTGGACCACCATGATCGCGCCGAAGGCCACGAAGAACACGAAGACGGCGCCCCAGATCACCGCGGTGACGGTGGAGAGATCCTTCCTGCGCGCGGGCGGCTCGATCGCGGGGATCGACGATCGCCCCTGCGGAGACGACCACGCCGCGCCGCTCGGCTGCGAGCCGGCATAGGACAGGCCCGTGCTGGTCATCATCGGCGGCGGCGCGGACGCGACGAGCGCCGGCCCGAGGATGGCGATGCGCTCCAGCGACGGCGACGCGACCGGCCCCGCGTAAGGCGCGAGCAGCCGCGCGAGCTCGACGACGTCGCCGAGGCGCTTCTGACGATCGCGCTCGAGGCAGCGGGCCACGACGTGCTCGAGGCCGGGCGGCAGATCGGGCTTCACGTCGCGCAGGCTCGGGATGGGGCCGTGCATGATGGTCTGGATCAGCTCGCCGAGGGAGGTCCCGTGGAACGGGGCCTTGCCGCTGATCAGGCGGAAGAGGATGACGCCGAGGCTCCAGATGTCGCTCCTCAGGTCGGCGTCGCGCGCGGACACGACCTGCTCGGGCGCCATGTAGCTGGGCGAGCCGAGGAGGTCCGAGACCTTCGTGACGACGCTGTCGAGGCGATGGTGGATGCCGCCGCCGCCGCCCCGCGCGCGCCCGCCGGGGCTGGTGTCCTCGTCGAGGCCGAGCTCGAGCACCTTGGAGACGCCGAAGTCGAGCACCTTCACGACGGGCTCGCCGCTCTGGCCGCGCGTCAGGAACAGGTTCGCGGGCTTGAGATCGCGATGGATGATGCCGTGTCCGTGCGCCTCGGCGATCGCCTCGCAGGCCTGGAGGACGTACTCGCAGGCGTCGTGCACCGGGAGCGGACCGGAGGCGTGGAGGAGCTCGGACAGGTCGGTGCCCTCGAGGAGCTCCATGACCATGTACGGCGCGCCGGCATCGAGGGCGCCGACGTCGAGGACGCGCGAGACGTGCTTGCTCCTCAGGCGGACGGTGTTGCGTGCTTCGCGGAGAAACCGGCTCTTGTAGTCCGGGGTGCAGATCTCCTCGCGCATGAACTTGAGCGCGACCATCTGGCCGAGCTGCAGATGACGAGCGGCCACGACGTAGCCCATCCCGCCCTCACCGAGGACCCTCTCGACCCGGAATTTCCCGGCAATGACGTCTCCCGGGCGGACTCCGGCCACGGCGCCAACTGTGGCCCTTGTGCCGCGGCAAATCAAGAAAGGCAGAGCCGGGTGGCCAGGCCGGGGTCCGGGCCGGCCCGGCCAGGCGCGGAGTGCCGCAAGCGCGCGGGATCATGTGCGCCCCGTGCGGCACGAGGCTCGCTGGAGCGCGGTCCGATGACCTCCTTCGCGCGATGGCTGTGGTGCGTGCTCTCTCTCGCAGTGGCGACGACCGTGACGGGCGCGGCCCGGGCCTCCCCGCGCGCGCTCTCCGCCGAGGATGCCCTCGACGACCAGACCGCGGGAGGCGACCTCGACGCCGAGGACCTGGTGGGCCGCGCCACCGGCGGACGGAGGGCGCTGCCGAGGCCGCTCGGCGGAGGCGCGTGGGTGTCGCTCGGCGCGTACACGCGGACCGCCGAGCTGACGGGACAGCGGGAGGTCGGCGGGCTGCTCGTCGTGGGCCTGCCCTTCGACCGCGTCGCCCGTCGCGGGCGCGCCGGTCCGCCGACCCTGGCCGATGCCGGGCTCCTCCAGACGGCGGCGCTGCCCACGGCCAGCGGAAATGCGGACTCCGAGGCGCCGGCGCTCACCGCCCGTCTCGCGCGGACCGCGGTGGCCGCGGCCTGG
>JAQBQL010000024.1 GCA_028287035.1 Labilithrix sp. | reverse complement strand
TCAGGCCGCGGTGATCTCGACGCGGAGCAGCTTGCGGCCGATGAAGACGTAGTCGCCGTGGGCGAGCTCGCGCTCCGCCTTGAGGCGCACGTAGGTGCCGTTCCGGCTGTTCATGTCCGAGAGCGTGGGTCTCGGCGCGCGTCCTTGCCGTTGCCGAAGTCTCATCGCCCACGCCGTCCGCCCCCCAGCGGGTACTCTCGGCCAGCGCGCGCGGGCACAGATCAGAAGCCGATGCATGCGCCGGGTAGCGAACAGCCAAAGAGGGTCGCGCAGCACACCGTCCCATTCTTGCACCCACCCGTGACGCCAAAACAGCTGCACTCGGTTCCGCCGTCAGGTGCGCGACCGCAGTAGCCGCTGCACTCCTCGCCCCCGCAGCAGGCCGTGACCGCTGGAAGATTCGGAACCGCGCAATCGCCTCCGCCGTCGATGATGGGCCAACCACCGTCGGGGTCGGCCCCAAAACTCGCATCGGGTCCGCCGTTCGCTGGGCCCGGTGCCGCGGCTGAGTCGTTCTGGTCCCCATCGGTGGGCTCCGCGGGGTCACCACCCTCCGCGGTCTCGACGTGACTGCCTCGTGTGCTGCATGCCGCAGCGATGACCGTGAAGATTACGACCGAAACCCCTTTTGCCGAACGCATCATGGCTTTTGCCCCTCACAGGTCCTGGCCAACGTGCACGCACCGCGACAGCACACGGTGCCCTCCCAGCAGCCGCCATCGATCCCGAAGCAATCGCAGCGGCCTTCGTCTCTGCACAATCCGCGACACGCTTCTCCGCCACAGCACGTGAAGACGCCGCCTGGGTCTGGGCCGCACGCGGTGGGAGGCGCTGCCGCGTCGGGGACCGTGGGTGGCGTCGCGTCAAAGCGGGCCGCATCGCTTGCGTCGGAAGGGTTGGGCTCACCCGACGAACCTGCGTCGGGGTGCGCGGGAATGTCCTCGATCGCGCCTCCACAGCACACGAAGGTGAAGAGGGCGACCGCGAGAACGCCGCCGCCGTAGCTTCGATAGCGGTTCATTGGAAGAGATTCACCGTGACGTGCACCGGGCTGGAAGTGAAAGCCCAGCTCCTGTCACATCGTTGTTGGGAATCCGTTCGCGCGCGTGCTTGCGGACATCCCTCGCAGTACAATTCTCGTTGCGCATGCGTCCCCCTTTCTGGTCGCTCTGCCCTCGAGCACAGCACTCGGATGGCGGTGGGTCAACGCCAGCGGACTTCTCACGTGTGGCGCCTTCTACGGCCATGGTCTTCCGCATTGCGTCTCGACGTTGGGCCGCGGCGCCGGAGACGCCTACACTCACGAGCTGCCGGTGGTTACCGCGGGCCGCTTTCGGCGTGCGCAAGAGGCCTGGCCCAAGTCTTCAAGGATGCGATTCGTTAGGTCGACGGCGACGCTAGAGATGCCGACCACGCGGGCGCCGAGCTGCATCTCCGTGCGGCGTTCGTGCTCGATGTGACGCGGAAGGTCCGGCAGCACCCCCCCGGTCTCCTTTTGCGTGACAGGCCACGACCGCGCAAGCGAGGTATCGTGCCCTCATGAAAAGGCTTCGGGGAGCCGGCGTCGCCGGGATCGTTGCGCTGGCGTGCTCGGTATTCGTTCCTGCGTGCAGCTCCGATGACGCGCCGGCGAGCGACATCGTCCTCTATCCGACCACGAAGATCCTCGACGCCGACGCCCTCGGCCGCCTGAGCGACGTGTCACCCGATCAGACGACGATGACGTTCGGGAGCACGAACGCCGCGATCGACGGCATTGCCGTGAACGACGTCGTCGTCGGTGGTGTGTCCGCCAAGACGCCGTACGGCGCCATGCGCAAGGTCACCGCGATCGCGAAGACCGGCGCCGGAACGACGCTCACGACCCAGCCCGCAGCCCTCGCCGAGGTGATCGAGAAGGGGACCATTCCGGTTCCCCGCACCCTGCTCCAGCCCGCCGGCGTGAAGGCGAAGCTCGAGGACGGCGTCACCATGAAGAGCCGCGTGCTGCGTCCAGGCGAGCTCTCTCCGCAGGACGAGTACGGCGGCAAGGTCGGCGAGGAGTTCACGCTCGGCTTCGAGAACTACGAGGTGACGAAGGGCGTCACCCTCGGCGCGAGCATCGGGTTCGGCCTCGGTGCCGACGTCAGCCTCACCGTCGACAAGACGCAGGTGACGGGCAAATTCGCGGTGTCCGGCTCGGAGTCGATCACCCTCGACGTGAATGCCAAGTACGCCGACACCTTCGACAAGACGAAGGTCCTCGCCACGTACGAGTTTCCGCCCGTGGTCTTCAACGCGGGACCGCTGCCGGTCGTCCTCACCTTCGGTGTCGACGTCGAGGTCCGGCTGAAGGGCAACACGAAGGCGCGGCTCGCGTGGTCGGGCACCGAGTCGGCCAACGCCGAGGTCGGCCTCTCGATCGGCACGAACGGCGTCGAGCCCATCCTGAACGGCAAGGCCACGGGCGTCGACGACCCGCTGCAGATCGAGGGCCTGATCGACGCGCGCGGCTCGCTCGGCCTCAACGTCACCGCATCGATCAACACGCTCCCCGTCAACGCCGCGCTTTCGGCGGGCGGCGGCGGCTTTCTCGAGCTGAAGGGCGACACGTCCAAGGAGCCCTGCTGGAACGTGACCGCGGGGCTTTACGGCACGTACGGCGTGAAGACCGAGTTCCTCGGGATCATTCCCCTGCTCGAGAAGAACGGCTCCCAGGACTTCGGCACGACCGAGCTCGCGAGCGGCCCCTGCGGCCTGTCGGGATTCGGGTTCAAGACGTGGTCGAACGTCGTCACGCCGACCGGGTACGACCGCGCTCCCTCGATCGCGCTGTATCCGGACAACACGTTCCTCGTCGGCAGCAACGGCGCAGCGACGAGCGGCTACCTCGCGCGGTACAACCCGGACGGCACGCCGATCTGGGAGCGGCAGATCACGGGAACGTTCACGCTGCAGGACGTGATGGTCGGAAGCGACGGGATGGGCTGGGTCGGCGGCGGCGTCGGTACGACCCCTGGCTTCGCCCGCCTCGGCAACGACGGCGCGCCGACCATGGCGAAGAAGATCGTGAGCCAGGACCTCCTGGCCCCGCCGCTCTTCGCCGCCTCGAAGACCGGCGGGCTCCTGATGGGCGGTCGTTACGACAGCGACTCCATGGGGTGGGCCGCGAAGACCGACGCGAACGGCGCGATCCTCTGGGCCAAGACCTACTCGGGCATCGCACCGAACGCGATCGCGGAGGCGAACGACGGCGGGATCGTGCTCTTCGGCACCTCCTCGATCAGCGGCGGCGCGAAGACGGTCATCGTGCGGACGGACGCGAGCGGCAACGTCGTCTTCGCGAAGAGCTACGGTGAGGGCCGGCTCTTCGGTGGCACGGCCCTCGCCGACAATGGGTTCGCCGCGTCGGGCTCGACCGCCACGGCCGAAGGCGTCGTTCTCCGCACCGACGCGAACGGCGTTCTCGTCTGGGGCTTCTCGTTCGAGAACCCGACGAACGCGCAGCTGGACTACGCCGGCAACTCCATCCTCGAGACACCGGACGGCCTGCTCGTCGGCGGCTCGCGCGACTTCGGCTCTGCGTCCGATGGCTGGCTCCTCAAGGTGGACGGCGGCGGCGCCCTCACCTACTCGCGCACGTACGGCGGGTCGGGCGAGGACATCTTCAATCGCCTCCTGAAGACGCCCGACGGCGGGACGCTCATCGCCGGCACGACGGCGAGCTTCGGGGCATCGAGCGCGCTCTTCCTCACGCATGTCCTCCAGAGCGGCGCGATCTCGTACTCCAACGCAAACGCGTTCCAGCACAACGACGAGGCGCAGAAGAACACGTTGCCGGGCACCCTGCAGACGCTGGCCCCGGTCGTGACGGACCTCGCGCTCTCGACCGCGGACGACGCCCTCGACGGGTGGACCGGCGCGCCGGTCACGGCGCCACGGCAGCTGCTCGCCGAGTAGCCGGCCAGAGCGGTGCGGTCACCGCGCGCCGATCAGGCCGCGGTGATCTCGACGCGGAGCAGCTTGCGGCCGATGAAGACGTAGTCGCCGTGGGCGAGCTCGCGCTCCGCCTTGAGGCGCACGTAGGTGCCGTTCCGGCTGTT